>CAZXXY010000163.1:0-4396 GCA_964644755.1 uncultured Hyphomonas sp. | reverse complement strand
ACTTATAGAATCATGTGGCGGAGAGGAAGGGATTCGAACCCTCGAAGGGCGTGAACCCTTACGCCCTTAGCAGGGGCGCGCCTTCAGCCACTCGGCCACCTCTCCAGCGCAGTATCATTGCGGTTTAGCGATATGAGCCAGCATGTGCAATGGGCAGATGCGTCTGCCTTGCAATTTCTTTTGCGAGCCGCCCTATTTTCGTATCCATTTAAACGCCACCTCTTTCCACCATGGCCAGAAATTCGGCAAGCCGCTGGAAACTTTCTCGGGGTATTTCGGCGCACGTTTCTCGAGGAAACTCATCACCCCTTCTCGCGCATCATCGGTCTGGCCGCGGTCGAAAATCGCAGCAGAATCGACAATATGCGCTTCCATCGGGTGATCGGCCCCGAGCATCCGCCACAACATTTGCCGTGTCAGCGCAACAGAGACCGGCGCGGTATTGTCGATAATTTCGCGCGCCATTTCACGCGCCTTGTCCATCAGCTGAGCCTGTGGATAAATCGCGCGGACAAGGCCGCCATCAAGCGCCTCTTCCGCATCAAACACTTTGCCCGAATAACACCATTCAAGCGCCCGGCTGATCCCGACCAGACGCGGCAGGAACCAGGACGAACACGCTTCCGGCACGATCCCGCGCCGCGCAAACACAAATCCGAACCGCGCTGTGTCGGACGCAATCCGGATGTCCATGGGCAGCTGCATCGTCACACCAATGCCCACGGCGGCGCCATTGATTGCCCCGATCACCGGCTTCAGGCTTTCATAAATCCGCAAAGTGACCCGCCCGCCGCCATCGCGCCGAATGTCTTCTTCGCTGATCCGCCCAACCTCGCCGGTTTGCGCCCGCGCTTCATAGTCGAACGTCTTCGCTCCCTCTGACAGGTCCGCACCGGCGCAAAACGCCCGCTCGCCGCTGCCGGTCACAATCACCGCGCCAACCTCGTCATCGGCATCGGTAATATCAAAGGCCGCAATGATCTCTTGCATCATCTTGCCGGTGAACGCGTTCATTTTTTCCGGCCGGTTCAGGGTCAGCGTGGCGATGCCATCGTCAATGTCGAGCGAGATGGTCTCAAAATCAGGCAGGCTCATGGCGTATTCCTCATTTGTCTAAAATATCAGAAACTATTGGGGGTCCCGCAGGAAGGAAGGTCAAGGCCTGTCGCAAGGTAAGTCTTGGCCTTCCCTGCCATTGGGTTCTATTGTCTTGCGACCATGCCCAACTTTCCAGACCCCACACTTCTGGCCGTTCCCGCCTTCCTCTTCTTCGTCGCGCTCGAATGGTGGGCCGTCGCCAAGCACCGTGCACGCGGGACATATGACACCAGGGACGCATGGACCTCCATGGCCATGGGCGTAGGCAGCGCTGTCTCCGGGGTTCTGTTCGGCTTTATCGCAGGCGCCGTCGCCCTGCTCGCATGGCGGTTCCGCTTTTTCGAGATCGAGTTCTCATTGTTGAGCTTTGCCGTGCTGATGGTCCTGAATGATTTCCAATATTACTGGAAGCACCGCTTCATGCATCGGGTCCGCTGGTTCTGGGCCAATCATGTCATCCACCATTCCTCGAACCAGTACAATCTGACCACGGCCCTGCGCCAGCCATGGACGGGACCAATCTCCGGTCTGGTCATCATCGGCACGCCGCAAATGCTGCTCGGCTTTCATCCGGCGATGGTGGCGTTCGCTGGCGGGGTGAACCTGCTCTACCAGTTCTGGATCCACACCGAAGCGATTGACCGCCTCCCCCGCCCGATCGAGTATCTTTTCAACACGCCGTCCCATCACCGGGTCCACCATGGCCGAAATGCCCGCTATCTCGACGCAAATTATGGCGGCATTCTCATCATCTGGGACCGGATGTTCGGCAGTTTCGTGCCAGAGCTTGAGCGGGACAAGCCCGACTATGGGCTCGTCGCCCCGCTCACCACACACAACCCGCTCATCGTTGCGACACATGAATATGGCGCCTTGCTCAAAGATCTATGGCGCGACGGATACCGCATCTGGCGTTGGCCCGGCCGCTTTCTGGGGCCGCCAGGCTGGTCGCCCGATGGCCAGCACCAGACCTCGGCAAGTTTCAAGCGGGACTATCTCGACGCCCATCCGGACGAGCGCGGCACAGAAGGCTTCTAGTCGACGCCCTGAAACCCAACCACATCGTCAGCTTTTTTCTTACCGTGACGCCAGCCATCCGGCAGCGTAAGCAATAGAGACGAGGCGACGAACACCGACGAGTAGGTTCCGACAACAACGCCCCAGATCAACGCAAATGACATCCCGCGCAGCACTGGCCCGCCAAGAATGAAAATCGCCAGCAATGCGAGCAATGTTGTCACAGAGGTCAGCAAGGTCCGTGACAGCGTGCCATTCAGGGCGAAATCCACCAGTTCGCGGTTCGGCATCTGCTTATATTTGCGCGACTCTTCGCGCACGCGATCAAACACCACCACCGTATCATTCATCGAATAACCGATAATGGTCAGAAGCGCCGCAATCGTCGTCAGGTTAAATTCCAGCTGCAATCCGGAGAACACACCAATTGTCAGAATAACATCGTGCGTCAGTGCCGCCACAGCACCAAGCGAGAACTGCCAGTCAAACCGGAACCGGATATAGAGCAGCATAAGAGCCAGAGCCACAATCAGCGCCGTAATCCCCGATTTGAACAGCTCGCCAGACACTTTCGGCCCGATACTGGCACGGCTCAACACAACAAGACCCTCGCCTGCATCCGTCGCCGGATACGCTTCGGTCAGCGTGTTAACCACGAGATCGGTTGCGGCCTGCTGGGCCGCTTCAACCTCATCCGCAGGGGCATCCTGCGTCGCAATCCGGACGACAAGAATGGTCGTATCCTCAACGCCCGTGCCGCGCGCTTCATTGATCACCACTTCACCAAGGCCCAGACCACCAAGCGAGGCCCGCACATCTTCAATCTGAACGGTTTCCGGCTTGGTCGTCTCGATCACCGAGCCGCCTTTAAAATCGATACCAAGGTTCAACCCTTGTGTCGCAATCAGGAAGATCG
Source organism: uncultured Hyphomonas sp. (assembly GCA_964644755.1). Taxonomy (GTDB): domain Bacteria; phylum Pseudomonadota; class Alphaproteobacteria; order Caulobacterales; family Hyphomonadaceae; genus CALLCD01. Next base: position 1,365 of record CAZXXY010000163.1, on the reverse strand, counting down.
ACAAGACGATACCAACACATGACACGATAAAGGTCAGCATGCGCAGCTTCATAAAGCCGAAACTTGAACTGTCAGGAACGTATTTCATGAACATGAGAAGAGCTCCTAAAGCTTAAGTTTTTTGGGTTTGGACCAGTGTAGCCAGATCGAGGTGAACCAGCGGGTGACAACGAAGGCCGTAAACACAGAGGTCACAATACCGATCGCCAATGTCACCGCAAATCCGCTGACGGGACCAGACCCCAACACATACAGGATTGCCGCGGCAATAAAGGTCGTAATGTTCGCATCGAGAATGGTGCCCAGCGCTTTTTCATAGCCCGCCTGCACCGCCGTCATCGCGCCGCGTCCGGCCCGCGTCTCCTCACGTATCCGCTCGAACACGAGCACATTGGCATCCACCGCCATCCCGATGGTCAGAATGATACCGGCAATACCCGGCAAGGTCAGCGTCGCGCCAATGCCTGACAAGGCACCGAGGATCAGCACAATGTTGATAAACAGCGAGAACACCGCGAAAATACCGAGGCGGCTATAAGCCAGCACCATAAATATCGCCACAAGGATCAAACCAATCACCGATGCGGCCGCACCAGCGCGAATAGAATCTTCCCCCAGCAGCGCCGTCACGGTCCGCTCCTGAATAAATTCCAGCTTGGCCGGCAGCTCGCCCGCTTCAATAATCGCCGCCAGTTCCCGCGCCCGTTCTTCGGTGAACCCGCCACCAGAGATTTGCACATTGCCGCCATAGATCGGTTCGCGAATAACCGGCGCTGACATCACCAGATCATCGAGCACGATCGCGAACACCTGATCAATATTCTGCACCGTCGCATCGCCAAATCGCTTCGCCCCCGATCCGCTGAGCCGGAAGTCAACCGTCCGCGAATTGTCCCGTGAATCAAAGCCGGGATTGGCCGTGGCAATATCCGATCCTGTTACGATCGGCGATAGATTGATCAGATAGGGACTGCCCTGCACATCGCGCACCAATTTATAGCCCGGACGCACCCGCCCGTTCAGCGCCGCCTGCAAAGCCGTCTGGCTGCTATCGACCAGATTGAACGTCATCCGTCCGGCTTGGCTGAGAATCCCTTTCAAGGCTTGCGGGTCATCTTCACCCGGCGCCTCAAGCACAATCCGGTTGTCGCCCTGCGGCTGGATCGAAATCTCTTTAACACCATCAGGGTCAACCCTGCGGCGGACAATTTCAATCGTCTTGCGTTGGGCATCAGACACCAGCGCATCACGCGCCGCCTCGGTCATTTCGAGAACGAAAAAACCGTTGCCGCGGTCCTGAATATCAAATGTCCGTGCGCCGGAAATCGTCCCCTCGACCGGCGTATTCATATCGCGCAAACGGCG
>CAZXXY010000162.1:0-4428 GCA_964644755.1 uncultured Hyphomonas sp. | reverse complement strand
ATACTCGGTTGGGCGTGACGCTGTTGGCCAGACTCTATCCCACTCTGGTGATATCAAGTACCAGCCCCAAGCGATACCGAGGTGACCTGCAGTCCCGCCGCTTGCCTGCATTCCGTCGATATAGTCCAGAAGGTCAGTGCGGTCTTCTGTCAGCGGCAAGGGCTCGGTCTCCGGACAGGACGTCAGGCTGGCCCCGTCATTGATATTGCCATTGAAGCGAATGCCTTGCGTGAAGGAGCCTTCACTGTTGACGTCATCGTCGCTATTGCTGACGTTCACGAGACCGGAATTGCGTCCGTCCTCACCGCGGCGGACCTGGCCGTCCTGATCTTCAATCTCAGCCTGACCGTCTTCTTTTGATTCAAATTCGTCAGGGCGGTTGCGATCGTCGCTGCCTGCAAAATGTTCCCAGAGCGGGTGCGCCGCGAAGACTCCGTCGCCATCATCTGGCCGTGCGTCTGTAAAGGCGTCGTCGCCGAGGCGGTTGTAGACACACGTGCTGTCGAAATAGAACCGGGCAGCCCAATCGCTGAACCTGTCATCGTTTCTTTCTCTAACAGTCTCATAGTCAAAGAATCGGCGATTATTGAAGCTATCGATCTGAACAACACCGAGGATTTCATCTTCGTACATGTCTTCGACACCCTCGGATGATTCCATTCGACTTGGCCGGCGCAACTCGTCGGTGGTATCCTCAAAGAACTGGCCAGCGTTGACCGAGTGATTGTAGGTGGCAATGGAGATACGAACTTCTTCGTTGTTTTCCCCATCTTCGGGCAACAAGGCTTCAACAGCAATGGCCGCTGACTCTTTTAGGGCATCCAGGCGGCCATCCGTGTTCATCGAACCGGAGAGGTCGAAAACGAAGGCGACGTCAACCTGTCCAACACCGAATGTCGAGGCGGTCTCGACCGTAAATTCGACTTCTGTTCGGCCAAAGATCGCCGACAGTGTGGTCGGTTGTACACAGTGAACTTGTGCGTCAATCTCTTCTGTGTCGTCTGCGAAGGTGAGCTCTACCTCACTGCATGCCAATTTCGGGTCGTTCGCCCCCATCAATGCTGCAAACTCCAAGTTTGAATCAACGCGAACTTGGTTTTCAGATGCGCCAGCCTGTCTGTCACGGGCGGCGGCGATCAAGGTGGCGTCGAGCGTATGCTGGACGGTGTTCTTCTTGGTCACGACCAGTTGCCAATCCACAGCGAACCCAACCACGGATAGGATTGGAATGATCGCGAGCGCCGCGATAATGGCAACGTTTCCTGATGTTTCTTGCAGATACGCGTCGAACTTAAGGAATTTTCTATTAAAGATCATGTCATTCGCCCTTACTAATCCTCCCCCCACGGGAGCAATTCTCGGGGTGACAATGCCAGAAACAGTTTTAGGCGGGGTTAGACTGAACAGATAGTTTTGGGGGTGGGTCGCAAGACCGTATTAACAATAAATCAGCGGCGGCTACCGTGATTGACTTGAACCTTGTCAGCGGAGGCGGGTAGTCTCTGTCAGCCGAGTCGTAAGGAAATTAATGTGCAGCAATATCTTGATCTACTGAATGAAACGCTGACCAAGGGCGTAGAGCGAGCCGACCGGACGGGTACAGGTACGCGCGCTGTTTTTGGGCGGCAGTTGCGGTTTGATCTTGGCGCCGGGTTTCCGATGCTGACGACGAAGAAACTGCACTTGAAGTCAATTATCTATGAATTGCTCTGGTTCTTGAAAGGCGACACGAATGTTGCCTATTTGCAGGAGAACGGTGTGCGGATCTGGGATGAATGGGCCGATGAGAACGGTGATTTGGGACCGGTTTATGGCAAGCAATGGCGCTCATGGGCTGCGCCTGATGGCCGTGTGATTGACCAGATTGACTGGCTGCTCAACGAGATCAAGACCAATCCGAATTCGCGGCGGTTGATTGTGTCAGCCTGGAATCCGGCGGATGTGAACGATATGGCTTTGCCGCCATGTCACTGCCTGTTCCAGTTTTCGGTGATGGAGGGGAAATTGTCCTGTCAGCTCTATCAGCGCTCGGCGGACATATTCCTTGGTGTGCCGTTCAATATTGCGTCCTATGCGCTGCTAACGCTGATGTTGGCGCGGGCGACGGGGCTTGAGCCGGGCGAGTTTGTCCACACATTTGGCGATGCGCATTTGTATTTAAACCATGTCGAGCAGGCTGAACTACAGCTTAGCCGGACCCCGCGCAGTCTTCCTCAAATCATCCTGAATCCGGACAAAACTGATCTTTACGGTTGGGATTTTGATGATTTCACGCTCGTCGATTACGACCCGCATCCGCATATTAAAGGCTTGGTGGCGGTCTAGGCTAGAACGCCTCCACGATGTTTTCCGAGGCCGCATATTTCTTGTATGCAAAAGTCGCCCGTACGCCGTTTACCAGCCCTAAAAATGCGAATCCGTAAAATACGATCCAGAACACACTGGCTGTGCCATCAAAGATTTTGGCAACGATTTCGACGATGAATAAGAGCAGTAAAAGAACTGCGCTGACATATCCTTTTCCGGAAGAAACGCGCCATGTAAAAAACAGGACCAAACACAGTTCTATGGCGATGCCGATGAGGGTCGCTAGTTTTGAATCTTCATTGGGCAGAACGTCAAAAGCCGTCAGGACGAGACCCAAACCTATCATGGCAGAGAAAGCCAAGCCCCAAATAGCCCCTTGCTTTGCCGTGCTCATCACGGTTTCGAACGAGTTGATCTTTGGCCAGTATTTTTCCATAGATTCAACTGTACACTGTTTTCCTGATTGGGAAAGATTTGTTCTGTGTCGGGGAAGGTGCGGGTTGACCTCCTAGCTGTCAGCAGGCCTGACAAAGCGCGGATCATTGGCGTTTTCGCGTTTTCGCAGCATGTAAAAGATGATGGTTGCCCCGATCATCTTGCCGATAATCATGAAAATGACATTCCAGATGGTGAACTGGGTCGGGTCGGTAAAGCTGGCGCCGTATAGAAAGACCACCGTATCGATCGGACTGGCCAGCGCTGAAGACACCCACACGCGTGTTGAGAGCCGGAATTTTGTGAATGTAAACAATGACCAGTCGACGGTTTCGGAGATGGCATAGGCTGCCGCCGAAGCAATCGCGATCGGGGGATAGGCATAATAGAAGGACCAACCGATCGCCAGCGCCATGACGAGCAGGATTTTGTGGCCCATTTCGCGCTGGGCGAAGTCACGCACGACGAAGACCAGACCCGTCATGATCGTGATCGGGTTGAACATGGCGTCTTCGATAAACGGAACCGGCTGCATGATGTGATGGGCTTGGCCGAAGGTCCAGTTCAGAAACGGGATCAAGGCGAGATAGACAAAGGCCCATGTCCGGCCTTTGAGGTAGTAGATCAGGCCAAAGGTCAGCGTCAGCAGAGCCAGAACCAGCGGTAGCTGGCTTGGGTCGCGATAGGCGATAGCATTGATGACTTCAGAGAGCATGGGCGGGTCTGATCTTTATCTAGCGGCCAGGAGTGTTGTCCTAGACCAAGCTTTCACGGGCAACAAGTCGCTCTTGGGGACTTGTGAACTGGCAGATCATTCCCACTCGATTGTGCCAGGCGGTTTCGAGGTGATGTCATAGACGACGCGGTTGACGCCTTTGACTTCGTTGATGATCCGCGTTGCGACGCGGCCGAGGAAGTCATGTTCATAGGGATAGTAATCCGCCGTCATGCCGTCAGTTGATGTCACTGCCCGCAAAGCCAGAACTGCTTCATAGGTCCGCTCGTCGCCCATAACGCCGACTGTGTTGACTGGCAGGAGGACGGAGAAGGCTTGCCAGATTTCATCATAGAGGCCGGCTTTTTTGATCTCGTCGATATAGATGGCGTCGGCTTTGCGCAGCGTGTCGGCTTTTTCGCGGGTGATCTCGCCGGGGATGCGAATGGCAAGGCCTGGCCCGGGAAACGGGTGACGCCCGACAAAGGCGTCAGGCAGACCAAGCTCGCGGCCAAGCGCGCGGACTTCGTCTTTGAACAGATCGCGCAATGGCTCGACGAGCTTCATGTTCATGCGCTCTGGCAAGCCGCCAACATTGTGGTGGGATTTGATGGTGACGGACGGGCCGCCAATGGCGGAAACGCTTTCAATCACATCCGGGTAGAGTGTGCCCTGGGCGAGGAAATCTGCGCCGCCGATCTTTTTGGCTTCGGCTTCGAACACGTCGATGAACAGGCCGCCAATAATCTTGCGCTTGCGTTCAGGATCGGAGACGCCTGCGAGATCACCGAGGAACATGTCCGAGGCATCAACGTGGACGAGCGGGATATTGTAATGCTCGCGGAACAGGCTGACGACTTCTTCGCTTTCATTCGCACGCATCAGGCCATGATCGACATAGACGCACGTTAGTTGCTCGCCGATCGCTTCATGGATCAGAACCGCTGCGACGGAGCTGTCGACCCCGCCTG
>CAZXXY010000161.1:0-4485 GCA_964644755.1 uncultured Hyphomonas sp. | reverse complement strand
GCCTCCGCATCAGAATAAATCTTATTGGCCATTAGAAATGTCTCCAGCACATATTTTCATTGCCGACCTTCTAGCCCAAAGCCTAGCGTCTCGCCATCACAAAACGTGCAGATTTTTACCAACGCGAAAAAACCGCGCTCGAGCCGACCTAAACGCCGAGCACTTCTTGCAGGAAATCCTCGCAGGCCGCCCATGATCGACGCTCTGCTTCCGCGTGATAGGCTATCCCGCTTGAGCTGCCATCGGCGGCAGGATTTGTGAAGGCATGAACCGCATTGCCATAAGCGTTCAGCGTCCAGTCTGCACCCGCTTCGGTCATCTCTCTGGAGAACTCCATAACATTCTCAGGCGTCGCCATGGGGTCTTTCCAGCCATGTAGCGCGAGCACTTTGGTGCTGATTTTCGGGGCCGGAATATTGGCCGCCGGCATGAAGAGGCCGTGGAAGGAGACCACACCTTTAACGTCCGCGCCCATGCGCGCCATATCGAGCACGCTCAGTCCGCCAAAGCAAAATCCGATCGCCGCAACGCGCGACGCATCCACCCCGTCCAGATTCTTGGCCGTCTCGATGGCCAGCCCAAGACGGGCCTGGAGCTCGGCCCTGTCGCCGACCAGCGGTCCCATCAGCGCCTGACACTCTTCTTGTGTCTCGCCGCGTTGGCCAGATCCATAAACATCCATCGCAAAAGCGGCATAGCCATTGCCCGCAAGCCGTCTAGCAGCCCCGATCTCGAAATCGGAAAGCCCGCCCCATGCGTGTGCAACCAATACAACCGGTCGGTCTTCGCCGCCCGGGTGAACGAAATGACCATCATATGTCTTCTGGTCATGCTCATAAGATACGCGGTCATCAAACATCATCGGAATTCCTTTGCCTCTTTATCCCAAACCGAACTTGAAAGCGCTCGGCAATCCCGTCACTGTACCCTTCCCTGCCAAATCGTGAAGCTAAAAACGCTTTTGATTACTGAATCTGTAGAATATATTGAGAGTTATGCCCGATCCTTCACAATCTCCACTAACCGCCTTGGCGCACTGGACCTCCAATGTGCCGCCTGATTGGTCAGAAGCTGCAATATCGACAGCCCATATGGCAATGATTGATACACTTGGCTGTATGCTCGCAGGGAGCGTATCAGGTGTCGCTGGCAAATTATGGACGGGGATCGGCCAATGGGGAGATGGCCCCTGCACCCTCGTCGGACGTGCTGAAACCCTGTCAGCACCATGGGCCGCGCTTTACAATGGCACCTGTGCTCACGCGCTCGATTTTGACGATAATTTTGATCCCGCCAAAGCCCATGCCAGCGCCGTCCTGATCCCGGCATTGCTCGCCATAGCCGAGCAGGAGGATGCCAGTTTGGCTGACATGGTCGATGGTTATATTGTCGGTCTGCAAATCATGGGTCGGGTGGGACAGGCGGTCAATCCATTCCACCGCAATCGGGGCTGGCATGCGACCGCAACGATGGGCGCCATAGGCGCTGCGGCCGGTTGCGCACGCGTCATGAGGCTCGGCGTTGATGAAACAGCAAACGCCATTTCCATGTCCACCAGCCGCGCGGGCGGCTTCATGAGTCAGTTCGGCACAGAGACAAAACCTCTCCATGCCGGATTTGCAGCCTCTGGCGGCGTACAATCAGCGCTCCTGGCCCGCGCAGGATTAACCGCAGGGGCCGATACGCTTGATGGTCCCAATAGCTTGCGCACTCTGATGGTCGGCCCGGACGTGGAAGCATTGGCCGAACAAATGCGCGGCGCGGCAGAGCACGGCCAGACCGTGACATTCTCCGGCGGCGATATTGGCGATCCATTACACATCGAAGCCTATGGTTTAAAAATCAAACGCTTCCCCAATTGCGGCAGCGTTCACAGGGCACTCGACGGCCTCCTTGCCTTGCGTGAAAAACATGCGTTAACCCCTGAAAATACTAGAGAAATATTGGTCAGAGCACCCGAAAGCCACTTGAAAAATTTGATGTATGATCAGCCCACCAATGAAGCTGAAGCCAAATTTTCGCTCGAATACAACCTCGCCGCAGGCCTGAAATCAGGCATGGTCACACTGGCAGATTTCACAGACGCCGCGATTGCCAGACAGGACATCCGCAGCTTCTTCCCGAAAATACGAAAAGACTATGTCCCCAAAATGGAATCCGAGTTTCCAACCGAAGTCCATGTCGAGACTCTGGACGGAAAATCACACAGCATACAGATAAAAATGCCTGTTGGTTCCAAAGCCTCGCCAATGTCTTTGGCTCAACTGTTCGAAAAGTTCGATGCCTGCCTATCTGCCACCGGTGCGCCTGATGCATTTGCCGCGCTTCGCACCACTCTCTCAAACCTATCCGATCCCCGACAAGCCCGCGCCTTAGGCCATCAGCTCCGGGTCCAAACACAGCAATCTTCTAGCCTTCCAGACGGAGCCTGACCCATGCAGCTCATGACCGCCCTTGTCCTTTCCGCCAGCCGCCAAGGCGCCGAGGATGCCGTTGCCCAACTTCAACAGGCGACACATAAATGTCTTGTCGAAATTGACGGCATGGTGATGCTAGAACGCGTCGTTCGTGAACTTAAAGCGAGCGCGCATATCGGACGGATCATTGTCTCGATTGAAAGCGAAGACCTTTTGCGGCAGACGCCTGCGCTTGCCGAGATGTTTGCTGCTGGCGAGATTGAATTCACCCAGAGCCAGTCAGACCTTTTTCAAAGCGTCACCCACGCGGTCAATACTATTGAAGCCCCCTATCCCCTGCTCATATCAACCGGAGACAACGCCCTTCACACAACCGAGATGGTCGATCATTTCTGCACGCAAGTCTGGTCTGGAGAGAGCGACGCAGCCGTCGCCATGACCCCGGCAGACGTCATCCTGAAAGCCTATCCTGATGGCAAGCGTGCTTTTCATGACCTGCGCGACGGCGGATGGTCGAGCTGCAACCTCTACGCTGTTCTAAGCGACAAAGCTGTCGAAGCCGCAAGGGCGTTCGAGACGGGCGGACAATTCGGTAAGAAACCCGAGCGGATTCTGAAAGCGTTCGGCCTGGGTTTCCTGATCAAGTACAAATTCAGCCTCGCAACGCTCGATGGCCTTGCAGCCCATCTCTCCAAGCGTTGGAACATAAAACTGACCCCCGTCCGCATGCCATTCGCCGACGCGCCGATTGATGTCGACAATGTTGGCGACTTTCACCGGACGGAGAAAATCTTGCAGGCCCGACGCGCCGCCGAAACCTCCGCCTAGACGACCAATCTCCCGACAAGGCGCGCCCGTAGCGCATCGTTCACACCGAGCGCGTTTTCGAGATAGGCATCGAGTGATCCTGCATCTTTGCGAATCGCGTCCACAGCTGTCTCCAGATACCTCACCCGCACCCCGAGAAACGGCCGGTAGACATCATCGTCATAAGTCTTGTCGAGAAGCTTGTTGAAATACTCCCGCGCTTCCCCAATCCGGTCATCGACTTTGGCCGCCACATTGGTGAGCTCATAATCGGCGAAAATATCCCCATCGCTAACACCGAGAATATGATGGGTCAGGGCACAAAGAATCCCCGTCCGGTCCTTACCCGCAGCACAATTGACCAGCGCGCCGGACTCGCAATCCGCCAGACTTTGAAACCAGCGGGAGAACATAGCCTGATGATGCGGCTTGAACGGCGCTGCCTGATAATACTCGTTCATCCAGTTGTCCGCCTTCTCGGCACTCGCTTCGACCCGCTCGAGAAAGCGTTGGTGTGGCGCGTCCGTTTCGCGGCCTCCATCATGGGTGATCAGGTTCGAACCCGACCATTTCCCCGGCATACGTTCGCGCTCATCGGGCCTGCGCAAATCGACTTGCAGATCAATATCAAGCCCTTCAACTGTCGCTATATCGGCCTGCGTAGCTTCCGCATAGTGGCCCGAGCGGAACAGAACACCCGAGCGTACCTGCCCGCCATGGCGCGAAGCGTATCCGCCAAAATCACGAAAATTCCGAACACCCTCGAGCGGTTTTATGCGATCAGGCAAGAGGTCATACATGTCAAAGCTTTCTGTTCTGCTGCCCGTGCATAGCGCGCAGCCTCTGCTTTGACCAGCCTACCAAACCTCTAGCGGAAAGGAGGTTCGTCAAACGCCCTGAGCTTACGTGAATGCAGTGTCGCCCCGCCATCCGCAGCCAAGCGTTCAAGCGCCTCGATGCCAATCCGAATGTGCTCACCAATGGCCCGCTCATAGAATCGGTTCGCAGCCCCGGGCAATTTGATCTCGCCATGCATCGGCTTGTCCGACACGCACAGCAAAACCCCATACGGCACCCGCATTCGAAACCCGTTCGCTGCAATCGTTGCGCTTTCCATATCAATGGCAATGGCGCGTGACTGATTGAACCGTCGCGCGGTCTCGGTTATCCGTAACTCCCAGTTCCGGTCATCGGTTGTCACAACCGTTCCTGTGCGCAATCGGGTCTTTAGATCTTCGCGGCTTTCACCTGTCACAGACCC
>CAZXXY010000160.1:0-4488 GCA_964644755.1 uncultured Hyphomonas sp. | reverse complement strand
TTGGTCGGCGATTATGGCGGCGGGGCACTCTATTTGGCTTTCGGTCTTTGCGCGGGGATAATTCACGCAAAGAGTTCAGGCGAGGGACAAGTGATAGATTGCGCCATGACTGACGGGGCTGCATCGCTAGCATCCATGTTTTACGGTATGCGCGCGATGGGGATGTGGACAGATGATCGTGAGGCTAATCTGCTTGATGGCGGCGCCCACTTCTACGATACATACGAATGCGCAGATGGCGGCTGGGTGTCCATCGGCTCAATTGAACCACAGTTTTATGCCTTATTGTTGAAGCATGCAGGGCTGAATGACGAGGCATTTTCCCAACAAATGAACAGAGCCGAATGGCCGACGCTCAAGGCCAAAATCGCAGATGTCATCAAGACGAAGACCCGCGATGAATGGTGCGATATTATGGAGGGGACTGATGTTTGCTTCGCCCCTGTCCTGTCTATGGCAGAGGCGCCGAACCATGCGCACAATAAGGCCAGAGAGACCTTTGTAGAGGTTGAAGGCATTGTCCAACCTGCGCCGGCGCCGCGGTTCTCGAAAACACCCGGTGCTGTGCAGCGTCCGCCGGCGGCTAGCGGTGAACATCGCGCAGAAATTCTGGCCGATTGGGGATTGACCTAGTTATGCGCACTCTTGCAGGTACGACGGCGCGCCGCCGGATATATTTAATGCGTCATGGCTTTGTCGATTACATGTCGTCGGAAGTATTGGAGAGCGGGGATCCAACCCGTGCGCGGTTGACTGAACGTGGCCGCGAAGAAGCGCGCTCAGCGGGACGGGCCTTGCGGGACGTAAACTTGGACATCGCGCTTTCGTCAGGATTATTAAGAACCAATCAGACCGCGGAATTGGTGTTGGCCGAACGTAAGAACGAACTGGCACTGGAAACTGAACCACTGTTTGAAGAACTGCGCAGTGGGCAGTACATCCATTTCGAAAGTGCGGCTCAACTCGCCAATGTCATGAGCGAGCAGTTCGACCGCGCCGGAGAAGACGGGGCGACTTTTCTGCCGGGCGGAGAATTGTTCGCCGACGCAAATGAACGGATTATTCGGGGATTGAACCTGCTGCTCGCAAGACCGGATTGGGCGACAGCTTTGATCGTAGCCCACGAAGGCGTGAACAGGCTGATTCTGACCTCTGTATTAAATGCTCCACTAGGTGCCAGCGCCGGTTTCGAACAAGATACTGGCTGTATCAATATTCTGGATTTTGATGTGAGCCCGTCGATCGAGGGAGACAATGGTCGCCAGCTAGAACGTGCAATGATCAAAGCGACAAACCTGACCCCTGCCAACTATTTGAAAAACGGGATGAACTTGCGGAGTTTCGAGGCGATATTTACTCGTGATCCATAAAAAAGGGCATAAAGCCGGCTTTTTTTGCGTTTCTGAACGAATATGAACGGACTGTACCGAGTTCTGTTCAGATAGGTTGTGGCATTAAACAATTGTTGTCTATTCGGACCTGGAGGAATTTCCCTCTGATCCTGACAACGTCCTTCTTGCTTTACCTTAGCTGGCCAATGGGCCAGCTTTTTTTTGCGCGGAATTCCGTCTTGCCCTTACGGCATATTTGACGAAGCCGCGCGGGTGGCCTCTTGTAGAATTGTTGAACAAAGGAAGCCTGCAATGAGCATATTGAGAACAGATGATTCGCGTTTTTCCAATCTTAGCGGATACCCTTATCAGCCCAACTACATCGACGTCGACAAAGATCCTGATACGCAGATGCGTATTCACTACCTCGACGAAGGGCCGAGTGATGGGGAAGTCGTTCTGTGCATGCATGGCCAACCAAGCTGGTCGTACCTTTACCGTAAAATGATCCCGTTCCTGACGGCCGCGGGGTTCCGGGTTATCGCGCCTGATCTCATCGGCTTTGGCCGCTCTGATAAACTCTCGCAGGTGGACGACTATACATATGCCGGCCATGTAGATTGGATGAGCCAATGGTTCACCAAACTTGGGCTAACAAATGTAAATCTTGTTTGCCAGGACTGGGGCGGGCTCATTGGGCTAAGATTGGCGGCTAATTTTCCGGAGCACTTTGCCCGCCTTATTGTCGCGAATACGGCATTGCCTGACTCACAGACGGTCTCGCCAGAGATGTCGGCTATGTTGGGGCAAATATACCCATCGATCCCCGTGCCGAGCGCCGCAGAGGTAATAGAGCAATTTGCGGGCGGCGCTCCGGGCGCGTTTCTTTACTGGGTGAAGTACGCTGCGGAGTCGCCAGACTTTTCAATCCGTGACGTCTTTGGCTTGTTGTCAAACATTGAAGATGAGAAAGTGCTCGAAGGATATGTAGCACCATTTCCCGACCAATCCTATGTTGCAGGAGCGCGCGCATTTCCGTCTCTCGTTCCATTGTTGCCGCACCATCAGAGCGCCCGCGAGGACAATGATGCTGCGTGGAAAGTTCTTGAAGCTTTTGACAAGCCGGTGCTCACGGCTTTCAGCGATGGTGATGCTGTCAGCCGCGGCGGCGAAGCGGTCTTTCAGAGACGGATACCGGGTGCAAAAGGCGTTGATCATGTCACCATCAAAGGGGGCGGGCACTTCCTTCAGGAAGATCAGCCCGAAGCCTTGTCACAGGCCATCATTGAGTTTGTGAACAAAACCAGATAGATTCAATATTCAGGCGACGGCGTTTGGAGAACATTGATATGATGAATGCAGATGTAGATGTTATCATCGTTGGCGCTGGTCTATCAGGCATAGGCGCAGCTGTGCATCTTCAAGAGCACTGTCCTGACAAGACATTTGCAATTCTGGAAGGACGTAACTCTATTGGCGGGACGTGGGACCTGTTCCGGTATCCCGGCATCCGATCCGATAGCGATATGCACACGCTTGGCTACGTCTTCAAGCCGTGGACCGAAGCTAAAGCTATTGCCGACGGACCAAGCATTCGCAAATATGTTCGGGAAACGGCGACAGAATATGATTTAGAGCGACACATCAAGTTTGATCATCGAGTGATCGCCGCGAGTTGGTCCAGCGCAGATGCTCTGTGGACCCTTACTGTCCGCGATGGCGACGGCAGTCGCGACATGACTGGTCGCTTCCTGTTTATGTGTTCCGGTTACTACAATTATGAGGCCGGCTACACACCGGATTTCGAAGGTATGGATGACTATCGGGGGGAGATTGCCCATCCGCAAAAATGGTCTTCAGACATTGATTACGCCGGAAAGAAGGTGGTCATCATCGGCAGTGGAGCCACCGCTGTCACTTTGGTTCCCGAAATGGCAAAACAGGCCGCTCATGTGACAATGTTGCAGCGCTCTCCAACCTATGTGGTCTCGCGCCCATCCAACGACCGCATCGCAAACATCATGCGTCGCATCCTGCCAGAAAAATGGGCCTACGCCGCGGCCCGATGGAAGAATATCAAGCTTGGCCGCTTCTTTTATGACAGAACACAAAGCCACCCGGAAAAAGTTAAAAAGAAGCTGCTCGATATGGTCCGCAAAGAACTCGGCGAGAACTTCAATATCGAGCGGGACTTCACTCCGCGTTACAATCCGTGGGAGCAGCGTCTGTGCCTTGTTCCCGACAACGACCTCTTCAACAGCCTGAAATCGGGAGCGGCATCGATAAAAACCGACCATATCGACAGGTTTGTCGAGCAAGGGATCAAATTGCGATCAGGAGATGTGCTGGAAGCTGACCTGATCGTGACGGCGACAGGATTGGATCTTCAGCTTTTCGGCGGGATGACGCTCGATGTCGACGGCCAAACGCTCGGATCAGGTGATCTGATGACGTATAAGGGCTTGATGTACCGGGATGTGCCAAATTTTGCGAACGTGTTCGGCTATACCAATGCTTCTTGGACCCTCAAAGCTGATTTGACCAGTCAATATGTTTGCCGGTTGATCAATCACTTGGAACAGAGCGGAGCCGATTTCTGTGTTCCCCGTGCGCCTGAAGAGCAAGCCGAAGTCAATGATATGGTGCCACTGACATCCGGATACTTTGCCCGCGCTGTTGATCGGCTGCCCAAAGAGGGCAAATCGGAACCATGGCAACAGCTTCATGATTATGCGGCAGATATAAAAGCGTTGAAGCATGGTGATCTCGAAGACGGGATCATGGCATTCGTGAACCGGGCAGAAGTCGAATGCATTGAAGGTGTCGCGGCCGAATAATGCGGTTAAGCGCGCGCAGCCCGAATATTGATGATTAGTTCGAGTGGCTTTGGACGTGCAATATTCTACAGTCCGGCATTCAAAATGCGAACGATTCGCATTTACTTGCTCGGCACAATTGCCTAATATCCCGTCAGATCAGTACTCGTTGAAAATTTCGGAGGATAGGCATGACGTTTAAACCCAAGACATGGACTGGCTTAGGCCTTGGACTGGTCATGCTGGGCACAGCGGGGCTTGCTGCGTGTAGCGGTGAAGACGGTGAGCACGGTGCCACGACTGAAACGGTAGAGGCGGGAGAATCCGGTGAACACGGAGAG
>CAZXXY010000159.1:0-4528 GCA_964644755.1 uncultured Hyphomonas sp. | reverse complement strand
CGCCATTGCACACGCTTGCTGCTTGGCACTTATGAAGACAATCAGCGCGCTATAGGCTTTTACGCAAAGCACGCGTTTGTCTCCATCGGTACACGGAAATTCAATATTGGCGGCAAGGTTTTCGATGACACAATTCTGGCGAAACAGCTGGACCAATAAGCCTGCATGATGCGCGCTCGCAGGTGTTAGAGGCCACCAAGCAAAGTTGCATTGCCTCCTGCGGCTGTGGTGTTGATGGTCAAAGTTCGTTCATGATAGAAACGTTCCGGTTCGTCGGAGAGGGTAAGCACGGGAATGATTGCCCCTTCCCGCCCCGCGAGATGGGCGGCGACCGGTTCCTGATCACTGATGGAGACAATCACGCCATCAATCGGCTCATCGAGTATTGTTGGCATCAGATCGGCTGAGACACGGCTGACCAGAGCTTTCGGAATTTCATGATCACGCATTTTTTCGAGGAGGGGCTCAAGCTGGTGCCCGAAACTATTCGCCTCCGCCACGATCACGGCATTGCCAGCATATAGCGCCAAGGCGAGTTGCAGCGCGGCAGCCGAAGGATCTGCATCTGGCAAGAGGTAAAGCAGTCCGCGCGGATGCAATGTCAGCGTATTGTCCTCGCCGGTTGGCCCAGGCAATTTCATCGACTGTTCCACTTTGAAGGCTTGCAGTTCCGATGGAATAAGATGGTTTGCAAAAATTTCGTCGAGGCGTTTTGTCCGCTCGGCCTGGCTAAACTGGTCAACCCATTGAGCTTGTGCGCGGCGGGCTGCGTCGATGATTTCGGCGCCCTGTTCGCTCAGTTCAGGCTTTGCGGCAGCTCTTGCAGCCACGGCCGAACCGGCGTTTTCAACGGGCACGTCTGGCCGCTTTGAAAGCCGGAACAGATAGTGCGGGCCGCCCGCCTTTGGCCCTGTGCCGGAGAGACCTTCGCCGCCGAATGGCTGGACCCCGACGACAGCGCCGATCTGGTTCCGGTTGACGTAAAGATTGCCGACATGGGCACGTTTTGCGACCGCTTCGATACGGGCGTCGAGCCTTGTATGCAGTCCCATGGTCAAGCCAAACCCCAACGCATTTATCTGATCCACGATCGCCTCGATCTCGCCGCTGCCAAACCGCAAGACATGAAGAACCGGCCCGAACACTTCACGCGTCACGTCGGAAATACCGCCAATTTCAAATGCTATGGCCGACACGAAATGTCCTGTTTCGGCCAAGCTGCCGGATGTCTTCTCTGCAAGTACACCGAACGTCTTGCGGGAGCTGGCGATATAATCCTCGATCATCTGCCTGGCATCAGCATCGATGACCGGACCGATATCTGTGGACAGATTGGCAGGATTGCCGATTTCCAATTGTGCCATTGCCCCTGACAGCATGGTGATGAAGTCTTCGGCGATATCTTCCTGAACCGCGACCAGCCGGCAAGCCGAGCAACGCTGGCCCGCGCTTTGGAATGCAGACGCGATCACATCTTGCACAGCCTGCTCCATAAGCGCTGTTGAATCTATGATCATGGCATTGATGCCGCCGGTTTCAGCGATAAACGGGATTGCCGCGCGGCCGCTGCCGGCCAGGCTTGCGGCGATGCGTTTGGCTGTTGCCGTCGATCCGGTAAAGCAAACCCCGTGAATGTCGGGATTGGCCGTGAGCCGCGCGCCAAGCAAGGCGCCCTCTCCGATCAGCAAGTGAAGGGCATCTGCCGGAACACCTGCGCGGTAAAGCAATTGGACGGCTTTTTGCGAGATCAGCGGTGTCTGCTCGGCTGGCTTTGCGACCACCGTATTGCCGACACTCAAGGCGGCAACGATCTGTCCGAGGAAGATCGCCAGCGGAAAGTTCCACGGGCTGATGCAAGCGACCGTACCCAATGGCGCGCGGCGGGCCATGCGCGGGGCTTGGGCCTGCACGGCATAATATCGGCAGAAGTCAACGGCCTCACGGATTTCAGCGACCGCATCTGGCAGCGTTTTGCCCGCTTCCAGAACGCAGAGTTTGAGAAACCCGTCCATGTCCTGTTCAAGAAGGTCGGCGGCCGCGTGCAAACACTGGCTGCGCTGCTCGGCCGTAAAGGCGTTCGCCCAGTCTGACCGGTTTGCGATTTTTACGGCTTGATCGACGTGCTCTGGCGAAGCCTTGGTGATCGAGCCAATGGTCTGCGCGAGATTTGCTGGATTGTGTATGGTCGCCTCTTCAAAACCAATTGGCTCGCCCTCTAGCAGGCTGGATGCTTTGTATGGCTCTGCGACGTCAAGGGCTTCACTTTGGTCCCGTTCGGTGTCTGCCTGCGTTAAGTCTATGCCGTAGGCGGATAAGCGCACGCCGGAAAACAAATCGCGCGGCGCCCGAATTTTCGGATTCGCGGCAGGCGTGTTGGCGAGGGTCAGTCCGATCGGGTCGGCCGTGATCTCGTCGATCGAGACAGCTTCGTCGAGAAGCTGGTTGACGAAAGAACTATTGGCCCCGTTCTCGAGCAGGCGCCGGACAAGATAAGGCAGCAGGTCCTTGTGGTTGCCCACGGGGGCATAGATCCGGCTGCGCACGCCAAGATCCCGGGTGAGCTGAAGATGCAGGGCTTCGCCCATGCCATGAAGGCGCTGATACTCGAACCGCCGCCCCTGCCCCGCCATAAAAGCGATGGCTGCGGCTGTGTGTGCGTTGTGCGTGGCAAATTGCGGAAAGATCACATCGCCCGCATCGATCAGTTTTCGCGCGCATGCCAAATAGCTGACATCGGTATTTTCCTTGCGTGTGAACACTGGATAGCTGGCAAGACCGAGCTCTTGGGCCCGTTTGATTTCCATATCCCAGTACGCGCCTTTGACGAGGCGAACCGGGAGTGTCCGCCCTGCGGTTTTTGCCATATCAATAAGGTGCTCTATCAACGGAATGGCGCGGCGCTGATAGGCCTGCACCACAATGCCCAGCCCGTCCCATCCGGCGAGCGCATCATCCTGCATAAGTGCTTCAAACACCATCAGGGACACTTCGAGCCTATCGGCTTCCTCCGCATCGACGGTCAATCCGATCCCCGCCTCTTTCGCAATCAGTGCCAGAGACCGGACCCGTTCGATCAAGGCGGGAACACAATCTGCCCGTTTGGCATATTCATAGCGTGGGTGAAGCGCCGACAGTTTCACAGATAGCCCCGGCGCTTCGGAGACGTGTTTGTAAGGCGCCTCCCCCGAGGCGGCGAGTTGGTTGACCGCTTGCAAATAGGCTTTGAAATATTTGTCGGCATCGGCGGCGGTAAATGCGGCCTCTCCGAGCATGTCATAGGAGTGCACAAAGCCAAGCGCCCTATTGCTCTCGGCGCGGTCCATCGCGGCTTCGATCGTCCGTCCAAGCACGAAGTGACCGCCCATAATCCCCATGATACGATCGACTGCCGTTTCAAGGACACGGTCGCCCAATTTGGCCGCGAGGCTTTTCGCGGTTGTGCCGCCGCTCATTTTTATCCATGCCGCTGACAGGCGCAGACCATTGGTGGCCTGATTGACCAGGCCATGATCGCTGGCCTTTGCATGCTCGGCCCAGTCCTCGTCACCCAGTTTGTCGCGAATGAGCAAGCGGGATGTTGCAAAGTCGGGCGTGCGGATCAAGGCTTCTGACAGGCGCATGAGCGCAATGCCTTCGGATGTCGACAATCCATATTCCTGAAGAAAGGCATCCATGAGCTGGACGGTTTCGCCATTATTGCGAATGTCGGCAACATAGCGGCTCGCGCGCTCGACAATTTCGCTGCGCTGTTGCTCTGAAAGATCCGCACCTGCGCGCAACGCGTCCAGCAAAGTGGCTTCATCGGCGAGATAGTGTGCGCTCAGACGTGATGTTCCGCCAAAACCTGTCTTCGATTTGTCCAAGGTCATGAGGCTGTCCACTCCATTTATGATCTAATTATCGCAGAGCGAAACAGGAAATGGGGCTTTATTTTATTGAAAATGAAGCCGAAACAGCCATAATACTGCATAAATGCAGAACATAAGGCTCTAATTATGGATTCTTTCAGTCAGCTCGACGCCATTGACCGGCGTATCCTGGTCGAAGTCCAGAAGAATGGCCGTATCCAAGTGGTGGATCTGGCCGAGGCGGTGGGGCTGAGCAAATCGCCTTGCCTGAAGCGTCTGCGGCGGCTTGAACAGACCGGCTTCATTCGCGGATATCGCGCGGATCTCGACCCTGACAAAATCGCTCAAGGCTATCTTGTCTATGTTCAGGTCAAGCTTGAAAGCACAAAGCGGGACTGGCTAGAGACGTTCAACGCCGCGATCCAGACCGTGCCGGAAATCATGACCTGCCACATGATGTCGGGTGGGTATGACTATCTTCTGAAAGTGAGAACGCGGGACATGCGTGCCTATCGCGAACTGCTTGGCGATGTGATCTCCGATCTGCCCGGGGTCCAGCAAACCGAAACCTATCCAGTGATGGAGCAAGTCAAAGAGACGTCGCTTCTGGTCGTCGCCCAAGACGAACACTGAAAAACGAACGGCCTCGTTTTCGAGCAGAAATTTCGTTTATTATAAAC
>CAZXXY010000158.1:0-4537 GCA_964644755.1 uncultured Hyphomonas sp. | reverse complement strand
CAGCGTCCTGCCGCCCAGTTCCAGAGGCTTTCCCCCTGCCATTCTGACAATCAGGCCATCAGGCAGCTTCATCAGCGTTTTCACAAGTGTCGACTGCAAGCCCATCTGGTTTAGCCCCTTGAATTCAGAGCCCCAGCTTACGCGTCAACAAGCACCGCCTGCAAGCCTCCAAGCAATAAGGAGGCGGCAAACTCGCTCACTTCATCCACATTCACAGGCCGCCTGAGCAGCATATTGTCGCCCAGATCCCGCGCAATCCCGATCGCAGCCGCCGCCAGATACTCTGAATCCACATGCGGCGCGCCGCCTGCACCAAGCATCTCTTCGAACATGATCCGGATCTCTTCGAAAATCGCCAGCATTTCAGGCGTATCGACACGCACGCCGATCAAGGCAATATGCGGCGCACCACCGCTAATGGCCTCCGAATTCTCATCGCTCAAAAACTGGAAAAAAGCCCGATACGCCCCGCGTACAAAGGTCTCAAACCCGTCGCTTTGCTGACGCACCTGCCGCAAGAGCGGGCCAAACCGCTGCACAGAATCGCTCGAAAGCGCCTGAAACACTTCTTCCTTCGATTTGAAGTAATTGTAGAAAGTTCCAGTGCCCAAATCCGTTGCGCGAATAATGTCACGCACAGTCGTTGCCTCATAGCCAGAGATCGCAAACACACCGCGCGCCGCTTCCAGAATCGCTTGCCGGTTGGCAGCTTTCGATTGGGCGCGCTTGCCAGCCTTCAAAGTCACATTCGGATCAGTCATATGGTCGCGCCATCGGGGTCAAGTAAGGTTACGACCTACAGAAAGCAAAAATGACGCTGCGTCAACTTCATTCGCCAGATGACGTTGCAAGCTCGGGCACTTCGCCGTCAAATTCGGTGTAGACAAAGCCATGCCCCGGCGTCCATCTCCCGCCCGAAAGATAGTCTGCCTCACTGACCAGTGCGCCATCTTCACGCACATAACCACGACTGCGGACACGGGTTATTGTCGCGTGCCCGTTGACCGTCTCAATGGCTTCCCAGCCGCCGTCCTCGTCGAGCGTAAATGTGCCGACCGTCTCGAAGCCGGCATTGGTCACATAAGTGTATCCCAGCGCGTTCTCTGTGCCATTGGGATAGACATGGGTTACGCCGCCATAGGAACCATCTTCAAGAGCATGTTTGATGATAATCTGCCGCCCGTCTGCCGACCATGACCAGCCCTGAATATCAGCTGCAGCCTCCGCATTTGGGGTGCCATCTGCCTTCATGGGGTCGCCGCGAAAAGTCTGGCCAGGGAAGTTGGCCAAACTGCCAAATGTCTCTTCCTGCCAATTGGCCAGGACATTCGCCTGAGAGCTTTGGGCCGACCGCGCACGCGCATCCGCAAGCACGTCTTCTGTGTTTAAAGTGTTCCAGCTTGCGCAGCTCGAAAGAAGCATTGTGGCTGCAAATATCGTTACAATTCGCATCATCCAAATCCGATCCTTCCAACTCTTGCCCCTCGCCAGTCTGCCAGAAAAGGGGCTTTTCATCAACCAAACCAGATACCTGCCCCGCGCAGTTCGGGGGTCAACTCACTGGCGGTGTCACATAAATAGGAAATGACAACGGGTCGTTGCCTGACAGTCCAAACGACTTCTTCGGATTGTCATAATTCCCCGTCAGCACCTCAAAATGTAGATGCACGCCCACCCTCCGGCTTGACGTATTTCCGACCTGTCCAATCGGCCAACCAAAGCCGAGTTCAGCGCCGACCTCCATGCCTTCAACAAATGTATCAAGATGCGCATAGCGTGTGATCAGGCCAAGTCCGTGATCAATCAGAACGTAATTGCCATAGCCGCCGCCCCAGCCCGCCTCAAGCACAATGCCCGGAGCCGCCGAATAAACCCATGTGCCGCGCGGCGCGCTAATATCCAGCCCCTTGTGAAGCCGTCCGTCGCGTTGGCCATACCCCGAACTGATGCATCCGCCATTCAATGGCACAGGCGCCAGAACAATACGGTCCAGTGCCACCACCAATCGGTCATACTCTAACACGTTTCCATCGCGATCACTCTGAGGCGCATTGCGCACCCGCAATCCGCTACAGATGTGAATGGTGTCATCGGGAATAAATGTCCCTGCTGGCGGCGGCGCGCTGGGCAAATTCACCTCGACAGTCTCTTCAGATCCATCGGCAATTGCAGGCCCATCACGTACAGGCGCAGGGGTTGTTGCACAGGCCACCAGATACAGTGGAGCCAGCAGCCAAATCATTCTTCTCAGCATACGCTACCTAATTCCTCATTCCTTCCATCGTGTCCCCCCAGACATGAACATACTCTGAAAGCCAGCGCTTAGGCCAAGGCGTCCGCGCGCTTTCGTCCCCGTTTGATCTCTGCCAACAGGTCTGTCACATAAGTCCGGAAATCCACTTGCATCGTATGCCGTGCACTTTCATAAAAATGGCCGATATGCACTTTCTCGTCGGCAAGAATGGTCCGCTCCATGGCCGCCGCATCGGGAAGCTCATATTGCCCGGCCAGACACGCCGCCACGAGTTTGGATTGCTGTTCGGCAAAGTTCACCAAAGTCGGCAATGGCTGTGCAAGCCCAAGAAAAAACAGTGTCCTGAATCCCGGTTTGACCATGCGTTTGAACAGCGGGAAGCGGTTCTCGACAGGGGTCAGTTCCGGCAAGTCGAAGAACGGGAATTTGACATTATACCCGGTGGCCCAGATGATCGCATCGACCTCTTCGCGCGTGCCGTCAGCAAACACGACAGCGTCACCATCGAGCTTGTCGATTTTTCCCTTGGGAATGATGTCACCGCACCCGACCCGCGTCAAAAACTCTCCGGATACGGTTGGATGCCCATCAAGAGGCTCATGGTCCGGCTTGGGCAGCCCGTAATGCTCCATCTTGCCGATGGACTTTTTAATCGCGCCCTGTGCCAGTTTCCGGCCCCAGCCTGTCGGCAGCCATTTCGGCAGAACCACTTTGTCCGCAGGCTGACCATTCATATATTTCGGCAACACCCAGACGCCGCGACGCATCGAAACCAGGAGACGGTCGGCGAACGGTTTTTGCGACAATTCCGAAGAAATATCCATCGCCGAATTGCCGCCGCCCACAACCATAACTTTCTTGCCGCGGAAATCATATGGCTCAAACGGGTCCCGATAATGGTGAGAGTGGACCTGATAACCATCAAACGTGCCCGGATACTCCGGCGTCCGCGCGGCCCAATGGTGCCCGTTGCACACGAGCATCGCATCATATTCACGCGTCTCCCCCGTAGACAGCGCAACCATCCAGCGCCCATCCTCCAGCGGGCTTGCCGCATCGACCCGCGTATTGAACGTAATCGTCTCGCGCAGTTTGAAATGGTCCACATAGTCATGGAAATATTGCAAGAGCTGACTGTGATGGGGAAAGTCCGGCCAGTCGTCCGGCACAGGGAAATCCTCGAAGGCCAGCCGGTATTTCGATGTATCTATGTGCAGGCTCTTATAGCATGACGAGAGCGCATTGGGGTTCTGATAATACCAGTTGCCGCCAATATCGTCTGAGGCTTCAAAACAATCATAGGCCAGCCCATAATCCTGCAACCGCTTGGCCATGGTAAAGCCCGACGCGCCAGCGCCGATAATGCAGGTTTTTTGACTTGCCAGGCCCATCAGAGATCCACGATCCGTTGAAACACAAATCATGATTGCCCATCGCGCAAAACTTGTCCATGCCGTGAGCAAATCTGCCTAACAAGAATGTGCGATGCACGGCATCTCAAAATGCGCTAAACTCCCAACCAACATGACCCTCGCCATTATCATCCCTGCGCTCAATGAAGCCGAGGCGCTCCCGGCCACGCTGGCCAATCTCGCCAAGCTGGCCGAGAGACCTGCGCAAATCATCCTCGTCGATGGCGGCTCGACCGATGCGACCTGCGCCATCGCGCAAGCGGCAGGCCTTACCATCCTCAAGACCGGCCACGCCAATCGCGCCGCGCAAATGAATGTCGG
Source organism: uncultured Hyphomonas sp. (assembly GCA_964644755.1). Taxonomy (GTDB): domain Bacteria; phylum Pseudomonadota; class Alphaproteobacteria; order Caulobacterales; family Hyphomonadaceae; genus CALLCD01. Next base: position 550 of record CAZXXY010000158.1, on the reverse strand, counting down.
TGCCGCCCATGCCCGTGCCGACCAGCTCTGCTTCCTCCACGCCGACACCGCCCTGCCCGCAGACTTCATCGCCCTCGCCGACGAAACCCTGTCACGCAAATCCACCGCCCTTGCCGGGTTCGTGTCGATCATGCGCAGCGAGGGCAAAGTCCGCCGTCTGACCACCGCCCATAATTACCTCAAGACATGGTACGCCCCGCTCCTCTTCCGCCCGCTCAGCTTTGCGCGCGGCGCGCGGCTCCTGTTTGGCGACCAGGTGATGATCTGCCGCAAAACCGATTTCGACGCGATTGGCGGCTTCGATCCGGCCCAGACGATTATGGAAGAAGCCGATTTGTGTTTGAGGATGGTCCGCGCAGGCCGTGGCCGCGTGCGCCAGATCCACCGCAAAGTCTGGTCGTCCGACCGCCGCGTCGCCGAATGGGGCGGCCTGCGTGCCAATCTCACCTATCTCTATATCGGCATGATGTGGGGCCTCGGCCGCGCGCCCGACAAACTCGCCCGCCACTATGCGGATGTACGCTGAGGGAGAGACTTCGTTTCGTCCGCT
>CAZXXY010000157.1:0-4555 GCA_964644755.1 uncultured Hyphomonas sp. | reverse complement strand
CAGCCAAATTCGACCCCGCGAGGGGCGCCGCTACTGTCACGCAGACTGTTCGCCCATCCCGTATGTGTATCCCCTGTCAGGGTTAGAAGGGACGCATTGGCCGATCTTGCTGCCGCATAGAGCCGTTCTCGCGCCGCCGGAAACCCGTCCCACGCGTCAAGGTTCTGCGGCAGTCCCAATGTTGACAGTCTCACAGCGGCTCTGACCCGTGATCCATCCGGTCCCGCACGCTCAACCGCCCCTTCGATCTGGGCGGGAGAGAGGCTTTCGACAAAATTGGGGAGAGTGGTCCGCGCCATGATCGTCTGATTGGCCAGAACTTGCCAGGCTTTGCCCTCTTCGGTGGATTGCGCAAACTGGTCCGCAAGCCATGCCTCCTGCTCTGCCCCCAGCATGGTTCGGGCCGCATCATTGACCTCGGCCAATGTCTTCCGAACAACGGGTTGGATGTCATCAGGAGCAAGACCCGACACTCTGGCGGTCCAGCTGATTTCTTCGGACCGTCCTGTCAAACGGGTTTCAAGGCACATAATGCTGGCCACATCGCCAAAATCATATCGCCGCCACAATGCCGACCGCGCTGCCCCCGGCGCCGGATCACGAACAGGCATCCATTCAAGATAAGCCTGCACGGCTTGTTGCTTGCGCACAGTCCAGCTGCCCTCGCCCGGAGTGGAGTGATTTTCCGCGCCCGTCCGGTAACTATTGTTCGCGCTTTCATGGTCATCCCATGTGCAGATCCACGGCGCGGCAGCGTGCGCCCGCTGCAGAGCTTTATCTGATTTGTATTGCGCGTGGCGGGTCCGGTAATCCGCCAAAGTCGCAATCTCTGTGGATGGCACATGTGACCGCCCAAGCTTGCGGCCAGCCGCGCCGCCATAGCCATCGTCGCCATATTCATACAGATAGTCGCCCAGATGGATGACGACATCGAGGTTTTCCTGCTGCGCGATCGCGTCGTAGACATTAAATTGGCCAAACGGATAATTGGAACATGACACAATCGCCGCTCTGACCGGGTCCGTTCCGGAAGAGGCCAAAGTGCGGGTCCGTCCGCTTGGCGACGCAATCACCCCGCCGCTGGAAAAGACAGAAAACGCATAATAATAATCGCGCGCTGGCAACAAACCGGTCACATCGACCTTCACCGTATAGTCGCGTGCGCTGGAGGTTTGTATCGCGCCCGCCTGCACTTCGCGGCGCAGGTCCGCATCTTCGAAAACCTGCCAGATCACAGTAATCGGGCCTGCACTCTGATTGGTAACCGGAGTGACACGCGTCCAGAGAATCACACGATCTGCCAGCGCATCTCCCGAGGCAACGCCATGGTCGAACTGCACCGCTCCGGAAAACGGTTCAGCCACCTTTCCGCCAGTCTGACACGCTGCCAGCCCGGCCCCGCCACCTGCCAATGCAAGCATTCTACGTCGCGTGAGTTTCGCCATGATTTATCCCCCTATTGTCCACTCGGTCTTTCATAGACTTTTCTTTTGTCATATTCGAGACGAAACTTTTGCGCAGCACAACATGACCTGCTAAACAATGGCATGGATATATTCTCAGCAACAGCAACAGGCGAAGACTCAGGAGCAAGGCTCGATCTTTGGCTGTCCCAGAAATGTGACGCGGTCTCGCGATCACGTGTAAAATCTCTCATTCAGTCCGGCGCGCTCAAGGTCGACGGGCAAATCGTGCGTGACCCGCGTGCCAAGATCATCGCAACCGGTGTTTATGAATTACAGGTTCCCGATCCGGTGCCCGCCATTCCCGAGCCTGAAGATATCCCGATCGATATTTTGCACGAAGATGATGACCTGATCATTGTCAACAAGCCGATCGGCATGGCGGTCCACCCCGCGCCCGGAAGCTGGACGGGTACCTTGGTCAATGCGCTATTGCATCACTGTAAAGATGGGCTGACCGGCATTGGCGGGGTCGAACGGCCCGGCATTGTCCACCGCATCGACAAGCTGACAAGCGGTGTCATGGTGGTCGCCAAAACCGATGCGGCGCACACGGGTCTGTCAAAGCTCTTTGCCGAGCACACAATGGAGCGGACCTATGTGGCCCTGACGAGGGGCGCGCCCCGCCCGCTGGTCGGCACGATTGAAACCCGCCTCGCCCGTTCGAACACCGACCGGAAGAAAATGGCCGTGGTGAAAAACCCCGATAGCGGCGCAGGCCGTCACGCCATCACGCATTACAAAGCCATAGAAACCTATGGCATGCTGGACAAAACAGCCGGTCTTCCAGCAGCGGCCATGATCGAATGTCGGCTTGAAACCGGACGCACTCATCAAATCCGCGTGCATATGAGCCATATCGGTGCGCCATTGATCGGCGATCCGGTCTATGCTCGCAACAAAGGCATCAAAGCGCATGGTGCTGGCGACGCCTATGACATCGCCAAACGGCAAGCCCGCAGCTTTGACCGTCAGGCGCTTCACGCTGCCAGCCTCGGCTTTACCCATCCGGTCACCGGCAAAGATGTACTTTTCGAAGTGCCGATGCCCGACGATATGGCCGCTTTGGCGAAAGCCCTCAAAAAGATGCCCACGACAGATTAATCGAACCTGTTCGTCCGAAGACCATCCCGCCGGGCTTCAACCCGGCGGGCCAGGGCTGGCATGACCCGTTACAAACATTGGCAAGCGTGCGCCATCTGGCGCGGGGCGTCGCCGCCAAATCCGAATTAGAATCCCTTTTCCAATATTAACCATGATGTAATCAAACGCTCACTTTGCCACATTATCGCCACATTATATATGCAAGTAAGCGCTCACAAACATGTGAAAGCACCCGCTTTCAACTATTTCTGTGAGGAGAATATCATGTCTGTAACAATGTTGAGTACCCTGGGCACCGGAGCCCTGAAAGTCACCGGTGGTCTTTATCTCGCTGATCTTCTGACCGGCGCCTTCCACTGGTTTGAGGACCGCTATGGCAACCCGAAATGGCCTGTTCTTGGCCATACGATCCGGCAAAACCAGCAACACCACCACACACCGCGCAGCTTTCTCGGCGGCACATTTATCAGCCGGAACAAAGAAGTCTGGCTGTTTGGCCTGATGTTTCTGGCCTTGTTCTGGACCCTCGGCTGGCTCAACCTGTTTACCGGATCGGCAGTGTTCTTCGGCATGTTCGCCAATGAAGTGCACGCTGCCGCCCACAAATCGCCAAAGGAAAACGGTCCCCTGATCACGGCGGTCCAGAAAACCGGCTTTATGCAATCGCACAAACACCACGCCCAGCACCACCGCAAAGGCAAGGACACCCACTACTGTGTGATGACCAACCATTTGAACCCGGTCCTAGAGCGCATTCAGTTCTTCCAGACTATCGAAAGGCTCATAAAATGGACCATTGGGACCACTCCGCGCTTTGATGACAGCGTAAACCCGCGCTACCAAAGAGCGGCTTAAACGTCCGCAAAAAGCCGCCCTCACCCTTGATCTTGTACAAAGGGTGAGGTTTGGGGCATTGAGCTGTCATAGCCTGCCCGAATCAAACTCAAATTTCGTGTCTGCCCCCCTTTAATCGGGCGAATACGATATTACATCTAATGGATGGAGCGGGCACGAACGACCGCCTCAAGGTTCAAAAATCCTATTGCTGCCAAGCAGGATAGGCTTTTGAACACACAATATGGACGCGCGGTGCCGAAATCGGGCCGGGCCAAATAAAATAGGGAGGCCAAAATGGCCGTATCGACATCCATAGCGCTCAGCCCCGAACAGGGCCTATCGCGCTATCTCACCGAAATCCGGAAATTCCCGATGCTTCCCAAAGAGGAAGAATTCATGCTGGCCAAACGCTGGCAGGAACACGAAGATTCAGAAGCCGCCGAAAAAATGGTGACATCGCACCTACGCCTCGTTGCCAAGATCGCCATGGGCTACCGCGGCTATGGCCTGCCGATCGCCGAAGTTATCTCCGAGGGCAATGTCGGCCTGATGCAGTCCGTCAAAAAGTTTGATCCAGACAAAGGCTTTCGCCTCGCAACCTATGCGATGTGGTGGATCCGCGCCTCTATCCAGGAATATATCCTGCGCTCATGGAGCCTCGTAAAGCTTGGCACCACTGCGGCGCAGAAGAAGCTGTTCTTCAATCTTCGCCGCATCAAAGGCGAGATCAATGCTATCGAGCAAGGCGATTTGCGCCCCGAGCAAGTCACTGAAATCGCAACGCGGCTAAATGTCAGCGAAAAAGAAGTTATCTCCATGAATGGCCGGATGTCTGGCTCCGACGCATCACTGAACGTCCCGATGGGCCAAGATGGTGATATGGAGTGGATGGACTGGCTGGCCGATGAAGAACCTAATCAGGCTGCCGAATTTGCCACCAAGCAGGAACATGATGCGCGCATGGACCTGCTGACAAGCGCCATGTCGGAACTGAACGAGCGCGAACAACATATTCTCACCGAACGTCGCCTGAACGATGAACCGCAGACACTCGAGCAATTGTCCGAAGTTTACAATGTCAGCCGTGAACGCATCCGGCAGATTGAGGTGCGCGCCTTTGAAAAACTGCAAAAAGCGATGAAACGCATGGC
>CAZXXY010000156.1:0-4668 GCA_964644755.1 uncultured Hyphomonas sp. | reverse complement strand
TGCTCGATCTCTATTCGTGTTTTCCATGTGCGGTGTTCAGCTCTGCTGGCGTTCTTGGCATAGACTGGGAAACCGATCCACGTGCTTTGACGCAAACCGGAGGCTTGCCGTTTTTTGGTGGTCCGGGGAATAATTACTCCCTGCATGGCATCGCCAGCACGGTCGAAGCCTTGCGATCCAAGCCTGATGCCCATGGGCTGGTTCTGGCCAATGGCGGATGGATGACGAAAGAAGCGGCAGGGGTCTATTCTGCCAAGCGGCCGGATCAGTTCATGCCCGCTGAAGCGGCAGCAAAAGCTGATCAACCGGTTGTTCTCATAGAGGCGCCTGTCGCCGGTAAAATCGAGACTTATACAGTGGTCAATGGGCGCAATGGTCCGACCCACGCCATCATTTTTGGCCGCGATCGTCGTGATCGCCGTTTCATCGCTTCAACAGCGCAATCCGAATCGTTAGCCCGCATGACCGGTGAAACGGCTATTATCGGCGAGGCTGTATCAATTAGCACCGAAGCTGAGGTCAACACTTTCAGGTTCGCGTAAAACCTGACAAGATCAGACCGGCAAACAGATGGAGGTGGATATGGATATGCGGAAAGGCTTGATGGCAGGACTTGTGTTGTCATTGTCCGGATGTGCTACGATCGCGCCAGAGCCGTGCACCAGCGAATGGGTGGAATGGCGAACATCGCAAATCACAGATAGCTTTTCCCGTCAGTATCGGTCGGAATTGCTGGATATGAAACGGTTCGCAACGCGGCTGGAGAATCCCAGCCCATTGGTCTTGCTGGAAATGACAAGCCGGCTGCAAGAGTTTCGATCCATGGCGACAGATTTTTCTACCAGTATTGTTCCCGAGTTGAGAAGCGCTGTCGATCAATGCGGAACACCGACACAGTTTGCCACTGCTTTTTCCGGCTTTCTTGAAGATCAGGGTATGCCCGAAAGTGTCTTGACCTGGATTGAGGAGATCGCGGAGACAATGGATGCTCTGTCCCAAGACACTTAAAACAATACCCTTCCCATATGATGAGAAGGGTATTGAGGAACGATCGTCGCATTGAGAACGCGGATAACGCCCTACTCATTGCGGTTTGTGTTCTTTATTATTTTTCTGCAGCAACCGTATTTTCAAGAATTGTTTTGATGGCTGTCAGGGTTTCGATGGACGTAACATCGGAGACCAAAGAGCAACATTTTTTCTGAAGATCGCTTCTCAGCAGGGCTTCTGTGCGGCTGTTGTCTTCGTCAATCTCTCCAGCGTGCTCGGGGTAGAAGTATTCGAGCGGTCGCTTTAGGACGTGTGCAATTTCATAGAGTTTGCCCGAGGATATACGATTGACGCCTCGTTCATATTTTTGGACTTGCTGAAATGTAATCTGAAGCATTTGTCCCAACTCGTCTTGGGTCAGCTTCAACTCACGTCGCGCTGCTCGTACTTGCATGCCTACAAAACGGTCGACATCTGTTGGCTGTTTTATGGAATCTTTTGACATAACTATTTCTATACTCTCTGACGATCCTCGAAAGCGCTGGTGGCTTCAATAAAGATCAATTAAATCAAATTGTTATTTGTGTGGGATTGAGGGATTTCAACAAGGTTGTTCAATTTTTCAGTTCTTTATCTCGCGCCAGATACTTTAGCAAGGGTTTCTCGTCGTAATTGCTATAGTCGCAACCTTGAAGTGCTGGTTGTCTCGGGCTTGCAAACCATGCGATGCATGAAAGGTGTTTTTGCTTAATTTTGCGATGGAAGGGCGAAACGTGTCGAATCTTTATCGTTGGGTGTGCGCTTTTGCGGTAGGGCTGATCGTTCTGCCCTTGTGTCTCATTGGGACAGCACAAGGCGATGGGGTTGCTGACACAACAGCGATCGATACGTTGGAAGAGCGTACCACCAGTCTTCAGTTGGCCGCTGAATTGATTGAAAATATTCCCGCGAGCGACCTGATCGATCTTAGGGAAACGGTGCGGAACATTCGCCAGTATGAAGATGTGGCCGTTGCACCGCTTCGCCTGCAACTTTTGGAGGCGAAGGACGATCTTGGCAGGCTGACAGTTGTCGAAGAGGGCGCGCCTGAGGCCCCCGAAATCAGTCGGCGCCGGAGCGAATTGCAGGGGGTTATCTCACAGCTTGAAGCAGATATCGTTCAAGCGGATGTGAATATTGTTGAAGCCAATCGTTTGCTTGTCGACATTGCCGAGCGCCGGCGACAAGCTTTCTACAGTCGTATTCTCGAGCGCGATAAGGTTCCCTTCCGGCCATCCGCCATAGAGGCAGTGGCCGGTTCGTTTAAGACGGACAGCCAGACATTTGCCGGACGTTTCGCAAGCTGGCGCGCAGATTTGAAAGCGCAAGGCCTGTTTGGCAATGCGATCCTGGGGCTGCTGCTCAGCATTGGTTTTGCGGTCTTTATGCTGGGGCCGGTTCCTCACCGGCTTGATCACTGGTTGATGGCATGGATACGGCGTCAGGAGCCCACAGCTTCCCGCCGCGTAGCCGCCGCAGGCTTGCGCGTGATCACAAGAGTTTTGCCGGTATTTGTCGGTTCTCTTGTCGTGTTTCAAGTTGCCAAAGCGTTTGGAATGGTCACCCCGGCATCGTCGCAGCTTGTTGGCTCGGTCCTTCTTGCCTGCGCAACGCTCTTTGTTGTGTGGGATGTTGCGACGGCTGTCCTTGCGCCCAAGGCACCTAAATGGCGGCTGATCCCCTTAACATCGGATCGGGCTGGTGGTGTCCGGTTTATCCTGATGGCGATTGTGGTTGTATTTTCGACCGATGCGGTTCTGCGGCGTTTGGGAGAATGGCTTGGATCTTCACGGGAAGTCTTGACCCTAACCAGCGCAATTGTGTCGGTGTTTGGCGCTGTTTTTCTGTTTATCCTTGCGCGGCCACAGCTTTGGAAGCTCGAAATCCAAGGCCGTGAAGCCTATTCTGCGGAAACACTTCTGTTTTGGAAATGGGTTCGAAACCTCGCAGGGCTGTTTGCCGTTCTGATTATTTTCGCAACGGCGACGGGCTATGTTTCCCTGGCGCGGTTTGGCAGCACGCGGCTCTATTTTCTGTCCTTCCTGTTTACCGGTGCATGGTTTGCACGTGCTCTATTGTTCGAACTGGCTGCGTTGATCGCCGCGACTATGGCCCGTTCTGACAAATCTTCTGGCGGGAAGACAGCTGGCCAGGGAGACGAGCCGGGCGTGATGATGCTCTTCTGGTCCCGGCTTCTCATAGATGTGGTGGTGCTGGCCTTCCTTCTGCCTCTGGTGTTTTTGGTTGTCGGGGTCGAGCAGTCCGATTTGCGCAACTGGTTCGTCGATGCCGTGTTCGGATTCCAGATTGGCGGGTTCACGATTTCGATTGCGAACATCCTGATTGCGCTGGGTGTTCTGGTCGGGATTCTATTGTTTACCCGCTTGATCCAGCGGCTGACGGACAAACGTATTTTCGAGCCTGCTCGCATGGATGCGGGATTGCGCAATACATTGCGGACATTGATTGGATATTTTGGGCTGATCTTTGCCATCGGAGCCGCCTTTAGCGTCATGGGGTTCCCATGGGCGAATTTGGCAATTGTCGCGGGCGCCCTGTCCTTGGGGATCGGGTTTGGCCTCCAGAGTATTGTCAATAATTTCGTCTCGGGTTTGATCCTTCTTTTCGAACGCCCGATCAAAGTGGGCGACTGGATCGAGACCGCAGCGGGCGAGGGGATTGTGAAACGCATCAGTGTGCGATCGACGGAAATCGAGACATTTGACTGGGCGTCTGTCATCGTCCCCAACTCGGAACTGGTCACAGCGCCGGTTACGAACTGGACCCATAAAAACAAGTATACGCGTATCCTTATTCCCGTTGGGGTGAGTTATAATGCCGATCCTGAAACCGTCGCCGAGATCCTCATGAAATGCGCCAAGGCTAGCCCGCGCGCGCTGAGCTATCCGTTGCCCGTTATCTTCTTCGCAGGTTATGGCGACAGCTCGCTAGATTTCGAGGTTCGCGTATTCATCAATAATGTCGATGACCGTATACCTGTGCAGAATGATTTGCGGTTTGCGATTTTCACAGCTTTGAAAGAAGCAGGGGTCGAGATTCCATTCCCCCAACGCGATTTGCATGTGCGGAGCTTGGAACCGGGCACAAGCTTCACAGCCAAGCCGGATGATGCTGACGGCGACGCTGATGATGAGAGCTAGGAAGCTGGTATGACGATAGCGAGCCATAGCGCTGCGGAACGCCGGCAGAAAATACAAGACCATGCGGCAAGCATCGGCATAGACGAGACTTATATCTCGACCCTTGTCGAGACGTTTTATCAACGCATCCATACTCATGCGCAACTCGGCCCGATCTTCGAGCAGACGATTGATAACGATGATTGGGAAAGACATCTGGCGACGATGAAGCGGTTTTGGTCCTCGGTCGCTTTATCGACGGGACAGTATTCCGGACAGCCCGTGCCGAAGCACAAAGCCATTGCCGGTATTGAAGATCATCACTTCACGCTCTGGCTTGGCCTGTTTGAAAAAACGCTTGAAGAAACAGCGCCGGATCCCGCCGCCGTGCTTTACTTTATGGAGCGTGCCAACCGCATCGCAGAAAGCTTGAAGCTCGCCATATTCTGGACACCGCGCGAACAGGGATAAGGCCGCTCACAAGCGCGCGCCCAAACGC
>CAZXXY010000155.1:0-4734 GCA_964644755.1 uncultured Hyphomonas sp. | reverse complement strand
TGACCACGATCCGCGATGCCCATTCATGGCGCTCGAAAGCTCCGGTCATCCGCCGTGCCACGCCGCAATGGTTTATCGCGATGGACCTTGAAGGCAAAGACGGCAAAACCCTGCGCGAGCTGGCGATGACTGGTCTTGAGAAAACCGAGTTTTTCCCGCCATCCGGCCGCAACCGTTTGACCAGCATGGTTGAAGGACGCCCGGACTGGCTCGTCTCCCGCCAGCGCAATTGGGGCGTGCCGCTGACGATTTTCGTCAATGAGGACGGCGAGCCCCACACCAAAGCGCTCGCGCCGCATCTCGCCATTGCTGTCAATAAGCGCATCATTGAAGCGGTGTCCAAGGGCGGCGTCGAAGCATGGTTCGATACAGATGATGCGGTCTTCCTCGGGGAGGACACAGGCGGGCACATTTGGACGAAAGTGACCGACGTGCTCGATGTCTGGTTCGATTCAGGCACGACCCATGCGTTCTGTATGCGTGACCGCGGCATCATCCATGAGGATACAGGTCAGGTCGATCTCTATCTCGAAGGGTCGGACCAGCATCGCGGCTGGTTCCAGTCTTCTTTGCTTGAAAGCTGCGCCACGCGCGGCCTGCCGCCATTCCGGCAGATCCTGACCCATGGGTTCATCGTGGATGCCGACGGCAAGAAAATGTCGAAATCCCTGGGCAATACGGTTGAGCCGCAGCAGATCCAGAAACAGTACGGCATCGAGATCTTGCGCCTCTGGTCAGCCTCGGGTGACTTTACCGAAGACTTGCGCATCTCGGACGAGATCATCAAAGGCGCGGTTGATAGCTATAAGAACATCCGCAACCGGCTGAGGTTTTTGCTGGGCGCCGTTGAAGGGTTCGGCGCGGACGAGGCGGTTCCGGTGGCCGAGATGCCGGGCCTCGAGCGCTGGGTGCTGCACCGTTTGTCCGAGCTCGACCCGCTCATTCGCGAGGCTTATGAGGTTTATGATTTCAAGAAAATCATGGCTGCCATTGTCAATTTCTGCGGCGTTGATCTGTCTGCGGTCTATCTCGATATCCGCAAGGACAGCTTGTATTGCGATGCGCCGGATATGCTCCGTCGCCGTGCCGCGCGCACGGTGATGAGCGCTGTGCTGGAGCGCTTGCTGACATGGCTTGCGCCGATCATGCCGTTTACGACCGAAGAAGCCTATCTGATGAGCCGCTTTGCAGACACCGGCCCTGAAAGCGTCCATCTCTGCCTGTTCCCTGACATCCCGGAGGATTGGCGCAATGATGAACTGGCCGCGCGCTGGGACCGCATCTTCAGTGTGCGCCGCGTGGTGACAGGGGCGCTGGAGATCGAGCGTCGCGAGAAGCGGATCGGATCGTCGCTGGAGGCGGCGCCAGACGTGTACTTGACGCAAAAATCCCTTCTGGAACTGGTTGCCGCAGAAGACCCTGCCGATCTTTTCATTACCTCTGATGTCAATCTTATCCATGACAATCCGCCAGCGGGCGCCTTTACGCTCGACGAAGTTGAAGGTGTCGGGGTTCTCCCTGCCAAAGCCAGCGGTATCAAATGTGCGCGAAGCTGGAAATATTTCGACCCGGGCACGGCCGACCCGGCGTTTCCCGACATCACGCCGCGCGATGCTCTGGCCGTCAAATTCTATGATAAGGTAACCCGATGACACAGCGTGACCGCCTGACCATTGCTGGCCTGATTATCCCTTTGGCTCTGGTTCTGGATCAGTGGTCGAAATATCTCATTTTGCAACAAGACCGCTTGAACGCGCTTGGCTGTCTCGATGGCAGCGAGTATTGCGGTCAGATCGAAGTGTCGCCGCTGTTTAACATCTCGATGGTCTGGAATCGCGGCATGAGCTTCGGACAGCTGCAATCGGAAGGGATTATGCGCTGGGTGCTGGTCATTGTCGCCATCGCCATCGGAACCGGCTTCTTTATCTGGCTGCTTCGATCCACAGGGCGCGGCCTGGCGATTGCCCTGGCATTCGTCGTTGCTGGTGCCATCGGAAATGTGATTGATCGGATCCGTTTTGGGGCGGTGGTTGATTTTATTGATGTTAGCCCGTCTATTCCATTCTTTCCGTGGGTTTTTAATGTGGCTGATAGCTGTATTACTGTCGGGGCTATCTTGCTAATACTGGACCAGTTTATATTTTCGCGCGAATAAGCTACACTCGTATATATGAGTTCAAATCGGAGCTCGGCGGGCAAATCAGGTCCGGCGACACATGAATGAGGATTACAGGCATGACTAAGACGGTTTTTTCCGCGCTCGCCCTTGGTGGCGCACTCGCCATGACAGCGTGCAGCACGGGCAGCAGCGAGCGGGCCGGAACGCCAAATGAGTTTCGGATCATCAAAAAAGCGCCGCTGACAGTGCCGCCGGAATATAGTTTGCGCCCGCCAGAAGCCGGTGTGGTGACACCCGCCGAATTGTCTCGTGAACGTGCCGAGCGGACGCTGAATTTTGGCGAACAGATCGGCGTGGACGCCAGCGCATCCGAGCGCATTCTAGTCGCCAGAGCCGGTGCAATCTCTGTGAGCCCGATTATCCGCGAAGCGATCGACTATGATGAAGCGGGTATTCTGCGCAAAAATTCCAGTATCGGTGACGCTGTGACGGGTTGGACTGGCAGCGAGGAAGAACTTGAAAGTGCTGCAAATGACAGTGCGACGGGCGGCGCAGACGTGACCATTGAGCGCTCGGATGGCGCGCGCATCAAACTGCCGGGCACCTAGTCCACCGGGTCCCAAAATCCGGAATGAACCTATGGGGGTAGCAGGTTTCGGCCTATACTGCCGCTATGCCTGATTCTGCAGCCTCTCTCTCGAAGCGTCCCCATATCGCCCGCTTGCCTGCGGATGCGGTCAACAGGATCGCTGCGGGCGAGGTGGTCGAGCGCCCGGCGGCGGCCGTCAAAGAACTGGTCGAGAACGCACTTGATGCGGGCGCGACCCAAATCGATATTGTGATCGAGGCGGGCGGGCTGGACCGTCTTGTGATCGAGGACAATGGCTGCGGCATGAGCGCGGACGAGGTGCTGATCGCGCTAGAGCGGCACGCCACGTCGAAACTCAGTGCCGACGAAAATGGTTATGTCGATCTCCTGAACATTCACACAATGGGATTTCGAGGAGAGGCTTTGCCGTCGATCGGATCGGTGTCGCGCATGCGCATTACCAGCCGTGCGCCCGATGAGGACGCTTGCGACGTGCTGGTTGATGCTGGCCGGATTGAAGGACCGAAGCCCGCCGCATGGACAGGCAGGGGAGAGAGCGGGACGCGGATCGAAGTGTCGGACCTGTTCTACGCCACGCCCGCCCGTCTCAAATTCATGAAGTCCGAGCGCGCCGAGACGATGGCCGTGACCGATGCCTGCCGCCGTCTTGCCATGTCGCGGCCCGATGTCGGTTTCTCGCTCGAAAGCAATGGCCGCTCCGTGTTCCGCTACCGTGCCGAGCAGGGCGATGCGCAAACCGCCCAGCTTGCCCGTCTGGGGGCGATTATGGGACGTGACTTCCGCGAGAACGCCATTCCGATCGAGGCGGAACGCGAAGGGGTGACGATTTCGGGGTTTGCCGGACTGCCAACGCTCAGCCGCGGCAATGCGCAAAAACAGTTCCTGTTCGTCAATGGTCGCCCCGTCAAAGACCGTTTGCTCACCGGCGTGATCCGCGCCGCGTATGCCGACTTTCTCGCGCGCGACCGTCACCCTATGGCGGCGCTGTTTGTCACGCTCGATCCTGAATATGTCGATGTGAACGTGCATCCGGCCAAAACCGAAGTGCGGTTTCGCGATGCGGGCAATGTCCGAGGCCTGTTGATCGGGGCATTGCGCCATGCCTTGGCGGCGGCAGGCCATCGCGCTGCGACCACGGTGGCCGGATATGCATTGGGCAAGGTTCAGGTCGAACAACCGCCCGAGCCAAACAGTGGCGGTCTTTGGGATAGACCTGCGTCAGCGCCTTCGATATCTCCCGTTTTTCTGCAAGGCGACTATCGGCCCAATAGCGGTCTTGGCAGTGCGGGCAGCATGGCCGAACGCCCGTCTCCGTCCTATGAGCATCATCCAGATGCAGCGCCGAGCGCGCGCGTCGAGCCGGATATGCCCGGCGCAGGCCAAGCGCCTGAAACGCCGGACTTTCCTCTCGGCGTCGCCCGCGCGCAGTTGCACGAGACTTACGTCGTCGCCCAGACAGCGGACGGTATTGTCATCGTCGATCAACATGCCGCCCATGAACGTCTTGTCTATGAGGGCATGAAAACGCAAATGGCAGGCGAGGGTGTCCGGCGTCAGGCATTGCTCATTCCTGACATTATCGAACTCTCTGAAGATGAAGCCGCCCGCGTGCTCGCCCGCGCTGACGAGCTATTGCCCTTGGGGCTGGAGATCGAAGCTTTCGGCACTGGCGCGATTTGTGTGCGCGCGACGCCTGCTTTGTTTGGCGAGATGGATGTCAAAGGCTTGATACAAGACCTCGCCGATGATTTTGCCGAATATGAAGAAGGCCTTGTCCTGAAAGAACGCTTCGAAGAGGTGATGGGCAATATGGCCTGTCGCGGCTCGGTCAGGGCAGGGCGCAGGCTCACGGGTGAAGAAATGAACGCGCTTCTGCGCCAGATGGAAGCGACCCCCCATTCCGGTCAATGCAATCATGGCCGCCCCACCTATGTCGAACTGAAGCTTGCGGACATCGAACGGCTGTTCGGGCGGCGTTAGCTCCCCAAATTCCCGTATGCCCTGC
>CAZXXY010000154.1:1315-4741 GCA_964644755.1 uncultured Hyphomonas sp. | reverse complement strand
TTCGGCATACAGCTTGATCTGACGCCCGCCAGACAAACGCTCCACGGTCACGCCATAAGGCGCGCCGTGATAATCCGCTTTAATATATCCGTCCGGAAGCGCCTCCAAGGCTTTTAGAAACGCGTCCATCTATCGCGGCAGATTAGGCGTCGCGGCGATGCAGCGCGAAGTTGATAATCGCCAGCAAGAGGAAACCCGCTGCCATTGCGAACAATGCAGGTCCGGCCTCGGCTGTGAAATGCTCGGGGGTAAACCCGCTGCCTGCTGCCAGCGCGGCCTCAAGCCCTTCGGCGCCTTCGGCATATCCGTTTGGCGTGACAACGCCCAAGAGCGGCGACACGTGGAAGACAACGGCGCCTAAAAATGGCAGCACCGCCAGCGGCGCACCAATCTTTGCCCGTGTCTGCGGCAATATTACCAGCGCGCCGGCAACAACCTCTAGCGCCCCGGTTGCATAATTCACCAAAGGAAAGAAGAGATCAGCCATTGGAAATCCCAATCCGGAGGCTTGCATCTCGATCAGCGGGAAAATATGCGCCCCGCCGGTAAATTTCGTAATGCCCATCATGATGAGAAACCCACCAACGGCTAGCGACAAGATCCATTTCAAAATATTCATAACTTTGGCCCCTTCTTCTATTTTCGGGGCATTCCGGCTCCCCCGAAACACCCAGTGCGAAGCAATCAAACCAGTTTCATACCGTACGGGCAAGTCACACTCGACCATTTTGCGGCGAAACCGAAATCGACAGAATCGAAATTTTCTCGCCGAAAGCGGCCAAAGCCATTTGAAAATTCGCCTAATACGACTTAATACAATATCGAGAAAAAAATCTCTAAGGGCAAATTGACGATGATGCATCCTTCAACAAAGAAATTGGTTGACCGCCTCCATGCAATGACGACGCAAGGAAAGATCGAATGGGCTGAGGGCGAAGATGCCGGAAGCCTTGTTTATGATACTGAAGGGTATCGCGTTGTTTTGTCCGGCAGCCCGACCAATGTCCTCTTGACCGACAATAATGGCAACGAGCTTGAAAGAGTCGATGCGGACGAGCTGTTGCAAACGCCGCACGCCGATGGCGGTGCCTATGATGCTATTGTTGCCAGCCTCGCAACCGAGGCGCAGCGCATCGCTCGCGGTACGGAAACAGCCATAAGCTCGGTCCTTGAAGGGCTCGACCTTGATGGCGATGGCGTCGTCGATATCCCGATGGAGGATGGTTTGGTGCCAACGCCTGCGGAAATTGCCGACCCGCAGCCGGATACAGTAGAAGACACAGCAGATGAAAGCGGCGCGGCGGCGCTTGCTGATGCCGACGTCAATGATATGAGCAAAGCCGTTGCCTCATTGGCCGATCAAGTCAACGAAAACGAGGAACAACGCCTCTCCGACACATCCACGGATCAAGACCCGCTTGAAAACGAAGTCCAGCATGAGCCCGATCAAGAGCCGGAACCCTCAACAGGTCGAGGCGCCGCTATCGCAGGCTTCGGCGCTGCCGGACTGGGTGCTGCAAGCCTGCTCAAAGCAGCCAGCAATGAAACGACGCAATCAATAGAGGTCACTGAAACAACAGAGCCTGACCCTGCTGTCGAAATGGCCAGCGTGGAAACCACACTGCCCCAAATGGACGATGTCGCCACGCCACAGTCCGAAAACTTTGATCTGAAGGCCGTGGAACCTGCCGAACAGGAGGGCGCATCTCTCAAGCTGGATACGCAGCAACCATCAGAAGTTGAGCCAACCGCTTCTGAACCAGCTGCCACCGAAGCAGGGTTCGTCCCGCCTCGACCGGGTGAAGTCCTGTCCCTGAGCGGACTAACCAAAGGCGCGGATAAAGATAAGCCGGTTATGGCCGGAACAGCCACAACCATGACGGGCTTTGGCGCCGTCAAAAATGGAGACGCTACACCAACCGAAAACGCTGACGCGCCAATTGAGCCAGCACCAGCAGCCCCTCCACCGCCCATGCCTGAGCCCGTTGTGCCTGAGGAGGCCACGGCCGCACCGGAGCCGGAAACCGCTCCTGCTGCGGAGCCCACACCGGAAACAGAGGCAAAGGAGCAAGCCGCTCCTGCTGCGGAGCCCACACCAGAGGCAGAGGCAGAAACTGAGGCAGAGGAGAAACCCGCTCCTGTTTCGAGCTCCAGATTCAATCCCTGGATCTAACCACCTGAAAGCATTGTCTTTAGACGTATAAAACCGGGGGAGCCAGACGGATCCCTCACCTGTTTTTGTTGCATTGCAGCAACCATGCTCGAATTAAACACTTATTGGGGTGCCCAAATACAATGAATGGCTTGAGTTGCAGCCATTTCCCCGCCACAAAACCTCCATGTTCGCCGGTGTCTTCTCACCGTCAAATGACCTGTACCTAGTCAAATGGCCTGTACCTAGAAGGAATATAAAATGCGCAAGACTTTCTCCTCCGCGCTACGTTTGAGCACAGTTAGCCTTATGGCTCTAACCTTTGGCCTTGCTGGCGCCAGCGCACAGACAGTAGACAGTGACGCCGAAGAATTCCGGCTCGACGAGGTTGAAGTGACGGCGCAACGGGTTACGCAGAACATTCAGGACGTGCCGATTTCCATCACCACGCTGTCCGGTGACAAGCTGGCCAATATCTCCGCAGGCGGTGCCGACATCCGTTTCCTCTCGGCGCGCGTCCCAAGCGTTGTCGCCGAAAGCTCCTTTGGCCGTAGCTTCCCGCGCTTTTATATCCGCGGCATCGGCAACACGGATTTCGATCTGAACTCGACCCAGCCCGTCTCGCTGGTCTATGATGATGTCCCTTATGAAAACCCGATCCTCAAAGGCTATCCCGTCTTCGACATTGCGCAAGTCGAAGTCTTGCGTGGCCCGCAAGGGTCCCTGTTTGGCCGTAATACGCCCGGCGGCATCATCAAATTCGACAGCGTCAAGCCGAGCGAAGAGACCAGCGGTTATGGCCGCGTCGCCTATGGCCGGTTCAACACGGTCGACGTGGAAGCCGCCTTCGGCACACGTTTGGCAGACGGCCTCTCCTTCCGTGCATCGGGCCTCTATCAACGCCGCGACGATTATGTCGACAATGCCTTCACCGGCACAGAAGATGATTTCGAGGGCTTCGAAGAATTTGCCGGCCGTTTGCAAGTGCTGGCCGAGCCGACCGACAACACCTCCTTGCTCATCAACCTGCATGGCCGCACGAGCGACAGCTCGGCCCGCCTGTTCCGCGCCAATATCATCGATCAGGGCGAGCGTGGCCTTGGCGAGAATTTTGACCGCGATGTCGTCTCGTTTGACGGCCTCAACGATCAGGAACTTAACGCCTATGGCGTCAACCTGACTGCCAATTGGGGCATCACCGAAGCGATTGAACTGACCTATATTTTCGGCTTTGAAACCGCAGATGTCGCATCTCGCGGTGACATTGATGGCGG
>CAZXXY010000154.1:0-1215 GCA_964644755.1 uncultured Hyphomonas sp. | reverse complement strand
CGCATCGCTTACGACAATGGCGGGCCTCTGCGCGCCCAGGGCGGCATCTTCGTGTTTGACGAAGAAGTCCAGGTCACGTCCGAAAGCTTCGATTCTCTGACTCCGGGAAATCCGCTCAACGGGCTCGCAGTGCGCAATCAAGACACTGACAGTTTCGGCGTTTTCGGCTCTGTCACCTATGACGTGACAGACCAGTTGACCGTGTCGGGCGGCTTGCGCTGGACGAATGACGAGAAAGACTTCTCGGTCGAACGTTTCCTCAGCCCGTTTGGTGCTGGCCCACTTGGCCCGCTCACAGCCGCGCCTGAAGATGACGAGATCAGCTGGGATGTGTCTGCCAATTATGCCGTTAATCAGGACGTCAATCTCTACGCCCGCATCGCGCGCGGCTTCCGTGCTCCGTCCGTGCAGGGCCGTCTTGTCTTCGGCGATGAAATCTCGGTCGCTGATTCCGAAACCGTTCTCTCATATGAGGCCGGTCTGAAATCCGAATTGCTGCAAGGCCGTATCCGCTCGAATATTTCGGGCTTCTTCTATCAGCTCGATGACCAGCAGCTTACATCCGTTGGCGGCGCGGCGAACACGGTTGCGCTGTTTAATGCCGATCAGGGCCAAGGCTACGGCTTTGAATGGGATCTCGAAGCCGTGGTCACAGAACGCCTGCTTGTCACCGCAGGCCTCTCTTTCAACAAGACCGAAATTCAGGACGAGGATCTTCTGATCCCGACCTGCGGCGCCATTAACGCAGCAGGAGAGCAAGCCTGTACTGTGCTTGATCCGACAGATGAAAACGGCAATGCCTTCGTTGACGGCAACCCGTTCCCCAACGCCCCCGAGTGGATTTTCAACGCTACGGCGCGCTATGGCATTCCGGTTCAGGGCGGCGAGTTCTTCATCTTCACCGATTGGGCCTATAAGGATGATGTCAATTTCTTCCTCTATGAGAGCATCGAATTTGGCGAAGACGGGTTCTTCGAAGGCGGCTTGCGGGTCGGTTACGAATCCGATCGCGGCTACACTGCGTCAGCCTATGTCCGTAACATCACCGGCACGGACCAGTTGACCGGCGGCATCGACTTCAACAACCTCACCGGCTTCGTCAATGAGCCGCGCATCTGGGGTATCGAGCTGGGCTATAAGTTCTAATAATCTCTCGCGCGAATTCTCTTGCCAGACAACCGTCTGGGTGGCTAGTCTTCTAAGACAGATTGTCTT
>CAZXXY010000153.1:0-4744 GCA_964644755.1 uncultured Hyphomonas sp. | reverse complement strand
GTTGGAATTATGGGCGGTTGGATAAAGCAAATAAGCCCGAATATAATTTTGCAAGGAACGTTGATTATGTTTCTGGAGCGTGTTTAATGTTTCGCAAGAGTTTGTGGGACAAAGTAGGCGGTTTTGATGAGGTTTTTGCGCCAGCCTACTACGAAGATACTGATTTTTGCTTTGAGGTGCGAGAGTTAGGATTAGATGTTCGTTTTATCCCCACCTCAAAAGTAGTGCACTTTGAAGGCGTTTCTCACGGCAGTAGTGAAGACTCTGGAATTAAAAAATATCAAGCAGTTAATCGGGAAAAGTTTTCAGATAAATGGGCAGATCGATTAAATTCAGATCACTTTCCTGATTCATCTCAATTGTTCTTGGCCAGAACTCATGGCCGTCATAAAAAGACGTTACTATTTATAGACCACTACGTACCCTTTTATGACAAGGACGCTGGTTCAAAGGTAGCTCAAAGATACATAGAGTTATTAGTCGAACAAGGCATTCGTGTGATTTTTCTAGGAGATAATTTTTATCCACATCAACCCTATACCGGTGAGTTACAGGCTCTGGGTGTAGAAGTCTTACACGGCAATTATTATAAAGACCATTGGTACAGCTGGCTTCAAGAGAATTCAGTACATATTGATAGCATTTATTTGAATCGCCCGCATATTTCGAAAAATTATATCGATAAAATTCGCGCGTTAGCACATGTTCCTTATATTGCTTATCATGGCGCGGACCTTCACTATGTGAGAGTTGCGCGAGAAGAGTTGTTGGGCATCGAAAGTGGCGACGGCATGAGCTCGGAAGACTGGAAGAAAATCGAATTTGATATTATGCGAAAGTGTGATGTTTCTCTGTGGTTATCTGAAAACGAAGTGGAGTTAATCGAGAAAGAAGATAAATCTTTAAATCTAGCTTATAAGCCAATGCATTGGTTTGAACCTTCCGATATTGACCCAAATAGAAAAATCATCAAAAACAATAACCTATTGTTTGTTGGAGGCTTCGGACACCCTCCAAACCTTGATGGTTTGCAATGGTTTTTAGATCAAGTATATCCGGTCATCTTGCAACGTTTTTCTGATGTTAACTTGAAGGTGATTGGTTCTAATTGCCCAGATTCAATTCAAAGTCTTCAATCAGAAAACATTAATATATTGGGTTTTGTGAGTGAGGAAGAATTAGCAGAAGCTTATAGAAATTCACGCGTATCCATAGTGCCATTAAGGTATGGTGCTGGTGTTAAAGGCAAGGTTATTGAAAGTATGCAGCATGGTGTTACCGTTATGACAACTACGATAGGTGCCGAAGGACTCCCTGGTGAACCAGTAAGATACCTGAACATTGAAGATGACCCTAAGGCTTATGCAAAAAGACTAATTCAACTACTTGAGAGTGATGATGTGTGTTCGCAGAAAGTTGCATTATCTGATCAGGC
Organism: uncultured Hyphomonas sp.; assembly: GCA_964644755.1. Lineage (GTDB taxonomy): Bacteria > Pseudomonadota > Alphaproteobacteria > Caulobacterales > Hyphomonadaceae > CALLCD01. Next base: position 3,309 of record CAZXXY010000153.1, on the reverse strand, counting down.
TTTGTTGAGATACTTCTCGCGATCATCTGCCATAAAAGCAATCAATAAGATATTAGGATCGAGATCTTAGTTTAATATCAAAAGCCAAATTTCAGGTTTGCTAATAAGAAATAAAGGTAAATAAATGAGCATTACCGAAAAAGAACTACAAACGTTAATTGAACTGGCTAATAAGGTTCTTTGGCTAGAACCCGAAGTACGAGAAAAATTACAACAACGCAATGTTAATGTTGTGCCGGGTAATTTTTATTCTGAGGTCCCATCGGTTGAAGAGATTCGAGATTCGTTTGAGTATCGTGAACCGAACACTCCGGTCTACGATAAACTTTTTGATCATGAAAAACTTAAAGAGTTTTGCAAAGAACTGCATCCATATTCACTTGAGTTTGACCCCCCAATAGAAGGCAACAAAGACGACCCTGAAAGCTTCTTTTGGAACAATGCTGCATACTCTCGTTTAGATGCAATGTCTTACTATTGTATGATTCGACATTTCAAGCCAGAGCGGATTTTAGAAATAGGTTCAGGCTTCTCGACATTAGTCGCAGATATGGCGATAAAAGCAAATGGTTTTGGTGAGATTGTTTCAATTGAACCCTATCCCATGCCATTTTTAGAGAAAATTGATAGTGTTTCTGAAATAGTTAAAGAGAAGGTTCAAGACATTTCATTAGATAAAATCGTAGGCATGGTAGAAGAATCTGATATGTGGTTCATCGACTCTACTCATACCGTAAAGATTGGCAGCGATTGTCTCTACATTTACCTGAAAGTGATGCCCGAAATCAAGTCGAAGACAGTGGTGCATACTCATGATATCTATCTGCCGCTCGGGATGAATCAACAAAATGCATTAAATAAACACATCTATTGGACAGAACAATATTTGTTATATGCTTATCTAGTAGACAATCCGAAAGCCGATGTTATTTTTGGTAGCTGTTACACGTATAACTTCATGACTGACGTAGCTAAGGGTTTGCTGCATGAGCGAGGAATTGGTTGCAGTGGCGCGTCGCTCTGGTACACACTTAACGCCTAAACCGGCAAACAAAATCTTATAAACTAAAATAAATCTTTATAAGTAAACGATTTACGTTTTATATTTCACTAAAGGTAGCGATGATTGAATATTGCAGACATTAAGCTTTATATTCTAACTAAGTTCGCTAATAGAGTTCTTTGGCGTGAACCAGAGATGCGACAGAAGTTGCAAGATCGGTGCGTCAATATTGTACCGTCCAACTTTTATTCTGATGTGCCGTCAATTGAAGACATCCAAAGTTCTTTTGAGTATAGAGAGCCGAGTGCTCCTGTATACAACAAAATTTTTGATCATGATAAAATGCAGACACTTTGTGAAGTGCTGCAGAAATACTCTTTGGAATTTGATCCGCCAATGGAGGGTGATAGAGCTAATCCAGAAGGCTTCTTTTGGAACAATCCTGCTTTCTCTCGGCTAGATGCAATGTCTTATTATTGTATGATTCGTCATTTCAAGCCCAAACGCATATTGGAAATTGGCTCTGGTTTTTCGACGCTAGTCGCAGACGCAGCTATCCGCGCAAATGGCTTCGGAGAGATTGTTTCGATTGAACCATACCCGATGGCGTTTCTGCACAAGATTGAGAGTGTTACGAAGATAATAGAGGAAAAGGTTCAGGATATTCCGTTAGAGTTTATGGTCAATTTGGTAGAAGAGTCTGGCATATGGTTTATTGATTCTACTCATACAGTAAAAATTGGCAGTGACTGTTTGTATATTTACCTGAAAATAATGCCTGAAGTTAAAACCAAAGTGGTAGTTCACACTCACGATATTTATCTTCCATTGGGTATGCCGCAACATCGAGCTTTAAATGAACACATCTATTGGACTGAGCAGTATCTTTTGTATGCCTTTATACTTGGGAATCCAAATGCCGAAGTGATTTTTGGCAGCTGCTATACCTATAAGTTTATGAGAAAAATGGCAGATAGTTTACTGCATGAAAGAGGTATCGGGAGCAGCGGGGCATCACTTTGGTACATGCTTAATGAGTAAATTTTTCAGCATATCGAGGTTTACTTTAAGAAGCTTAATTCAGTACACCAATTAATTATTGCTTGCTCTAGGGTGGTGTACCCTAGTTAGCTCACGTGAGTTTGATATGGCGTTCAGCTATTTAATTAATAGCTCTTAACTGAATTCCAGCAAGTAAAATCATGAGAGTGAAGCAGTTTCTGTTGCTTTAGGACTAGAGCTGAACTTCCAAGCTAGAAATTACTATGTTCTGTAAGTTTTATTCTAATTTGAATCTGAAAATGTTGAGCTAGCCGGCTCCAACAACGTTTATCTTGGTTAGTTTTGTGTGTATTGTTTTTGCTAATGTATAATTTCTCGCATACGCGAATTGAGTAATTAAATCTTATGTTTAGAAAATCCAAAAAAGTTCTCTGACGAAAGTTATGGCCACCAGTGTCAAACTATGGGTTGTTTTCGTTTACCTTAGGTCGCGCGGTATCAAAGCATATAGAAATTTTGTGCATACTCATTTGTGAGCCGTGAGCGTTTTTGATTATTTTGGTTTAAAGTGGAAACGTCTTACGTTTCTGATTTTTGGTTCTGCAAAGGATGAGTTTTTGTTTTGTAAAAAGTTATAAGTTGGTTTTAATACAGACGTAATAAGATTATGCCTGCCCGATATTAATAGGGTTAAACACCTAGCTACTGTTCTCACTGTAAGTATTAATACGAATAGAGTTTTGTGATGGTTGGCATAAAAGTCCAGAATGCTCCAAGTTTCATGGTACATGCGAACCTTGTTCATGTTTTTGCCTTTAGAACTGCCAGCACCGTAATGTTGCACTACCAGGCCTTCTATATGACCTTGTAGGTAACCTTGCTTGCGCGCTCTATAGATGAAATCAAGTTCCTCGAAATAGAGGAAAGTTCGCGGATTTAGAAGGCCTACAGTATCAAAAACATCACGATGAACTATCATGTTCGCACCACTCACATATTTTTTTTCTTGCGGAGTAAGAGACAAATCTTCAATGTTTCGTATAGGTTTGAATTTGCTTGTGTATATGTTGTAGTGAAAATTACCAGTGTACTCACCAAACTCCGGTTCAAATATCGCGGTGCTGTAGATACCCGGTTTTATCTTTGAAATTGATTTGTACAGTTTAGTCGATTCATCATTTGGCATAGAAATGTCGTTGTTTAATAACCATATCCAATCAACACCTAATTGCATGAGCTTACGAATCGCAAGATTCATACCGCTCGAAAAGCCCGAGTTAACTGAATTCTCTAGCAATGTTACT
>CAZXXY010000152.1:0-4754 GCA_964644755.1 uncultured Hyphomonas sp. | reverse complement strand
ATCCCCACGCGTTACTCACCCGTCTGCCACTATATCGTTCGACTTGCATGTGTTAGGCCTGCCGCCAGCGTTCGTTCTGAGCCAGAATCAAACTCTCAGGTTGAGATTTGATCCCGACGTGTTCCATCCGGAGGAAAATCCGGATGACAAACTGCTTAAAGCAATTTTGCGTTTTGACGAGAAACCCGTTCAAGTTAATTAAGTCGCCCGAAAGCGACCAGTCATATAGAACGGTATTTCTATTAAAACGCAGTCCGTCGTGATCGTATTGAGCTTAATAAATCAAGCTCGCAAGCTATCACGCCGCCTGCGTTTCTCTTCCAATTCCTGCGATGTCAAACAGCTTGGGCCGAAGCCCAAATTCGCCTCAGAAAACCGAAGTTCTCGTTGGCAGAGAGCGGCTTATATGCCTCACTCTATATCCCGTCAACACTCTTTTTCAACTTTCTTTGGCGACCCGAAATTTCGGGAAAGTTCGCCACAGAATTAGCAAAAAACGAGTTGTCAAACAGCCCGGACCGAAGCCCGAATTTGCCGCAAAAAACCGAAGTCCTTCTTGGCGAAGAGCGGCTTATATGCGCCACTCCATACTCCGTCAACACCTCTTTTCAGCTTTTTATGATCACCCGAAATTTTGGGCTGTTTCATTAAACTTTGGCCGAAAAAAGCAAGCCGCTCGTGCTGAACGCATCTGCAAACCTGCAATGTTACCGAAGGGCCGACTTATATGCCTCGAAACAGCTCGGGTCAACATATTTTTCACCAAATATCGGGCTTTTTTGCACATGCCCGCATCGAAAAAGGCACGCTCGCAAGCGAATTTCGGCTTTGACAAACCCAGGGTCGGCATAACTGGCCTGACACTAGCCCCCCTCCTGCCCCGGCGGCTCATTAGCCAGTGGCGATGTAACTCTTCATCGCTTCCGCTTCGGCCTCGGTTTCGCGAATCTTCCACTTTACCAAATCCCCTATTGATACCAGGCCAACCAAGGCTCCGTCTTTGCAGACAGGTAAGTGGCGTATCCGTCGGTCTGTCATTCTCGCAAGCCCGTCATCGAGGGATTCGCCCGGAGCGGCCGTAATAACATCCCGCGTCATGGCATCACTGACGAACATTTCCAATGCCGCCGCCCCGTGGCGGGCAACTTGCCTCGTAATATCGCGCTCAGACAACACGCCAACCAATTCACCAGTGTCTCGAGTCGCAACAACCGACCCGATTTTCTTGCTATCAAGCAGCTGAGCTGCCCCCCGAAGCGTAACGTCTGCCGAAATTATCGTCACTTCATTGCCTTTTATTTTCAATATTTGCTCGAGCGTCACGTCAACATCCTTTCATCTTATTTTTGTCCGCCATTATACACAGCAATCCTGTCTGCCAAAGCCCGCCGCCTCGCTTGAACACGACCACCGCGAGGAAATTCACCCTGCACGATAATGCAGGCATTGAAATCATTTGTAATTTTTTAGGCGCTCACCACAAATACGCCCTTGAGGTGATTAATTGCAGTCCGTTTGGGATGGGTGGCACAGGGGTTGCACAACCTCCGCCATAAACGACCCAAAGGGACCTGGCATGACGAACTATAGTGTATCAACAGCAACAATTAAGGTTGCGACACTCCTTATAAGTGCAGCTGCACTGACAGGACTGGCCGCAACCGCCCAAACGGCTGACTTCGAGAGGCCGATTGGCTTCGGATTCGGCCAAGAACAACAGCCATTCCAGCCTGGCACACGTGACGTAAACGGCAACCGCCTAATCGTCGATGGCCGGATTATCACTGGCGACGATCTATCAAGCTTCTCGACCAATTCATTGGCAAGTGGCGGACAATCTCTCACCGGAGCGGGTTTCTTTAACCAGCCACAAGGGAACAACACTGCCATCGGCAACCAACTCAACGTTATCACTGAAGGGTCATTCAACACAGTGATCGTAGAGTCCAATCAAACCAACAATGGCGATCAAACCGCTATTCTTAACGGGGAGCTCGACCTCAATGACTAAACTTACATTCTCTTCTGTCCTCGGCCAAACCAAAATGGTCGTCGCCGCAGCCGCCAGTGCGCTTGCTCTGTCCGCCTGTGTTTCACCGGTTGCCGGACCCGGCGGCCTTTACGCCAAACCAATCGGCACTGCCCCCGTGACGACAAATCCAACGCCCTACACGGAGAGCCTCTCCTGCATGGGTCAGTTTGCTCGCGTCAATCAGATCGCACCACCGCGCATCGCGGTTGGCCGGATACTGGATTACACAGGCAAAGTCGATATTGAAGGCGGCCGCCGTGTAACCCAAGGCGCCTCTTTGATGGCCATCTCGGCTTTCGCGAAATCCGGCGCCCGTCTTGTCGAGCGATTCGACACATCGGTTTCCGAGCTTGAGCTGAAATATGCGAACAACAAGCTGATCGGTGACGGTGCTGCTGACCCGTTCCGCGCCATTCAGGCAGGCTCCATTCCAGGGTCCGACTTCTACCTTGTCGGCGGAATCACCGAGCTGAACTACAATATCCGCTCAAGCGGACTTGAAGCCTTTGCAGGTGACACAAGCCCGGGCGATCCAAAAGGCAATGCTGGCTTCCGCCTCTTTGTCATCAATGTTGGCCTCGACTTGCGCCTCGTTGATACACAATCGCTCGAAGTGATCGATGTGATCTCTTACCAGAAGCAAATCATCGGACGTGAAGTGTCCGCCGGTTATTTCGACTTCTTCGGTGGCGTCTTGTTCGACATTGGCGGTGGTGAGCGGGCCCAAGAGCCTATCCAGCTTGCAATCCGCTCGGTTATCGAACGGGCCGTTCTGGAAATGAGCTCTAACCTGTACGGCGCCCCTGGCCCAGAAGTTTGCGACTCACTCTCCCAAACTGTCACAGCAACCAATGGCGCGACAGGCGATTACGTCCCAGCGTATGAAAACCTCGATACAAACAATGGCGATACACGCGCTGACCCAAATCGTTGGCACGATCGCCGCGACCGGACGGGTCGGACACGTCGGGGCCTACTTGCAAGCATAGGGAACTAGATCATGAGAACGCTTACCAAAGCCCTCCTCGGTGCCACAGCAATGATCGCTGTGTCACCGCAGGCCCTCGCTGAGGATCCTGTTCCACCAACAAGCGTCACCATCGATCAAGTCAATCTTGGAGATGTCTGGAGCAATATCGACGTCAGAGTTGATTGGGCAGAAGACCGCGTTGACGCGGTTGGAACATCCGTCGGCAACAGTGTGACAGGTCTTGCCGAAGGACCGGTCTCAGCCAAAATCACACAGCAAAGTAGAGGTGCGGTGGAAACCCAATCCCGTGTCTGGACAGGTGAAGTTGGAAATGAAGTCACGTCCAACAGCTCGGCGATCGCCAATACGTCCGTGATCTCCGGACAGGACGGCGATGTCTTTGCAAATGTCAACCAGTCGGCAGACGGTCCGGTGCAAGCGGTCAACCAGCTCGATGCAGAACGGACATGGGCGACGACCAATCAGACCACGGCCGCCTCCAACGTCTCTGAGGTCACCGCCTCAGACGGTACAGTCACCACATTCCAGGAACAGCATGCCGATGGCTCTGTGCTCGCCTACTCGAGTTCGAATGTGCGAGATGTTGACGGCTTTGCGACCAATATTGCGACAGCCGCTGGAAACTCGGCGACAAACCGGAACAATAATTCCGGCGATGTCTATAATGGAGCCGTCCAGACCACAGCGGACTATACGGCGATCACAGCCATTGCTGATGCCAATATCGGCGTTGCAGGCGACATTACCAATGTGGCCTCGGCAGCTGGAAATCAGCTGACTGTGGAAAACACCGATTCGATTACAAGTGTTGGCGCCGAAGGAGCAGAAACGTTCCAGTCCAACGGAGCTTCTGTCACTGCGGCCGCCTCTACGAGAGTGGCGACTTTCAACGGTATTGCCCACACATCTGCAAACGGTGTCGGCAACTCGGTGAGCGTCGACAGTTATGGCGGTGACACATATGTCGATAACATCCAGCGCAATAGTGGCGATGTGAACAGTATAGCTGCGCTGAACACAACAGACTTTAGCGGCGGGACAGGCGTTACAACGTCGAGCGCTATCGGCAACTCGGTCTCCGCATCTGCAACCCAAGGCGGCCTGGGCGGACAAGTCAGCCAGTTCAATTCGGGCAACACCACTGCACGGACAGTTGTCGGCGCGACCCATGTGGGAAGCTCGGTCAGTTCTGCAACAGCGATTGGCAATGCAGCCACCTTCAGCACCCGCGCCAATGCTGGTAGCTGATCCGCAACACAACCAATAAAAACCTCAGATCGCCAGGTCCACCCAACTTACCCTCGAAACAGGATCTCTGTTTCGAGGGTTTTTTCTTGCTCGCCTGGGCCAGCCCCGCTTATGTAGCGAGATGATGACACGCCTATTTCTCCTCGCCATTGGCCTGATGTTTATAGGGTTCGGCCTGTGGTCGCTCCTGTACCCCGTACATATGACCACAAATCTGGGTGTCGAAATCGGCGGCCCGAACGGCACCTTTGAAATGCGCGGCGTGTTTGGCGGCGTCAGCCTTGGCGCCGCCGCTTTGTGTCTCGCAGGGGCCGCAAAGGACAAAATGGTGCGCCCTGCCCTCTGGTTCCTCATCACCTATATGGGCGGGTACTGCTTTGCCCGCGTCGCCTCTGTCCTGCTCGGCGACTTGCCCGAAGCGTCAGCATGGGCCTTCGTCGCCCTTGAAGCTATCACCTTGATCATTGCGATCTGGGCATTGCG
>CAZXXY010000151.1:0-4828 GCA_964644755.1 uncultured Hyphomonas sp. | reverse complement strand
TCATCTTGCCGCGAATGACATATTCATGCTCCGGGCTGATGGCGGCGTCATAATAGATGCCGTCCGGATTATCGCCGATATATTTGCGGTCTGGGGTGAACATCTCCGCCATACGCGGATAGGCAGGGTCAGCCTCCATATTGCCGACAAGAGCCCCTTCGAGCATGTGCATCATGGTGCGGTGGGCAAGCGAGACTTCCATCTCGTTGCGGAGGTTCCATTCGTCACTGGCCCAGCGGGTACGGACTTCAGTTAAGGTTGCAATCAGCTCGTCGAGGGCTTTGCCGGTTTTGGTTTCCATATGTGTATCAGGTCTTTTTCTTACGCGGTGGGGTCATAAAGAAGAGGTTCGAATGTTTCATATGCTCGGCATATCCTTCGCGCTTGGCAGCAGAGCGGCGATCCATCCACGGGCAGGAGGCAAACAGGAAGAGGGCGAGCATGGCCACCCAGCCAATTCCGGTCCACGCATATGCCATTCCGCCTGCGGACAGGGCAAACAGCCAGAGCGAGAACCACATCAACACTTCGCCGAAATAATTTGGATGGCGGGACCACGCCCACAGCCCGCCCGTATAGAAGGCCTCATTGGTTTCATTATTGCGCTGTTTCTTCCGGAAATTACGCATCTGCTCGTCGGAGACAAATTGGATCAGCGCCGCGCCGATGCCGATAATGGCGGCGACATAATCAAAAATGCGGTTGGACGTGCCGTCACCGGTCATAATAGCATAGACGGGCAACATGCCGAGGAAAACGAGCAGGGTCGGGAAGACATTGATCCCCATCAGATTGGAAACCAGAAGATATATTTTGGGATTATTCGCCCGCATTTCCTGATAGCGCCAGTCCTCATGTTCAAGACCGGGCCAGTCACGGGCCCAATTGGTTGTCAGGCGGAAGGCCCAGAAGAAGATAACGATCATGACCAGCGTTTGACCGGTTGTCATGCCGCCGCCACTCGCGCCGAGCCAATACAAGGCAAGAGCCGGTGGTATAACCGACCAATATGGGTCATAAACGCTCGCATTCGAGACATAGGCCCCAATGGCCCAGATGATAACCGTCGCAATAAGATCCATGGCGAGCGCAGCCCATAATGGAGCCAGCCCCTCCATATACCAATGCGATATAACTGCACCAACGAGCGCCAAAACATAGGCTGATGTTACAATCAATAAGGATCGGGACTTGCCATATCCTCTATTTTTGGTGAGGTGCGGGTTCATAATAGCCCTCCGAAAGGCGTACACTGTATGACTGAGACAACCAATAAAGGCCGATTCAAGAACCCCGTCGAGGCGGTACTTGTAGGTACAAAAGAGTTAATACGTGTAAAGCCAAACACGCGACCGATCAATGATTCTGATCGGTTGGATGGTAAAACTTGTTTGATCACCGGCGCAAATTCCGGTGTTGGCTGGGGCGTGGCCAAGCTTTGGGCCGAACGAGGGGCAACCCTGATCATGGCTTGCCGGACATTGGTGCCGGACCGTGCGGCTGAACTTCGGGAGCTATCTGGCAATCCGAACATCAAACTTTATGATCTGGATTTGGGAGATTTCAACAAGATTGATGCGTTTGTCGAGGCGCTCAAAGCGGATGGCATTCGGCTAGATGTTTCGCTGTTCAATGCCGGATTGGGCGCGGCCAAAGCGAAGAAAACCGCGCTTGGCTTCGAAGAGCTGTTTCAGGTCAATTATCTCGCAAAATTCTACCTTGTGAACCGTCTATTGGCCGAAGGGGTCATTCCCAACAAATCCGTTGCTGGCAACCGTGAAGAAGGTGACCCTGTCCATCGCATGATGTTCACCTCGTCTGACAGTCATCGCGGTGCGCAGCCGGTAAACACAGACACGCTTGGTGTATTCTACGAATACGGGGCCAAAGGCGGGATCGCCAATTACTCCTACTACAAGCTCGTGCTCAATACATTTGCGATGGAGCTGTCAAAACGGCTCAACAAGGAAGGCGCGCCGGTCGATGTGTCGGTCTTGCCAATCTGCCCGGGGCCGGTGAACACGAATATTCTCCGCAATGCGCCGCCGCTGTTGCGGATTGTTCTTGGAGCTGTTTTTGCGGTTGGATTTCAGCACCCCGACAAGGCTGCTGCGCCATTCCTATATCTCGCCGCCGCCGAAGAGATCGAGGGCAAGACCGGGCTCTATATGCATATGAAGACAGAGAAACCTATGGATGAGAAATGTTATGATGAAGCGTCTGGCGCAGCGCTCTGGGCACGGTCTGTTGAACTGCTGAAGGGGATTGGCCGAGATGTCTGAAGCGCAATTTGTGCGCCCGGAAGACATGCCCGTGGCGGCAAAGCGGTAACGGCTCATGTCTGGACCTGTTCCAAACAGCCGATAGAGGCGACGCTTATAACGTGCTGGCCTTGCGAGGGCGCAAGCCCGAAGCCGGAACGGGGAGCGTTTGTTCGGTTCCAAGTTCGAAGGCCAGACGCCGGAAGGTAAGAAGTGTTATTGTCAGCATGTAGCCAAACCCAAACGAAAGCCCATGACGAATTTCAGGGCCGGGCAGGATAAGGCTGGTCAATAGCAGGAGGGCGACCAAGGCTTGTTCAAACGGGAGCCAGCCGGTTTGATGTCCTCTGCGTGCGACGATGAACAGTGCTGGCAAAGCGATTGTCATCTCATAGTAGAAGCCATAGGGGGCGATCAGAAGGGCGGTTGCGCTGAGGGCAGCAAGACGCAGCTCTGTGTCATTTGTTTTGTGCCAGACCCAGCCGACGGCACACATTGCGACGCCAGCAAGGAGTAGACTCGCTGCAACTGCAACCTCACCGGGTACGCCGATCAAGCGCAATGCCGAGAAAAGGGTCACCATTTTGAAGAGAGGCATTAGTCCGCTCTCGACGGACCCGCCGACAGCGAGAATCGAGTCGAAAAATGCGAACCAGCTTGTTTTGCCGGCGAGCAAAACGGAACTGCCCCAAAGTGCGAGACTTGCAAGGGCTGCTGTTACAAAAGGTAACCACGCCCGTCCGGCCAAATAAGCGATGGGCAGCAGCAATCCGAGTTGCGGTTTGATGGTTAGCCCTGCAGCGGCAAGGCCTGCGAGCACGGGATGTTTGTGAACTTGAGTGACGGCAAAAATAAGCAAAGCGGCTGTAAACAGGCCATTTTGCCCCGTAACCAGCGCCAAGAACACCAATGGGCTTAACATCAAGGCAAGGAGCGTTTTGTTGTTAATCTCAAATTGCTTCATTGCGGCGGCAAAAGCGCTGAGCCCAAGCGCGCACCAAATCAGATAGGCGGGGACGAATGGCAGCAATCCAACGGGGCTAAATACAAGCGTACTATGAGGAGGGTATTGCCAGGTCAGCCTGGATGTCTCTTCGGCAGCATCTGGCTGGTGGGTTTGTATCGCTGCGGGAAGCCCTTCGGATGGATACAGCTCGGCGATATTGCCGAGCAGAACTTCGCGGCCTGCAGACCAAAACGCAACGAAATCACCGCCAAAGCTAAAGGTATCAGGCCGTACGAGTGCCATGAAAACATAGGTCGAAAGCTGGACGACACCCACAAGGACGAGGAAAAGAAAGGCCCGATCGGGTGTCAGATATCTATCGAGGCCATTTTTTGTCGTGTGCGTATCCATGCAGGGGAGATTGGCATGGAAAGGATAATTTTTGGTAAGCTCAGGCGTCTTGCAAATCGGCGACAGGCTTGGTGGCAGGGGCGGGTGTCGTAGGCTTTTTGGTCACCGCATCAAAGCGGGCCTCATAGTCTGGGTCTTCGGTTCCCATCAACTTGTCCCAGAAGGTGAAGTAGAACGCATAGTTCCCATGTGAGCGCTCATGATGGAGGTCGTGATGGGTCACGGTGGTGAAAATGTTCAGGCCCGGAATGCGTGTCCAGCCGCGCGGGAACACTTCATAGCCGCAATGTGCCAGCGCATTGCGCGAGGTTTGGATCAGCATGCTGGCGATAAAGGCGGTGGAATGCATCGGTACAATTATCCAGAACACCGGTACGAAGAGGTAGACTAAAACGGCTTCCGACGGAGAAAACGAGTAGGCGGTGAACGGTGTCGGACTATGCGAGCGATGATGCTCCATGTGGAAGAATTTGTAGAATTTCGGCAAGTGCATGAACCGATGGGTCCAATAAAACCATGTGTCGAGCCCAATTGTGAACAGGACAATCGAGAGCGGAACCATCCAAAGCGGGTAGTCATTGACATTGCTGTATTGCTTGAATGGCCTTGCACCAAGCAGTGTTTCCAGGCTGAGGTTCACAAAAGTATAGGCGGCAATGAAAACAAGGATGGTAAGGAAGGAGTTCTTCAATTCGCGCCGAACCTGCCGGTTCAGAAGTTTCTGTGGCGGGCGTTTGCGGATAAGACGGTTTTTCAAAACGGGCTTTAAGAGCACCCAGGTGATTAAGAACACACCCACAGTTCCGATAAGGTAACGCGCACCCTCGATGCGAATTCCGGGTAGTAAATTGCCAAACAGGTTTGAAAAATACTGCGCGATGAAATCCATAGCTGTTTCCTCTTTTGTCTATGGACGGCAACCAACAGGATAAGCAGGCCAAAATCTCATCGATTTATGGGTTATTGTGCTTGATTTCGAAAATGAGGAGCGTTTTTCAGTTCTGATCAGCGAGCTTTTGTGCCCGATATTCAGAAGGGGTGATGCCTTGAGCTGCCTTGAAGGCCCGATTGAATGGCGCAAGCGAGCCGAAGCCGGCATCCATGGCAACCGTCAAGACGGGCAAGCGGGCCTGATCTATATCGGCCAAGACAGACTTGGCGTAGGTGAGGCGGTATTTGCTGAGGAAGCTGGCAAAGTTCCGATAGCCCA
>CAZXXY010000150.1:0-4934 GCA_964644755.1 uncultured Hyphomonas sp. | reverse complement strand
TATGACGCCTTTCAAACGGCGACATTGCGCGCGCTGGACAAGATTACGGGGCGGTCGACCGACATTGATGTTGCCGTCGGCCTTCCTGTCGTTTTCGGATCATTGCGTGTGAACTTGCAGGCCTGCTATCAGACCCCTCCCGAGTTGCCACCTGAAGCGGCGGCTTTCCTGAAAGTTGATAATGTTCAGGCCACCCAGGTTGAGTCCGTTGCTGAAGCGGAGACCACAGTCGCCGCCTCGTCTGCAGAGGATAGGCTGTTTTCGGGCTGGATGTTTGCGTCTTCCCCCGGGCTGAGTGCCTTAGAGCACCCCGTTTACGATATCTGGGTAATCCACTGTACCGCTTCGGTCCCTGTTTTGGGAGCATCGGCCGAATAGAAGTCGCCTTCGTTTTTCAGGGCATCGCCCAGCAGCAATTTGAAATTCTTGCGTTCAATGCACTCTAACCCGAACTGATCGAGATGTGGGTTGTGGAACTGCGCGTCCAGCAATTGATAATTCCCCGCGATCAGCCGCGAAACCAGATGCACCAGAGCAATCTTGGAGGCGTCCGTCTTTCTCGAGAACATACTTTCGCCGAAGAATGCAGCGCCCAGAGACACCCCATAGAGCCCGCCGACAAGTTCGTCTTGATCCCAGCATTCAATACTGTGAGCAAAGCCCTTGCGGTGCAGCGAGCTATAGAGGTTCAAAATGGCGGAGTTGATCCATGTTGTTTGACGTCCGCTATCTTCCTGGGCGCAGCCTTCAATGACGCGCACAAAGCACTCATTGACCGAGACCCGATACGGCATCTGTCGGACAGTTCGTTTCAGCCTGCGGGGGATATGGAAATTGTCGAGCGGTAGAATGGCCCTCTCGTCTGGCTCAATCAGGAACAAATTCGGATCGTCACGCGAATCAGCCATCGGGAAAACCCCGCGCCGGTACGCGTTTAACAATTCATTTGTTCCAAATCCGCCAGACATTTATCTGTTAAATCTCACTCTTTTGGAGATGTACTTTCGAGGAATTGTTCCAGCCAGTGGATATTGTAATCCCCGTCAATAACATCTTTCTCTTCGACCAACCGGCGATGCAAAGGCAGCGTCGTTTCCACTCCGCCAATGACCATTTCAGCAAGCGCGCGTCTGAGCCGCATGACACATTCACGCCGCGTCCGGCCATGTACGATCAGTTTTCCAATTAAACTGTCATAATGTGGCGGAATCTTGTAACCCGCATAAGCGGCGCTATCAAGTCTGACGCCCGGACCACCCGGCGCATGGAAATCCGTTATCAATCCGGGAGATGGCACAAATGTCTCGGGATGCTCGGCGTTTAACCGGCATTCGATAGAATGTCCGACGAGCAGAACATCTTCCTGCGAAAACGACAATTTCGAGCCATTTGCGATCCGGATCTGCTCCCGAACAAGGTCGATTCCGGTGATCATTTCCGTGATCGGATGCTCGACTTGCAGCCGCGTATTCATTTCGATGAAGTAGAAATTGCCATCCTCATAGAGGAATTCCATGGTTCCTGCACCGAGATATCCCAATTTGGCGACGGCACGGGCAACGATCATGCCGATGTCTTCCCGTTGCGCCTGATTAAGGGCTGGCGACGGGGCCTCTTCGAAGACCTTTTGGTGGCGCCGCTGCAAGGAACAGTCGCGTTCCCACAAATGGGCAACATTTCCATGACTGTCGGCGATCACCTGAATTTCGATATGGCGCGGCTTTTCGAGATATTTCTCGATATAGACTGCATCATCACCGAAGGCTGCTTTGGCTTCCTGCTTGGCTGCCTTCATGGCGGTGTCGAGGTCTTTGTCGGTCTTTGCGACGCGCATGCCGCGGCCGCCGCCTCCCGAGGCAGCTTTGACCAGAACAGGATAACCGCATTTCTTGGCTGCTTTTCGTGCCTCGCTAAGGGTTTTAACGCCGCCCTCCGAGCCCGGGACAACCGGCACGCCTGCATCAATCATCGCCTGTTTGGCGGCAATCTTGTCGCCCATGGTGCGGATATGCTCGGCGGTTGGCCCGATAAAGGCGAGCCCATGAGCTGCCACCATTTCGGCAAACTGCGCATTTTCCGACAAAAATCCGTATCCCGGATGGATCGCGTCAGCGCCCGTGATTTCGGCTGCGGTCAGGATTGCTGACTTTTTCAAATAGGAATTGGCAGATGCGGCAGGTCCGATACAGACGCTTTCATCCGCAAGTCTAACGGCCATTGACTGTTCATCCGCAACGGAATGGACCATCACCGTGGCAAGCCCCATTTCCTTGCAGGCGCGATGTATCCGAAGCGCAATCTCGCCTCTGTTTGCGATCAGGACTTTCTCGATCATTGCGAAGCGATCCTATTCTATAACGATGAGCGGTTCGCCGAACTCAACGGGTTGAGCATCGCTGACCAATATTGCGGTAACAGTTCCTGATTCGGGTGCCTCGACCGGATTGAAAGTCTTCATCGCTTCAACCAGCATGACTGTTTGCCCTTTCTTCACCTTGTCACCGACAGAGACGAACGGATCAGCGCCAGGCTCTGATGCGAAATAGACGGTGCCCACCATTGGGGATGTCACCGCGTTTGCCGGCGTGGCGCTTGTGTCTGCTGCAGGTGGCGCGGTTTCCGTTGTCATGCCTGTGGGGCTTGCAACAACCGGCGCGGACGCGGGTGCGGCGACCATTTGCGGCGCGGCGTAATTTGCGACAGGTGCAGCGGGTTTCGATACCCGAATGCGTAAACCTTCATGTTCGACCTCGACTTCGCCAAGATCTGCATCGCGCAAAATGGCTGCAAGTTCCCGAACAAGGCCGGTGTCTAATTTGGATTTCCCAGTGCTCATGCGATTGCGTTTCCTTATTTAATCAATTTCAGGGCCGCTTGAAGCGCCAGTTCATACCCCTGAGCGCCAAATCCGGCAATCGTTCCTTTTGCCAAAGGCGCAACATAATTGCGCTTGCGGAAAGATTCTCTGGCAGCGGGATTGGACAAGTGGACTTCAAGAATGGGGGGTTCACAGGCGCGCAAGGCGTCATGCAGGGCAACAGATGTGTGTGTATAGGCGCCGGCATTGACGATCAGTGCTGCAGCCTCTTTCGAGGCTTCCTGCACCCAATCGACGAGTTCGCCTTCATGATTGCTCTGGCGGAAGACGATTTTTCGTCCATTGGACAGGGCTTGCAAGCGCGATTCGATATTTTCGAGCGTCTCGGAGCCATAAATTTCTGGCTCACGTGTACCCAGTAGGTTCAAATTCGGGCCATTTAGAACATATATTGGTTTTGACATAGTATCCTCGTCTTGCTCTGTAACGTATAGGAAGGCAAGCCCGTGGCAATTGGAGTTTTCAGATCATGCAGATTATTCTCAATGGTGAAGCTGTTGACGTTGAGCCAGGAATCAACCTTGCCGCGTTTGTAAAGACCATTGGCGGTGACCCGCGCGGCATCGCAATTGAACGAAATCTGGAAATTGTGCCGAAGTCGGATCACGCCGACACGCTGCTCGAAGACGGCGACCGGTTGGAAGTCGTCCAATTCGTTGGCGGCGGCTGACCCCGTCACTTTCACAGAAAAATGATCGCCTTATCTCGATTATATGTTTGAGTTCGGCGGGAATGTTCGACACGCTGATCACTCATCCTAATGCAGGAGCTCGCAATATGAGTGGTTTCGGGAAATCAGATCAGTTTTTGATGCAATATATCCAGGATGCGCCCTTGTCGCGGCGGAGTTTTCTGGCTGCAGGTGGTATGACATTGGCCTTTATGGGGCTAAGCGGGGCCGCCCATTCGCGTGAACAACTGACCTCTGAAGCTTTTTCGGCTGCGCCCGATGCGCCGCTATGGGGCATGGCGATGGCATATGGCGAAGGCCGGCTCGACATTATCGATCTGGACGGTTCGCAAATCCTGCATTCCTTTGAAGGCTTTCGCGCAACGCATGCGATCACACCGGTCGAGCATCTCAATCGCTTCGTTATTCACGGTGCCCGCATTGAGAGGTCAGGCATCAGGCGCAAGGCTGTCGGTGCGCTTATGGTGGTCGAAGTCGATCCTGTGCTGAAGTCCTGGGAAGTCCTGCTCTATAAGGACATTGAAGGCGGTATCCCGTTGCACTGGCAGCCAAATCCCGAGCAGACGGAAATTGTTTTCAATACGACCGGCGATGGCAGCCTGCATGTGCTCGACACAAAAAGCCTCGAAATCACGCGCTATGTTGGCGGCGGCGAACATTCAAATATGGCGATGTTTGAAAATCTGTTGATTGCCACTGATGCTATGGCGGGGCCAAGCAATGTCCTGATCACGGATCGCAAGACCAATACAGTGCTGTCAACGACGCCGGTTGGCACTTGGGGGCATGGCGTTACGGTCAACAATGAGCGTGGCGAAGCCTTTGTCTGGTCCAAAGAAGGCGGGCACCGTATTTCGCTCGCCAGCGCGACCATGGGCAAACATTTGGGAATGATGGAGCCGTTTCAGGAGCGCCAGCGGAGTTGGTTCTGCTGGACCCCGCAGGGTGGACAGTTCAGCCATGATGTCGCGTGGAACAAGGGAGACATCTACGACCCTTACCTGCTCGCCGTTGATATGAAGGCGGGCAAGTTCGAGCAAATCCCCACCGGCGATCCTGATTTACAGCCGAGTTTCCTGCAAGTCTCGCCAGACGGCAAATGGGGGCTAGCCAGCATGCGGGGCTATGAAGAAGTTGGTGTTTTCGATCTTGTGAACCATGAGTTCCAAGGCACGATTGATGCGGGTCCGGCCAATCTGTCTTTCTTCGAACGGGATATGGCCTTCTGCCGCAATCGCAATTTTGCCTTGGTGACCAATTCGGCCGAGAATTCCCTCAGCCTTCTGGATTTGGCCGGGCAGGAAGAAGTGCGCCGCATCTATCTCCCCCGCCGCCCGGACTGGATTAAGGTCTTGTCGCCGGTTT
>CAZXXY010000149.1:0-4967 GCA_964644755.1 uncultured Hyphomonas sp. | reverse complement strand
AAACGGCGGATATTGAACAGGAACTGGCCAGATTGCGGTGGCGCAACCGTTATCTTGAAGGGCGTTTGGCATATATTGACGGCGATGCGTCGCCGGACGGTGGCGATGAGGCAAAGGCTGCTGACGATGAGCAAAAAGTCAGTGCCGCCGAAGCTTTATTGGAACGTTTGGAAAAGTCCGGTGGCGGCGAAACCTAACTTGTCTTCGCAGAGCTTGGCTAGAGTTCCTGTTTTACGCCTTCCCTGTTCAGCTTTCATTCAAGTAAAATCTGGGATTATGTGCTTAAATTCTTGTTTTTAAATGCATTTTGTAAATATGCCGTTTAGGGTTAATATAACCCAGTTTCAACATTTGGAGGACCGTTTGCATGCAAGACCGTATAGATATTCCTGAAGGATTGTTAGACAACGCGCCGGAAATCCATATCTCGCGCAGGGCGATTGTCACTGGGCTCGCTTGCGGCACCGTGTTTCCGTTTGTTTCGGGCTGTACAACCAATCCTGACACGGGGCGAAGCCAGTTTCTATTGGTCGGAGAGGGGCAAATTGCCGGCCTTTCTGCCGCGGCGTGGACCGATATGAAAACCCAGATTCCCCAGACGTCCGATAGTCGCCTGCGAGGACGGGTTCTCGATAATTGGAACCGGATCGCGGATGGTGCTGGCAAGGGTAATGAGGACTGGGAAGTGGCGGTCTTTGATGCTGACACGGTCAACGCATTCGTCATGCCCGGGAACAAGGTTGGGGTGTTCCGCGGTATGGCAGATCTTACCGAGAATGATGACCAACTGTCCTCTGTGCTCGGTCACGAAGTTGGCCATGTTACGGGTCGCCATGCTGCTGAGCGTCTATCGGTGAGCATTGCGTCGCAAACGGCTTTGCAAGTTGGCTCGATCGCCATTGCTTCTCAAGAATCACTGCGCGGCTTTGGGCCATCGCTTGGGGCGCTTGGGGGAGCGGCTCTGCAATTTGGTGTGGTCCTGCCTTATAGCCGGAACCATGAAACCGAAGCTGACAAGCTTGGCGTCGATTACATGCACAATGCTGGTTATTCGGTGCGCGAAGCGCCAAGGCTTTGGGATTTGATGGCGGCACAAAGCGAGGGCCAGCGTCCTCCGGAGTTGATGTCAACGCACCCTGATCCGGTGAACCGGGCAGCGGCTTTGCGTCAGTACATCAATGATAAAGGGTATGATGTCGTCTAGCTCGCGGGCTGGCGATTCTATCTCGCAAATCAAATGACAGGTCAGTGCGGTAAACCCCACTGACCTTTTTTTGTGCGCGCATTCACGATTTTGGCTGCGATACGACTCTTTCGCGGGAAAATTGGAGCGATGACTTGCGCAAGGGGGGACACGCACACTATTTCTTATAGGAGAGGCGGTGCGTATCGGCATCGTAGGAATGAGGGACCGAACCGATGACAGATCTGACAACAAGCAGCCCGACGGCGCTGCAATATCTCGACCGTGCAATGGGTGGATTGCGCAAGCTGGGACTGGTTCCCGAAACGGCTGGGGATCCAGCGCCTATCGTTGCGCTGCTCAACCAGATTTCCGATCTTGACCCGGATAAGGTGACGACCATCGCCCGGACACTTGATCAGGCGTCTACTTTTAATGACGTGGTTCGCGAAAACGTCTCGGGTATGAAAGTTGGCGAGCGTTATGAGGGGATTACCTCTGCTTTCAATTCGATCCGCGACGATAGCAAGTCACTCGTCGACCAATATGCCGATGGAAAAATTTCCACGATGGAGCGGGCTTCAAATGTCTGGATGAAGATGACGCGCGGGGATATTGCGAGCCGGTTTGGCAAAATCAAAGACCTTTACCTTGAAGTACAGGAAGAAACGGCCAACCAGATCGAGCGTGAGCGGACGATTCTTGAGGCTTATCTCGATTTTCGCGGCGCGATGAAACAGTCTGAAGTGCTCGCGCTTGATGTGTTGCAAACCGCGCAAGAGAAATTGAAGGAGGCCCGCGCAGACGTGACCGAAGCTGTTGCGACGGTCGAAGCCTTTACCGGTGATGACGCCGCCGAGCGCGCGACGCTAGAGCTTCAGCGTGATGAAAAATTGCGGGCCCTGCAGTCCGAAGAGAAACGCTACCAGGTGTCCAAAGATCTGTCTGACAATATTACGGTTGGATACAATACGTCCGAAGTGATCATGGCGCGGCTGGTCCAGACGACAAATGCCAAAGAGCGTATATATGCCCAGTCGATCAGCTTTTTTGGTACCAATGAAATTGTCCTTACGGCGCTGACGGCGACCTTTACCGGTATGCATGGGCTGCATGAAGGCACGCAGACATTGGAAGCCATGAAGAAGGGCGTTGATCAGAGTCTGGAAACGCTCGCGGAAATTGGTGGTCAGGTTCAGGAAGCAGCGACACGGGCCGGTTATGGTCCGACCGTTTCGGCGGCATCGGTAAAGATGCTGGTCGATTCTGTTGTCTCTTATCAGGAGCGCAGTCAGGAAATCATTGCCGAAATGCGCGATATGGCGACCCGTAATTCGACTGAAATCCGCGAGGCCGTTGAAGACGGCAAACGCAGATTGACCCGTCTGGTCGAGCAAGGCGCGGCAACAGCGTTGATGCCCGTAGATTCGTGAGCCCAGAATCACCTGCAAACCCGGCGCCTGAATCTCTAGACGAGGTCATGTTGGCGATGGACGTGGTGGATACGCTACGTCACCGCGAACAATTGGTTGGCGCTGAACTGGAGTCCGAGGGCCGCAAAGCGGACCTGATCAAGCGCTTGCGCGAGATCTATCATGCTCAGGGCATTGAAGTGCCTGACCATATTCTCGAGGATGGGGTCAAGGCGCTTGAAGAACGCCGATTTTTGTACGAGCCGCCCGAGGAAGACTTCGCGGTTAAACTGGCGCGGATCTATGTGTCGCGGGGGCGTTGGTGGAAACAGGTCACGGCGGCGAGTGTGGCTCTGTTTGCCGGGCTGGGGTTTTACCAGTTCGGCATTGCCGGACCAAAGCAGGCCGAAGCGGCGCGGCTTGAGACGGCGCTGAATGTGACATTGCCCAATGATCTGGCAAGTCTGCGAGACCGCGTCCAGACCTTGGCCATCTCCGATGACGTCGATGCAATTGCCGAGAGCTATTATCAGGACGGCATTGCTGCTGTGGAACGCAAGCAGGCTGCGGAGGCAGAAGAGAGCCTTGCGGAGCTGCAGGTTTTGCAAACGGATTTGTCATCTGTTTACGATGTGCGGATTAGATATCGCGGCGGTGCTGATAGCGGGTTTACGCGGGTGCCGGACGAAAATCCTTCGGCACGGAATTACTATCTGATCGTTGAGGCTGTTGCGCCTGATGGCGATGTTCTATCCATTCCGGTTTCAAGTGAAGAAGTGGATGCACGCGCACGCGTGAAGCGTTGGGCTCAACGGGTCGATCAGGCAACCTTTAACCGTGTGATCGAGGACAAGCGCGACGACCAGATCATTCAGAACGATATTATCGGCAAGAAAACCCGCGGGGTTCTGGAGCCCGAGTTTGCTGTGCCGACACCGGGTGGAGCGATACTCGAATGGTAAAACATCGTCGATCTTCCAAAGGGCTCATCAATGGCCGTGATGCTTTGCAGACTGTCGATGCGATCATCGCTGATGCCCGCCGCGCGCTGGCCGCGGCCCTCGATCTGGTGGATACGCAGTCACGTCGTAGCGCGGAAATCCAGCGCGAACAGCTCGGTGCCTATCGCGCCTTGGCCGATGTCCGGATTGATCTGATCCAGAAGCGACACAATGGCGTTGATCTGCAAGGCATAGACCGCCGTGCGGCTGAGCTGCTTGACCAACACGAGGAATTTGTCGAGCGCGAGAGTGGCCGGCTTGAGGCTTTGGTTGCAGAAATTGCGCAGTTTGAAGGCGCGCGTGAAGAACAGGCAGGCAAGCTGGATGCAGCCGTGCGCGCATGGGAAGACAAGACCGCAGATGTGCTTGCCTCACTCAGCGATTATAAGCCCTATCTGGACTTGGAAGAGGCACGAGAGCGGGCCGGTTCGGTGCGGGAACGTGCCGAGCAAAAACTCGAACTCGCCAAGTCCGACCGTGAGGACAAGGGCGCGCCATATGATGACGACCCGCTGTTTTCATATTTGTGGGACCGCCAGTTCAGAACGCCGGACTATAAGGCCGGTCCGCTCACTCGGTTCCTCGATGGCTGGGTGGCGAGGCTTTGCGGCTATGACAAAGCGCATCTGAATTATGCCCGTCTGGTCGAGCTGCCCGACCGTTTGGCGGAACATGTCGAGCGGGTAGAGGTTCTCGAACAGGAGACAGCTGATGCGCTGGCAAAGGCGGAGGCTGAAGCTCTGGAAGCTGGCGGCGTGAATGGGCTTTACACCGCCGCCGAAGCCGAACGGGAAAAACTGGCCGAGCTGGACACAAAGATCGAGCAGTCCGAAGTTGCCCATCTTGCCAAGGCGCGAGCCCATCAAGATGCTTTGCAGGCGCGCACCGGACCAGCCGGAGAAGCCCGCAAAGTAATTGAACAGGAATTGCGCAAAGCGAGTTTTCCAGACCTCAGGGTTCTGGCGGCGCAAACCGTTTCCATGAGTGACGATGCGCTGGTGGATGATCTCGTCAAACTTCGTGCAGAAGAAATGCAAATCGACTTGTCGGCAAGCGAAAATGCAAACCGGCCCGAGCGACGTCGATGGGAGTTGAAGAAACTTGAAGCCCTGCGCTCGAAATTCAAGCAAGCCGGTTTTGACAGCTCCCGTATCGGCTTGCAGGCTGCTGCGCTGGACGAGGCTGTTGACGACCTGATGGGCGGGGATCGGGATGTTGAAAAAGTTATCAAGCGCCTTGCTAAAGGGGTGCGGCGTCTCGACGGTGGCGGCCGGAAAAAGTCGCGATCACGGCGCAAATATAGCCGCCGCTCAAGCGGTTTCGAGCAAGTTTTGGGGGATGTCGCCTGGGAGATTGCGCGGGAAGCCATGC
>CAZXXY010000148.1:0-5010 GCA_964644755.1 uncultured Hyphomonas sp. | reverse complement strand
ACCACGGCGCGCGCGTTTTGCTGAATGGCGAAACCTTCGACGATGCCTCGGTTCACGCTGCGACGGTTCGCGCCCGCGACGGCCTGACATTCATCCACCCCTTTGACGATGCCGACATCATCGCCGGACAAGGTACAATCGCACTTGAAATGCTCGAAGATCACAAAGACCTTGATGTTTTAGTCGTGCCAATTGGCGGTGGCGGTTTGATTTCGGGCATGGCAATCGCAGCGAAAGCGCTCAACAAAGATATCCAGATTGTCGGCGTTCAGGCTTCAATGTATCCGAGTATGCAGGCGGCGGTTAGCGGGTCTGCCGCGCCCATTCAAGGCGGCGCGACGATTGCCGAAGGGATTGCGGTCAAAACAGCAGGACAGCTCACTCGGCAGATCGTCAGCGACTTTGTCGACGACATATTGCTCGTCGAAGAAGAACACATGGAGCGCGCAATCACGCTCTATGCCGATGTCGAGAAGACGATTGCCGAAGGCGCTGGCGCTGCGGGACTTGCCGCGCTTCTCGCCCACCCTACCAAGTTTTCCGGCAAACGCGTCGGCTTGGTTCTTTGCGGGGGCAATATTGACACAAGATTGCTCGCATCGGTGTTGACGCGTGCGCTTGTTCGCGAAAAACGCATCACCAATATCCGCATTGTCGGAGATGACAGGCCGGGTCTGCTTGGCATGGTGTCCAAGATTATTGGTGATAGCGGCGCGAACATATTGGAAGTTGCGCACAACCGGATCGTTCTCGATGTTCCGGCCAAGGGCGCCGAATTCGACATTCTGATGGAAACGCGTGACGCCCAACACACGCAAGAGGTGATCGATGTGCTCGGTCAGGCAGGCTATCCACCGCGCCCGCTCGACCGCTAGGATCGCTCCGGCCGCACTCAACAAACAGTTTTGAAAGTGACAGACATCGCAAACCATCCTAAAGCAGGGTCCAACTGACTTATCGGAGCCGAAAATATGATCCGCATGACTTCTTCCCTTTTCGCTGCAGCTGCCCTTATGGTTGCCTGCTCTCCAAAAACACCACCGCCGGAAGAAGATAAAGTACGTGCTGCAATTGATCAGGCCGTTGCCGAAAGCAGCGCGGCAAATACCGACACACAATCTGCGCCTCATGCGCAGAACCAATCCACAGAGGAAACTGATTTGACTGATGTATTTGCCGGGATAATCCCGTGGGATGCGGGCCGCGAAGGCTTGGTAACAACCGATAGCGGGCTTCAGATCCATGTTCTGAAATCTGGCGCCAAGGATGGCGGGCGCCCGGGCGTTAATGACAGCGTTTCAGTCAATTATGAGGGCAAACTGGCCAGCAATGGCGAGACCTTTGACAGTTCCTTCGAGCGCGGACAGCCTGCCGAATTTGGCGTCACCCAGGTTATTCCGGGCTGGACCGAAGCGCTGCAATTGATGCGGCCGGGCGATGACTGGATTGTCTACCTCCCTTCCGATATCGGATATGGGGAACGCGGGACACCGGGCGGACCTATCGGTCCGAATGCTGATCTGATTTTCCGTGTCATCCTCGAAGGGATCATCGCAGATGACACGCCGGGCGCAGAGATCTGGGCAGACTATTTGCCATGGGATGAAACCGCCAAGGGCCTTGTGACAACAGATAGCGGCTTGCAATATGTCGCGATCAGCAAAGGTGACACAACAGGTGCGCTTGTCACAGCGACCGACACGATCACAACCGATTTTGAAATCCGGCTTGCAGAGAACAGCCAACGGATTGAATCAACCTATACAAGTGGCCAGCCCGCACAGCTGCCTGTCAGCCGCCTGTTTCCGGGCTGGCAGGAAGCCATCCAATTGATGCGCGCCGGCGACGATTATATGTTCCGCATGACCCCGCTGATTGCCTTTGGCGCTGAAGCGGTCGCAACAGGCCGCGTTCCTCCAGGCGACATTGTGATGCGGGTCGCCTTGAAAGACATTATCGTTCCGGAAGTGTCCAATGCCGCAGCATGGGAAGCACACACGCCGTGGAATTCCGACAGTCCTGATGTCATCAAGTCTGACAATGGCGTCGAATATGTCATCATCGACTCCGGCGATGAAAATGGCGAAATGCCAACGACAGCAGACACAGTTGAAGTCTATTATGAGGGCCGCCTTGTCACCGGCGAAACCTTTGACAGCGCTTATGCACGTGGTGAGCCCATCGAATTTGGTGTCACGGGCGTCATTAAAGGCTGGACGGAAACGCTTCAGAAAATGCGCCCAGGAGACCGATGGCTCGTCTATATTCCGGCCGATCAAGCTTATGGTGACAGTCCGCGTCCGGGTGGATTGATCAAGCCCGGTGATGATTTGATCTTCGAAATGCAGCTTTTAGGTGTGCGTTAGTATCAAAATTTTGGTCGAATCGGAACTACAGTTTTTTACAGTGACCTGACTGTACAATTACAGTTCAAATCACACATAAATTTGCAAAGCATGTTAAAACTAAACTAACATTCTCCAGAGAGGGTGATAGCAAGCACTGTTGGGGGCAAGGTGCGACACACCAACGAAACGGCAGCGCAAAATGAAAAACCCTTGGAACAAAAACACCAAAGCTCTTTTGCTTCTAACATCGAGCGCCTTTTGTTTGGCAGCAATAACCGCTTGTGGAGGCGGCGGCGGCAATCCAACTGCTCCGCCACCGAGCACAGTTGTCCCGCCTTCTCCTCCACCGCCTCCGCCGCCTCCTCCTCCGCCACCAACAACGAGTGTCAGCGCTGCTGAGTTCAACGCACAACCTGGTCTGGCACAGGTCAACACTCTGCCAGCCTTCGATTCAGGCGTGTTTGGCGAGGGCGCATTGATCGCAATCATTGATACGGGCATCGACGTTGACAATGCCGAATTTGCCGGCCGCATAGACCCCCGCAGCGCTGACCTTGGCACGACGGAATTTTCCAGTAGTGACGACGCCAGAACAGGTCCGCCGGATCTGCAAGACAATCAAGGACATGGAACATCTGTGGCCGGCATTGCTGCGGCTGCGGCAAATGGAGCCGGTGTTGTCGGCGTCGCACCGGAAGCCACAATCCTCGCCTTTCGCGGCAATATAGACGATGATCCGGAAACAACCGGTCCAGATGAGGATGAAGCGCTTACCATTCTTGGTGGGGCCATCACCGAGGGCTTCCGGCGGTCCGCCGAAGCAAATGCTGACGTCATCAATCTTTCGCTGGGTTCGGATGAAGACGGCGCGCGCGATGATTTTGCCAGCCTCCTGGCATTTGCAGGTGCAAATGACATTGTCACAGTCTTGTCGGCCGGAAATGAAGGGGACCCTGATCCTCAATTGTCAGGTCAGTCTGTCGTTGAATCCTCGGCGGGCGGCACGGGTATTGTGGTCGGTGCGGTAGATTCAAACAACAATCTTGCCAGCTTTTCAAATGCTGCGGGTCTGGCACAGGATTTCTTCATCGTCGCACCCGGCCTTGGAGTTCCCACGCCAGCCATAGGCGGCGGGAGCCGTTTCTTTAGTGGCACGAGTGCATCAGCGCCGCATGTTGCCGGTGCAGTAGGATTGGTCAGAGCTCTCTGGCCGCAGCTCAGCGCCGCAGAGACCGTTGATATTATCCTCAGCTCGGCAACAGATCTTGGAGCTCCGGGAACAGATGAAATATTTGGCAGAGGTCTGCTGAATATTGGTGCTGCGTTGGAACCGAGCGGCGCGCTGACCGTTCCAAATGCATCAGGAAGTGCGGTCACGGCGTCTTCGCTGGCGTCCAGTCTTCCGAGCGCGTTGGGAAGCGGATTTTCAAACATTGAGCCGATCGTTGGCCTTGATGATTTCGGTCGCGATTTCACAATTGACCTCAACAGTTTTGTCAGCGCCTCGACCACGAACCGCTTTCCGGTCGGGAACATCGCTGTCCCTAACCGGCGCGTTCGCTCGGCCAGAGGCCGCGCTCCGACCCCGGGGGCCTCTTTGACTTATGTCCTGACCGAAACCTCGGCAGCGACGGACTTGCAATTCGCACATGTTCTGGGTGACTTCCAAAGCGACGCCGCTTTCGAAGCCGGAAGCCGCCGGTTGGCCGTGTCATTTTCCCAGCCGCTTGGCCTGGACAGAGGGTTGACGGTTGCAACTGGCTTTTCAGGACGCGACGTTGACCGCGCCGAAAGGCGAGAATTTGCGCAGTCTACCATAAGCCGGACAGCCTTTTCCGATGCGTATATTTCGGATGTTCCTTCGGCCATCAGCGCAAGCTTCAACTTGGCGGGTCCCGCAGGCACCCAGCTGGACTTTTTTGTTAATCATGCAACCGCGGATGCGTTGCTCGATCAAGAGACCCTGTTCCTATCGGAACTCAATGAGGAAGATAGCCAGTCCACCACGACATTCCGCTTTGGCATTACACATAATATTCCCGGCGGCGCGCTTCGCCTCGAAACAGGTGTGCAGAACGAGCAAGGCGGTTTTCTGGGAACTGATGTCTCCACTGAATTGTTCGGGGATGGCGGGACGCAGACGATCTATAATGCCATTTCTGCCCATTTCGCCTTGACGGAGACGCTCTCTCTGACGGGTCGTTTTTCCAGTGGCTTCACCAAACTGCGCGCAGGCTCCAGCACCAGCTTCCTCTCAGGCAGCTCAGCGCCGCTGCATAGCACGCAGTTCTCGGTCGGATTGCAGCAAGCGAACCTGATTTCCAAGTCTGATCTGTTCAGCCTGTCTCTGTCCCAACCTCTACAGGTGCGAAGCGGGGATTTGACTTTCTCGCTCCCGACAGGGTTTGACCAGCAAGCAGAGCAAGCCAGCTTCACAGACGTTTCAACCGGCTTTGCAACCGGCAGCATACCGCTTGATGTTGAAGCAGGTTACCGGTTCAACCCGTGGGATGGCGCGACACTGCAATTGAGTGCTGGCCACAGCGTATCAGGACTGGGGCGCGGACAAACTGCCATAGAAGTGCGCTTAAGCCGGCAGTTCTGACGATTGCGCCAATGAAGATGTCTAGTCAGACACAACAGGTATGAGCATCCCGCGTTG
>CAZXXY010000147.1:0-5123 GCA_964644755.1 uncultured Hyphomonas sp. | reverse complement strand
GATTGGTTGCAGACCTGTTCAATGCCGTGCCGGAACTAACCGACGCGCTCTAGGGTTTCGACGACATCAAAAAAGTGAAAAGCCCTCTGCATCACGCAAGAGGGCTTTTTTGTGGACGATCGTCTATGGCCCAAACCTACCCTGTCACCCCAAGCAGTTTCACTTCAAAGATCAGATCCGCGTCGGGCGGAATATTGCTGCTGCCCTCATTGCCATAAGCGCGGGCCGAGGGAACGTAGATCAGCCAGCGGTCGCCCGGATGCATCTTGGTCAAAGCATCGCGCCACCCCCTGATAACATTGGCCATCTTCAGAATAGGCGCCTCGGCCAGCCCGAACGTGCTTTCCACCACCGCACCCGTTTCCGCCAACCGCAACTCGTAATAAACAGCAATATCGCTATTGCGCGTCGGTGACGGCGCCTCAGGGTCGCCATAGGCCAGAATGATATATTCCGTCCCGCCCGTAAGTGTTGTCACCTCGGCCGTCCCCCACGCGGTATCCGCCTCCCAAGCGCCGGTATTGGAGACCGACGGCGCAACCGTATCATCGGACCGCACTGTCAGCCTGACAGCGTCATTCGGAGCGGTCTCGCATCCGGCGGCCAAAACCAGCATCAAAGCTGCACATAGAGTTTTCCACATCATCGCTGTCATCCTTCCAGAGTTTTGCGCACCCATTCGGGCACGATTTGGGTTGCCGGCCCCAAATGGGCCTCATCGAACAAAGCCGCATTCGAAGACGGCTCAAGATTCAGCTCGACGGTCCATGCGCCCAGAGATTTTGCCAATTGGGCGAAGCCGGCGGCCGGATAGACATCGCCCGATGTGCCAATTGACACGAACAGATCGCAAGTTGCGAGGGTCTCTTCGATGCGCTCCATCTCAAGCGGCATTTCGCCAAACCAGACAATATGCGGACGCATTTGCCCCCTCACTCCGCAAATTTTGCAGGTCAGCTCCGTCGACAGGGCAATGGTGCAGTTAGCGACATCACCACAGGCACCGCAGCGTGATTTGGCCAATTCTCCGTGCATATGGATGATATTGGCCGGATCCGATCCTGCTTTCTCGTGTAGATTATCGACATTCTGGGTGACGAGCAGAAATTTCTGCCCTGCTCCAATTTGCGCCTTTTCCAGATCGGCAAGCGCAATATGCCCCTTATTCGGGCTTGCATCTGCTGATTGACTGCGGCGGTCATTGTAGAATTTATGCACAAAATCGGGATTCCGGGCGAACCCTTCAGGCGTTGCCAGATCTTCGAGTGGATACTTGGTCCAGATGCCATCCTTGTCGCGGAAAGTGCCCAATCCACTCTCCGCTGAAATACCCGCACCCGTCAGAACAACAACATTTCGATAGGTCAATATTTTCTCTGCCTCTCGCCATTTCATTGCCACAAGGTTAAGGTTTAATCCTATCGGTACAAGGTAGCACAGCCAGAATGGTTTAGATTACAAGGAGGGAACCCGGCATGACTTCTAAGCGGATTTTATTTCGTAACGCGTTGATTGCAGCCACAAGCGTCGTCTTTATGGCAGGTACACTGGCCGCTTGCGACGAACAGGATACGCGCAAAAGCCGTATCGAAGGGCTGCTCGATGATGTTGTCGATCAATTGGCGGGTGAAGAGACCGCCGAAACCCCCGCGACCGCGCCCTCCAGACTTGAAGCTGCTGCACCGGCAGAGCGTGCCATTGCTGGACGCCTTAGCGAGGAAGCCCGCGCCGCAATCGCTTCAGAGCGCAAACGGTTTGCCGTCGGTTCAATCGTCGCCAAGCCCTTGGCCGTGGATGCCTTGCAAGCAGAAGCCGAAGCATTGGAGCCGGACCTTGCTGAAGCGTTCATAGAAGAGCCGGACCTTGCCGAAGCCGAGGAAGCCGTGCCGCCCCCTGAGCCCGTTATCGTAAATGAAGATACGGTTCCTGATGGCGCCAGCGGCGTTCAGGCTGCCCCGCCCCCGCCAGTTCTGCAGAGACGCGCTATCCGTCCGCGCTCGGGGACCCGCCGGATGAACCGGCAAGCGATGAAGTCTCGCCGCCGGATGGCCAGAGCCCCCAAAGTGCGCGAAGCGCAACTTGATGCGCAATCCACCATGTTCAACGAAATGGACAAGCTGGGACTTTCCGGCTCCGTCTCTGCATCCGATAGCGGTATGATGGTGATCGACCTGTTTGCTGACCCGACACAATTTGTCGAGGGGACAGACCCTACGCCCCTGATTGCCGCTGATGCCGAGTTGGCCTGCCCTGACACGGTCGATAAAGCCCGCATGCTTGACGACAAAGTCCTCGCGACCAATTGCATGGTCGAGCTTTTGCGTGCCAGTGGCGAATTTGAATATGTCGAGAAAGATTTCATCTTCGACCATCAATTTGCCCGGCGTCCGGTAACTGTGCCACTACCAGCTGCCTTTGGACCGGATGACACATTATGGGAATTGCAATGGAATTTTCTCAACAATGGCACAGAAGCTGGCGAGTCTGCCGGCGGAGCCGGTTTTGTCGACTTCTGGAGCCGTAGTGGGATTACCGGCTCAACCGAGGTAACGGTTGCGGTTGTCGATACAGGCTTGGCGCTCTCCCATCCCGACATTGTCGGTTCACCAAACATTGCACCCGGTTGGGATATGGTCAGTGATCCGGTTATGGGCAATGATGGCGATGGCCGGGACAATGACCCAAATGATCCGGGCGATCTGTGCAATCCAAACGTGCCTTTCGCCCAGGACAGTTTTCACGGCACCCATGTGGCTGGCACCATCGGCGCAGCCGCAAGCAATAATGGTGCAGGCATTGCCGGCGGCGCATGGGACGTGACCATTGTGCCGGTGCGGGCGCTCGGAAAATGCGGCGGCCGACTGTCTGACATTATCGCCGGCATTCGCTGGGCGGGCGGAACCATTCCTGCCATTGACGGGCTTGGCAATGAGGTCTGGAACGAGAATCCAGCCGACATTATCAACCTCTCGATCGGATTGTTCCAAACCTGCCCAGCCTCTTTGCAAGATGCGATTGACAGTGTTGTGGAACGCGGCGCGGTTGTTGTTTCCGCCGCTGGCAATGCGAGACTGCCAACCGAGTTTTATGCCCCTGCTGGCTGTAACAATGTGATCTCGGTTGCGGCGAGCGATGCGCGCGGACACATCGCCCCCTATTCCAATTTCGGACCAGAAGTGGACTTACTCGCCCCCGGCGGCGATCTGTTGCGTGACGATAATAATGACGGACGGCCGGACGGCATTCTTTCGACGAAGCCTTCCAAAGACTGCTATGATCCTGTCACAGGTGATACGATCGCAAACTGTTTTTATGCTTATGAGCAGGGAACCAGCATGGCCGCGCCACACGCATCGGCCGCATTGGCGCTGATCGCGGCTCAGAACCCGGAGATGACGGGCGATCAGCTCGAAGCCACGCTATTGAGTGCTTTGACACCGCGCGAAACCGGCCAATGCAGTGCGCCTTGCGATGAATATCCAGGGGCTACGCCTATTCCTGATTCAGACGGAATGTGCACACGGACCTGCGGGGCGGGCTTGCTCAATCTCGAAAAACTACCAAACTAGGGGTGAAACGGAGGGCGAAAGCATGACTGATGACAAGAATCCGGTAACCGGCGCGGGTGTGACCGATAGCGTAGAGCCAAACCGCACCAAATTGTTCGGTCTAGCCGGAGCATGGCTTGCCGGCTTCGGTGCGTTGGCCATAGCCACAGCGCCAGATCATGAAGCTGCCCCGATCTACCTGCCCGCAACGCTTGAAACGGCGAGTGCCGAACTCACCCGCAACACGGAAACGCCCGCGATCGAACAAGGTGTCGATTTCATTGTCCGGTTTCACCCGGTTGAGGAAGTGGAGCTCTGTCTGAGCATGTTCAAAGATGATCCCGAGGGCGCACGTCGTGTGTTCAACGACTGGGCAAGCCACTACCCAACCCTCGCCGGCATGAACGTCAAAAAGACCAGTTATGCAGGTGAGCTGATCCTGAGCTGGTCTACGGAGACCGGTGCTTATCCAAACCGTGCCGATATCATTGAAAAGCAAAAAGAGCTTCAAGCGATGGAACTGGTCAAATATGCCGACCCAGACTACACAGCCCACCCCGGAGATACGCCATGAGCCTGAAACCCTGTATAGTAATTGTCAGTGCCCTGGCGCTTTTGTCCGCATGCGACCAGCTATCAAACGAGCCAGCAGCACCAGCGACCGAAAGTGCACAGGCAGGCGCAGCGACAAGTCCGGTGACGCCAGCCGCATTGCCAAGCGTTGGGCCCCGCGCCGACGCGATGCAAACCGCGCAGATCGACTGGACCAGCGCACGTGAGGATCTCACGAGTCAGGAAAAAGGCAGCGATGACCTTGTAACCATAGCGTCAAGCACGGAACCTGCTGCTGTTCCGGTCCTGTTGCCAACCGGCATTGTGACGCCCGCCAGCGCCGAGCGTGGTGTGATGTTCCGGCAAACCTCCGACGGCTATTTCGCGTCCTATCCAGGCGAGGCGTATGATATTGTTATCAACGGAACGAATTTGATTGCAGGGACGCCAGATGCCGACACCATTCGCACCCGCGAATCCGTGTTTACGTCGAGCCTTGCTGGGGCGCAATTGTCGCTTTCGCGATATGGCGCCGACTATCTGATAGAGTTCGAGTGCAATATCGATCTGGCACCGGGCAATGATACATGCATCACAGAAGAGGAAGCCTATGAAATGGCTGACAAACTCATCGTCGTAGGAACAAGGTAATGCGTAACCGGATCGTTTTTGCGGGGGCTGCCCTTGGGCTGGCAATGACAGCCTGTGATGGTTCGGTGAAATGGCCGGGCTTCGAGACGCCAGAGCCTCCCACGAACGAGGTCAGTGTTCCGGCCGCGACTCCGGCTGAAACCATACCGCCCGCAGCAGAGCCAGAGACACCCGAGGCGCCACCCGCCGAAACCGGACCGGATGATACGCAAGTCCCTGCGCCCGAAGATCAGATCGCGCCGACCGAGCCAATAAATCCCGAGACGCCTGATCAAAATGGAACGAATGCCGACGCAACTGAAAGCCCCACAGGCCCAGGTGATGACCTCATAGAAGACATCAGCACCCAGCCAGACCCTGCTGGCCCGACAG
>CAZXXY010000146.1:0-5130 GCA_964644755.1 uncultured Hyphomonas sp. | reverse complement strand
TGATCGTTTAAAAGCTTATCAAGTGTCGGGCGCCGTCGTGCTTGGCGGTGCAGGGATGCCTCCAGCAAACGGGTTGGTGTTGGGCCGACCTTCGCGCTGTTCGCGTCGTCGCTCGCGCAAATTTTCATAACCCTGCTTGCGATGCGCTTCGTCAAATCCTTCATCTTTAAATCCCCGCTCCAAATTCCGATATTGGACGTAACGCGAACAATCATCATCTTCACTGTCCCGCGTACAGGGTGTGCCGTCGCGTGTGGTATTGGAATCAAGGGATATGCAGGCGGCAAAGAGGCTCACGCTTGCAATGATCCCAAGAATTTTTATGGAGCGTCTTGTCATATGGGTATTCCTGCCGTTAGAGAGCCACGGTGCGCAGATTGGACAGGTAAGTCAATCTTGCGGAGAATTTGCGCTGCTGATCCAGACTCAAATCGTCAGAATGAAGTATGCGGGCACGGCGATGTAAAGCACGATGGATAAACCGAGAAAAATGCGGGTCAATTTACCTGTAAACCGGCGAAATAGAACAATCATCAAGCCGAGCCCCAAAAGCATCTCCAAAGGTGCAAAAAGGCCCGCATGGTGAGCCCGATCCCAATACGATACGGGCGAATGAAAGCGCCACTCGGTGAACGGCCAGAAATGGATATGGGCATCATCATTGTGGACGGGAAAGTCGCCCGCCAGATGGGTTAAAGCGGCCAAGGCAAAAAGCGCTGGAAGGCTTTGCCAGACCGGGCGACCATCATTTGGCCGTGCCAGTAAGAGTGCGGTGGCCAACAGGCCGAGATACAGCGGCGCCGAGTTGCCGATCGTGACCCAGATTTGCCAGCTTTCCGACCAATACGTCTCGTTCCATAGGGTCGATTGGGGAATTCCGGCAATCGCGGCATAGACAAATAACACATAAATGGCTGCATCTGGGATCAGGGCACCCGCAATAACAGCCATATTTCGCCGGCGATGCCCGGGTCTGGCGAGCAGGCTTGCCGCAATCAGGAGGTGGGTCTGGGTCATCATCTTGGCCCATTTTTAGGGCACGCTGGAGCTGGGGTAAAGCGGGTCAAGCAACGGGCTCGTACAATGTATGAAATAAAAGCGACAAAGGGCTGTTGACGGGAGGGTTTTGCTCGCTTAGTAA
Organism: uncultured Hyphomonas sp.; assembly: GCA_964644755.1. Lineage (GTDB taxonomy): Bacteria > Pseudomonadota > Alphaproteobacteria > Caulobacterales > Hyphomonadaceae > CALLCD01. Next base: position 3,989 of record CAZXXY010000146.1, on the reverse strand, counting down.
CGCCATTCGATGAGCTGGCTGTGCCTTGCGTATAAGGCAAACGTAGTTCCCGAAATAGAGAATTTGACCAAGTTACGGCCTGACGCGTTTAGGGGAGGGCCGCTTGATGTATTTTGCAGACGGACGAACCGATGGAAAAACAGAATATCCGAATAAGGCTGAAGGCCTTTGATCACCGCGCACTGGACCTGTCCGCCAAAGAGATTGTCTCGACGGCGAAGCGGACCGGCGCGGATGTGCGCGGGCCAATCCCGCTACCAACCCGCATCGAGAAGTTCACCGTCAACCGGTCGCCTCATGTAAACAAAAAATCTCGTGAGCAATTCGAAATCCGTACGCACAAGCGTATGCTCGATATTGTTGATCCGACCCCGCAAACTGTTGATGCGCTTATGAAGCTCGATCTGTCTGCAGGCGTTGCTGTCGAGATCAAGCTTGAGGGAGCGCGCTAATGACACTCCCAGCACAACGTTCCGGCGTGGTTGCCAAGAAGCTTGGCATGACGCGCATTTTTAATGACGCAGGCCAGCATGTGCCGGTCACCGTTCTTTCGCTCGAAGGCGCACAGGTTGTCGGGCTTCGGACCGATGAGGTGCGTACCGTTACCACAAAGAAGGGTGGCACCCAGCAGCGCACCGATGGCTATAATGCTGTCATTCTTGGCGCTGGTAAAAAGAAAGCCAAGCGCACGGCCAAGCCGCAGCGTGGCCAATTTGCCAAAGCTGGCGTGGCGCCGAAGGCGAAGCTTGTTGAATTCCGCACACATGGCGAGCTGCCAGAGATTGGCGCTGAAGTTGTTGCGGACCATTTTGTTCCCGGTCAGCGCGTCGACGTGGCTGGCATGAGCATTGGTAAAGGTTTTGCCGGTGCGATGAAGCGTTGGAATTTTGGCGGACTTCGTGCGACGCACGGTGTTTCCATCTCTCACCGTTCGCACGGTTCAACGGGCCAGTGTCAGGATCCGGGTAAAGTGTTCAAAGGCAAGAAGATGGCGGGCCATTATGGTAATGCGCGCCGGACGGTTCAGAACATCGAGGTTGTTCGTACGGATGTAGAGCGCGGCTTGATCCTCGTAAAAGGGGCGATCCCTGGCTCTGACGGGTCTTGGGTCGAGGTTCGTGACGCGGTGAAGCGTGCGTTGCCTGCCGACGCGCCAGCAGCGGGATCGTTCCGCGCGGCCGAGAAGCCTGCTCCGGAAGCTGCGCCAAAGGCCGATGATGCGCCTGCTGCTACCGGTGTGGCGATTACTGCGGGTTCCGCGGCTGACACGATTGTTCTGGTCGATGGCATTGGTCCCAAGGCGGAAGAGAAGCTCAAGGAGAAGGGTGCTGGCACATTGTCGGGCTTTGTCGCGATGGCGGATGCTGATCGTGATGCGATTCTCGAGGAGCTCGGCGTTACTGAAAAGGCTGCCAATGAAGATTGGGTCGGCCAGGCAAAAGCGATTCTTGCAGGCGGTGAGCCGCAGGCAGATGTAGATAAGAAGCTCTTGAAAAAGTTGCTTAAAGAACAAGAGGGCGGCGAATAATGGACGTCTCTGTAAAAACACTTGAAGGCAAAGCTGCTGGTAAGGCTGCGCTTGATGATGCCATTTTTGGTGTCGAGGATATTCGTACGGATATTCTGCATCGTACAGTTCGCTGGCAGCTCGCCAAGCGTCAGGCTGGCACGCACAAAACTCAGTCTCGTTCTGAAGTGAGCGTAACGACGAAGAAATTTATTCGTCAAAAAGGTTCGGGTGGCGCGCGTCACGGTTCCAGAAATGCGCCGATTTTTGTTGGTGGTGGTGTTGCGCACGGGCCGCGTGTTCGTAGCCATGCGCACAGTCTTCCAAAGGCGATCCGTAAATTGGCTCTGGCCCATGCTTTGTCTGCCAAGGCAAAGGACGGTGCGCTCATTATTCTTGATGACGCCAAAATGGACGCTCCTAAGACCAAAGATCTTCGCGGTAAACTCGCTGGCCTCGGTATCGAGAATGCGCTGATTATTGGTGGCGTTTCGGTTGACGAGAATTTCGCCAAGGCGGCCCGCAACATTCCAAACGTCGATGTTCTTCCGGTGATTGGTCTGAATGTATATGATGTGATGCGCCGTAAGACGCTCGTACTCACCAAAGACGCCGTCGATGGCATTTCGCAGCGGTTTGAAGGAAAGCTTCAAGCCGCTTCGCCGTTTTCGAAGGAAAATTTCATTGACGATATTCAGCTTGTCGATGGCATTGGCCCAAAAACAGCGAAAGAACTGCGCGCCATCGGTGCGGGGTCGCTAACCGGTTATGTTGCTTTGTCTGATGCTGACCGCAAGGCTGTGTTGGAAAAGGTCAATAAGGTCGAGAAAGCTGAACGCGAAGAGTGGCTTGCCCAGTGTAAAGAAATGATCGCCGGGGAAGCGCCACGCTCGAAGGTTGATAAAGAATATGCTGCGCGCCTGCTCGCAAAGCGTGCCAAGGAGGCGAACTAAGCCATGGCTGATGTAAAGAATCATTATTACGACACTGTGCTCGCGCCACACATTACGGAGAAATCCACGCTGGTTGCTGAGGATGGAAAGTACATTTTTCGCGTGGCGATCGATGCTGACAAGGCGACGATTAAAGAGGCTGTTGAGGCGCTCTTCAAGGTGAAGGTCACCAAGGTCAACACGATTAAAGTCAAGGGTAAGACAAAGCGTTTCAAGGGAACGCTTGGTCGCCGCCCGGATTTCAAGAAGGCGATTGTGACGCTTGATGGCAGCCAGGCCATCGACTTCACGACCGGCCTATAGGAGCGACGACAAATGGCATTGAAGACATTTAATCCTACGTCCCCCGGTCGCCGCCAGCTTGTGCTTGTGGATCGTTCGGATCTGCACAAGGGGCGTCCGGTCAAAAAGCTTACCGAGGGTCTGACAAAGTCAGGCGGACGGAACAATCGCGGACGCGTTACGGCGCGTCGTCGCGGCGGCGGGGCAAAGAACCTGTATCGTAAGGTCGATTTCAAACGGAACAAGTTTGACGTTGAGGCGACGGTCGAGCGTCTTGAATATGACCCGAACCGCACGGCGTTTATTGCGTTGATCAAATACACTGATGGTGAGCAGGCCTATATTATTGCTCCTCAGCGTCTTGGCGTTGGCGACAAAGTCATCTCGTCGAAGACGGCAGATATCAAGCCTGGCAATACACTGCCGCTGAAGAATATCCCTGTCGGTACGATCATTCACAATATTGAGCTGAAGCCTGAAAAGGGCGCCCAGATGATCCGTTCGGCTGGCTCTTATGCCCAGCTTGTGGGCCGTGATGGCGGCTATGCCCAGATCAAGCTGTCTTCGGGCGAGCTTCGGATGGTGCTCGACCGGTGTCTGGCAACTGTCGGCGCTGTGTCCAATCCAGACAATATGAACCAGGTCATGTCAAAAGCTGGCCGGAACCGCTGGAAGGGCAAGCGCCCATCTGTTCGCGGTGTGGTTATGAATCCTGTCGATCACCCGCACGGTGGTGGTGAGGGTAAGTCTTCTGGTGGTCGTCATCCGGTGACGCCATGGGGTAAGAAAACGCGCGGGCCTAAAACCCGTAAAAACAAGTCGACTGATCGTCTGATCATCCGTCGACGTAACGCTAAGCGATAGGGGAGCCACAAGATGCCACGCTCCACATGGAAAGGGCCGTTTGTTGACGGCTATCTCTTGAAGAAGGCCGCTGCGGCGAAGGATTCGACAAAGCGTGAAGTGATCAAAACATGGTCGCGTCGCTCGACGGTTCTGCCGCAATTTGTTGGTCTGAATTTTCAGGTCCACAACGGTCATAAGTTCATTCCGGTAACGATTTCCGAGGAAATGGTCGGTCACAAGCTCGGTGAGTTTGCGCCAACACGGTCTTTCTACGGTCACGGTGCCGACAAGAAGGCGAGGCGCGGTTAAATGGGTAAGCCTAAGTCACCTCCGAAGCAGGCAAGCAACGAAGCTCGTGCGGTTTTGCGCATGCTCCGTATCAGCCCGCAAAAGCTGAACCT
>CAZXXY010000145.1:0-5154 GCA_964644755.1 uncultured Hyphomonas sp. | reverse complement strand
TAGGCCTTGGGTCCATCGCCCGCTTCGGACGGCGGAACGGCGCGGAAAATGTCTTGCGTTTCCCACTGCTCGCGCCAATGCGGCTCGGCGGTCTGGGGAATGTATTTATCGGTCACGGCAGAAGCCCTTATTGCGGAACAGGAAAGAGCGTTCCGCTATGCCGCAAACTCACGGGCACGTCTAGGCAGGGGAGGACCTGTTCGAGCGCATGTCTAGAGGTTTGCTCTGCGCTGCCAGCGACCAGAGCTATCGGACCTCGGAGGCTTTAAGGGCGCGGGCACGTTCGAGAATTTTGTTCTCGAGCTGGATCTGGGTTTCCGGATCAACATTGGCGTCTGACCAACCGCCGCTCGCATCACGGACCTGACGGAAAACCGAGACTTTCACACCATCCGCCCGCAGGCGCGTATCGAGAATAAACACAGTTGCTTTGACCCGCTCATTTGGGGCTTCTTCGAAAGCCTGCCAGTCATAATTGATTAGGCCACCCACAGAGTCGGCCGTATCGATGGGCAGGAAGCTCAGCGTATCGAGAGAGGCGCGCCACAAATAAGGATTTACGCCTCCTTCGATCTCCTGGACGATCGCGCGTGGTGTCCGTGCATTAGAGCTACAGGCCGAAAGAGTGGTTGCGGCTAGAAAAACAGCCGTTGCAAGAAGACGGAAAGACATGTGATTTATCCTGAGCGTTATCTTTTTAGGTATCCTAGCTCTGTATAGCACGCAAGTCAGCCGGGGCCAGAGATGATATGCGTCCAAAGCGACAAACTTGGAGAACAAATGCTACGCACTGGACTGACTTTCGCAACATTAATGTTCGCGGCCCCTATTGTGTCGGCGCAAACCTCAGCATTGTTTGAGGACTGGCAGCTCGATGCGCGTGGCGAAGCGGTCATTGTTCTGGCTCCGGGGCGTGATGATGCGGGTGATGTCGATGCCGAACTTTTTCAGACCGATGTGCGGGCCAGCGTCAAAATTGATCGGGTTCTTGAGAATGGCGCAGAGATTGGCGTGCGGATCGGAGGCATAGTCCAGCTTGATCACCCCCAGAGAGCAGGTTTTTCGGGTCAGATACCGGATCTCGTTGGAGGGGGAGGGACCGGACAGGCGCCTCTAACACTTGCCCCGCGCGGCGCGTTTACGGGGCTCACGCTTGGGGGGGCAGCCGAAGACGGTGATTTACGCGCAGCGCTTGAAACGGCCTTTATCTATATAGATGGCGGTTATGGTGAGTTGCTATTTGGCCGTGATTTAGGCGTTGCACGCCGGTTCCATGAGGGCGCCGAAAGCGTGTTCCGACGGCACGGCGCGGTCAATCCCTCTCTCGATACGAGCGGGATAGCCACTGTTTTGACGCGCAGTGATTTATCCGGTCCGGCGGCCAAGGTCAGCTATACCACGCCGCGGATCCTCGGTTTGAAACTTGGCGTATCCTATGCGCCCGATGCAAATGTACGCGGCCTTGACCGTGACCCGCGCAGAGAGGTCGCCGGCGTCGCCGAGCCTGCGCTCGAAGACATCACCGAAGCAGCGTTCAATTTCACGCGGCGACTGCCCGAGAGCGGCCTCCGGCTTAGTGCCTATGGTGCTTATGCGCGCGCCAGTGTGGAAATTGGCCCGATTTCGCAAGATAACGGGACGGTTGAAGTGTGGTCCACCGGCGCCCGAATCGAGGGCGAAACGGTGAGTTTTGGCGCTGACTGGCTGACAACCGATAATGCCGGTGGTCGCTATAAAGCCTGGTCAGTCAGTCTCGGGGCCGAAAAATTTGGCCTCGACTGGTCCGCAACCTATGGTCGGTCAGACGATGATCTTCTCGATATCACCGGACAGAGTGGATCAATTGCCGCGTCCAGACAGATTTTCGAGCATATTCGGATTGGTTTGGGGGTTCAAACGCAAATTTTGACCCCCGAAATGGGCGGAACCCTTCGTTCCACTGGCCCTGTGATCGAAATGTCACTCACGCTTTGATTATACGAACCTCACCCATTGTTAATTTGGGATTAATCGAATTGGGGCCATATATAGGGTCGAAGGACAAATAATGACTCTGCGCGTGCGCTCTCTTGTATCACTGTTTACCCTCGGTCTGCTTGGACTGGGTCTGGGGAGCGGTGTAGCAAATGCGCAAACGGTAGAAAACATCGACCCTCAACAGGTGCCGATTGTCAGTTCCGACGGCTCTGATGCTGCGATTCCGGATTGGTATCAGCGTTTTACCTTTCGGGAGGGCGATGCCCAGCGTCCGGTTTGGACCGGCGCAAGCGAGCGCGATGTCGCCTATAGCTGGAACAAAGGCGAGCGCTGGCAGCTGCAATTGTCTGTCACCAGCCGTGAGGGCGATACCGGTCTTCCTCGCGAAGAAATGCAGGCCGGTGCGAGCTTCAACATTACACCGCGCTTTAGCTTTGGCGGATCGGTGAGCGTTGGCGCAGAGGATCTCGGGCCAAGCGGCGTTGGCAATCCGCAGCAATTGGAAACCGGCATTCGGCTGAAGTCTGCATTCAAGTTCTAATCGGGATTTGCCGGGGCTGCCCCGTAAGTCAGTCCGGACAATCCACCAATCATGGCCGCGCCTGCGAAATCGTGAAATTCAGTAAAATTGTCTGCCGTTACGCCGCCTAGAGCGTAGACGGGCAGGGGGCTGCTCTCGGTCCATTGCCGGAGCGTCTCAACGCCGATTGGTGACCCCGCGCTGGGGCTGTTGGAGGGAAACACAGCTGAGACCAGCACCGCGTCCAAATTGGCCTCTGTGGCGGCGGCAATGGCATCCTCACTATGGGCAGCAGCCGTCATGATCCGGAATCGTTCTGACCAGAGGCTGGCTGTCCCGATTTTCGCTTCAGGCCAGTGAACACCATCGGCATTCACGGCGATCGCGAGATCGGGATCATTTCCAATCAGCAGGGCAATTTCGTTTTCTTGCGCGATTTCGCTCAGGCGGCGGGCGACCTCTATCCGGTTTGCCGCCCCGAAGTGACGATAGATGATCGCGCAGCCCTTGAAGAGACGACTTGCCAGCGCCAGCGGATCCGGAGTCCGGTCTGGATCGGTTAGCGCAAACAGGCCGGGTAGGGCCTCCGGCAAATGGCCTTGCGCAACATCCACCGAAATTCGGAGCTTGCGCAATAGATCGTCTTGGGCTTGATGGGTCATTCATGACCCATACCGTGTCCGCCGATATATCCCAACGTCTCGACGCTATAGAGGCGAAAATGACCGCAGCCTGCGAGCATGCGGGACGGGCGGGCGTCGAGCTTGTCGCGGTCTCGAAAGTGCAGCCCGAAGAGCGGGTCGATGCGATGCTTCAGGCGGGCCACCGTGTGTTCGGCGAGAACCGCGTGCAGGAAGCGCAGATGCGCTGGACCGACCGGCGCAGCGTTTATCCAGATCTGAAACTGCACCTCATTGGCCCTTTGCAGACCAATAAGGTCGAGAGTGCGTTGGACTTGTTTGACGTGATTGAAACGCTCGACCGCCCCAAGCTCGCCCGCGCTCTGGCCAAGGCACAGCTCAAAACAGGGCAGGTGCGGTCGGTGCTGATCCAGGTCAACACAGGCGCAGAGCCGCAAAAGGCCGGTGTTCTACTGCCGGACCTTCCCGAATTGGTGGCGCTGGCCAAAGAGCTAGGCCTGCAGCTCGACGGCTTGATGTGCATTCCGCCTGTCGATGAACCAGCCGGACCGCATTTCGCGCTGCTGGCAAAACGCGCAAAGCAGTACGGTTTGCCGCATATCTCCATGGGGATGAGTTCAGACTTTGAAACCGCGATCAGGTTTGGCGCCACCCACATCCGTGTCGGTTCGGCTTTGTTTGGCGAACGTATGGTGCCGGCTGCCGCGACCTGACTGCCTGGCCTGACTGGACAATCTAGCCCGACTTGATGTCGAGACAGGTCTCTGCCGGCACCCGCGCAAGCAGATCGAGCAGGTCCTCAAGCCGCAGGGCGACACATCCTTCGGTTGGCGCGAAATCCGGTTTGGCCACGTGCATGAACACAGCACTGCCGAAATTGGGAACGACCGGATCATCATTATGACCAAGCTCGACGATCAGGTCATAAACATGGTCCTCGCGCCAGAGCCGCTCGTGTGAGGCGGGGTAGGGCAGCGTCACAGGGCGGTTATAGGCGGCATCTTTCGGGTCATCACACCAGCCATCGTCCTGCTTCAGCTCTTGCACCGGAAAGTTGCAAACCGGCAAACTCAACCGGTCAGGCCGATAAAACACCCGCCGAATGGGCCAGATACCAAGCGGGGTTGCCCCATCACCTTCACGCTTGTCAGCGGCCCGCAGGGCACCGCCTTTTCCGAGCGCACATTTGTAGCTCTGTTGGTCCCAGAAAACACGGCCGCTTGTGGTATTGACGCAAATATTCATAACAGTCCGCTCGCAATTATTTGACGCCTATTGGTTTCCACGTCAGAAGTATTGGTATTATCTGCATCACTGTCAGTTAAGACAAAGGGAATCTCTATGGCCGGGTTGAAAACCATTCTACTTGTGGACGATGATGATGATCTGCGCGAAGCCTTGGCCGAGCAATTGGACATGCATGCCGAGTTCGCGATCCTGCAAGCTGCGAATGCCACGACCGGAATCAAGATGGCGACAGACGAGCGCGTTGATCTGATTCTGCTCGATGTCGACATGCCGGACATGGATGGGCGCGAGGCCTGCAAATTGATGCGCCGGAACGGCATCCATGTGCCTGTGATCATGTTGACCGGACAGTCCACGGATGCGGACACCATTCTCGGTCTTGAATCAGGCGCGAATGATTATGTGACCAAGCCGTTCAAATTCTCGGTCCTGCTGGCGCGCGTGCGTACCCATATGCGCAATTTCGAACAGAGCGAGGACGCCGTCTTCCAGATCGGCCCGTACGAATTCCAGCCCAGCATGAAACTTCTGACCGACGAGGCCGACCGGAAAATCCGGTTGACGGAAAAAGAAACCAATATTCTGAAATTTCTCTACCGTTCTGGCGGCAAGCCGGTTGCGCGGGATGAATTGCTCAAGGAAGTTTGGGGGTATAATGCGGCGGTTACCACGCATACGCTCGAAACCCATGTCTATCGCCTCCGCCAGAAGATCGAGCCGGACCCGTCCAATGCGCGGCTCTTATTGACAGACAGTGGCGGCTACCGT
>CAZXXY010000144.1:0-5297 GCA_964644755.1 uncultured Hyphomonas sp. | reverse complement strand
ACAGTCATGTCGAATGGTTCGAAGGGGATTTCTCCTCCTATCTGGAAGACAAGAAGCGGCGACTTGGCGAAGACTCGGTCAATCCGAAACGGGTGAAGTTCAAGAAGTTTGCGCGTTAGGCGCGAGGCTTTTTGAGTTTAGCTTTCACGCTTGCGCATCTGTTGGAAAAGTTCGTAAACGCCTTCGGCGGCCATGAAAGCTATGGGCAGAAGGATGAGCGTCATCAGGGTTGAATATTGCCCGCTCATCCGTTCGAACACATGAAAGACCGCGGCAAAGAAGAGACCGATCAGGCCCATAAAGGCGATCCGCATCTGCCATATGTTGCGGCGAAATAAGAGGCCGTTTGGCTCGCGTCGGAACAACCAAAGGCCCAAACCGCTTAAGCCAAGGGCCGCCACGGCAACATATAGCGCCAGTGTCGGGTCTACCCGTAAGAGCGGTTCCATCAGATCGCGCACTTCGGGCCGGGCAGGTAGGACAATCACTACAAATGCGTAGACGGGGACAACAATGAAGAGTCTCTGCATGGGGCGTTCGCGTCCTGTTCAAGTTTGATCAAAAAAAGGCCCGCCAGTCACATTGGCAGGCCTTTGATCCATTTTGCGTTTGTCTGGCCCGAAAGCAAGGGCTTAAGCTTCTGGCAGGACAATCGTCGGGGCAAGATTTGTCAGAACTTCACTGGCGCTGAAGAACGCGACATCATCAGGTTTAACCCCTTTGTGCATGACAATCTCTGCGGTTGCTTCGTAATTGATCCGCTCGCTAAAGCTTGAGGGGCCGCCAAAGAAGGGATCGTTGAAACCACCAAAGCTGGAGAAACCGCGTCTGCCAAAACCGCGTCGGCCAAAACTGCTGCGGCGGAAGCCAGAACCAAATCCGCTATGAAAACCGGAGCCGCGGAAATTATAGAAGAAAGGGGACGAGAAGCCGGTTGATAGGAACTGTGATCTGGTGTCTGTCTCGCGGCTCACAATCTGGAAATTGTCAAAGCCGTTCTGCTGTGTCAGCTCTGCAGCGCGATAGAGCAAGTAGGACTCTACTGTCTGACGATCTGTCAGCGTGTTTCCGGTGAACGACACGGCCCATCGATTGGTTTCAATTTGCTGATCGCCATAGCCGCCATCGCTGTTGACCTGAGGTTTATAGGCTGTCGCTGTGGCGCAAGCCCCTAGAACAGCCAATGCCAGCACGCCGGTGATTAGTTTTTTCATCATGCAGACTCCAAATAGTAAGCGTTGTGTCCTCACTTAAGACTACGTTAACACATGCAAGCTGAACGCCAAGTAACGTTCTTGTATTGGTTGCTCTGTAAGCACCTGAATTGATTGCAAATAAACAGAAGCCCCCGAGTGCTTGCGCGACCGGAGGCTTCCAAAATAGCGGTCAAAAGGGCTTTATGCGGCTTCAAAGCCCATAACGGCCTTGATTTCGAGGAACTCCTCCAACCCGTACTCGCCCCATTCGCGGCCATTGCCGGACTGTCCATATCCGCCAAAGGGTGCGTTAAAGTCAGCGCCTGCGCCGTTTACGTGGACATTGCCAGCGCGCAATTGATTGGCCACTTTTCGCGCCCGATCAGCATCACCGGACTGCACATAGCCGGAGAGTCCATAAACGGTATCGTTGGCCATTTCCACGGCATCCGCTTCGGTTTCGTATGGAATGATCGCCAAGACCGGTCCGAAAATCTCCTCACGTGCAATCGTCATGTCATTGGTGACATCTGCGAACACGGTCGGACGGGCGAAGTAACCCTTATTGAAGCCATCGGGACGCCCCGGGCCGCCGGCGACAAGGGTTGCCCCTTCATCAATACCGGTCTGGATCAGATCCTGAATTTTGGCATACTGATTGCCATTCGAGATCGGGCCGATGGCGCCTTTGGGGGCATCCGCTGGCATCGCGACCTGAATACTCTCGGCCGCGGCACGGGCGATTTCGATAGCCTCTGCCTGTTGGTCCTTCTGGATAAACATCCGGCTGGGCGCATTACAGGATTGTCCGGAATTGCTCATCATCAGCGTGACGCCGCCGGTCACAGCCTTTTGCAGATCAGCGTCTGGCAGGACAATATTGGGCGACTTGCCGCCAAGCTCTTGCGCAACGCGTTTCACCGTCGGGGCTGCGGCTTGGGCAACCAGCACACCGGCGCGGGTGGAGCCGGTAAAGCTCATCATATCGACATCAGGATGGCCGGACATATAGGCACCGACGCTCGGACCATCGCCATTGACGAGGTTGAACACACCAGCCGGTACGCCGGCCTCATGCATAACTTCGGCAAGCAACATGGCATCGAGCGGCGCAATTTCGGACGGCTTCAGTACCATCGTGCAACCTGCGGCAATGGCCGGGGCAACTTTACAGGCGACCTGATTGGCAGGCCAGTTCCACGGCGTGATGAAGCCGCAAACGCCGATTGGCTCCTTGCGGATCAGGGTCGACCCCTTCATTTCTTCGAATTTGTAATTGCGCAGAACGGCCGCTGCACCGGCATAATGGCCCATGCCAGCTGGCGCCTGTGCGGCATTGGCAAGCCACATCGGAGCGCCCATCTGGTTGGAAATTGCGGTTGCAATCTCGCCAAGGCGCGATTGATAGCCTGCTACGATTTTGTCGAGCAGCTCTGCCCGATATTCGACTGATGTTTGCGAGAATGTTTTGAAGGCAGCGCTTGCCGCCGCAACCGCTTTGTCGACATCGGCAGCCGAGCCGAGCGAGATACGTGCGAACGGCTCTTCTGTGGCCGGATTTTCGATATCGATGGTGCGGGGCTCGACGGGATCGACCCATTCGCCATTGATATAGAATTGAAGATAGTCCTGCATATCGTAATCCTCCGGAGGGTTTGTTGTTGGGTTCGCCAGACTATAGGGGATGGTGGGCAGTCGCGAAAGGTTAACGTAGCGGGAGGAGCACGGAGCAATAGCGCAATGGGGGCTTTGATCCGGCCTAGTTAAATACGGACCAATTTGCTCCTGCTGTGAAACTCTCAAGGGCGGCCGATCCGGCAAAGGATGTTCCCGCATCATTAAGCGCGGGCGACCAGGCGACGGCGGTTCCCCGCCCCGGGGCAACTGCGAGAATGCCGCCGCCCACACCGCTTTTTCCGGGCAGGCCGACGCGAACGGCAAATTCGCCCGAATTGTCATAGTGGCCGCACAGCATCATCGCGGCGTTGATCTGGCGACAATGTTCTGGCGATACGATCTGTGCGCCCGTCAACGGATCTATTCCGTTATTGGCGAGGAACAAGCCTGCGCGTGCCAATTGCTGGCAGGAGAGGCGCAAGGCGCATTGATGGAAGTAGACGCTTAAAACTGTTTCCACGGGAGGAGTTAGATTTTCAAACGCGGACATAAAATGCGCGAGGCTTCGGTTGCGGGCACCTGTGGCAGATTCGGACGCGGCAACAGCATGATCGATTTGAACGGATGGGTCAGCGGCGAGCGTCTGCATGAAATTTTCGATCCGCTCTATCGTCTTATCGGCTTCGCCTTCGGCGATAAGCCGCGCTGTCGTTGCAATGGCTCCGGCATTTATCAGTGGATTTCTCGGTTTCCCGCCTTCTGACTCGAGTTGAACGATGGAATTGAACTTGGTTCCGGAGGGTTCGCGCCCGACACTGTCCCAGAGTGAACTGCCAACATCCTCGAGCGCCATTGCGAGGGTAAAGACTTTGGAGATGGATTGGATTGAAAATGGGACTTGGGCATCGCCCGCAGATGCGATGTGCCCCTCGAGCGTTACGACGCTGAGGCCAAGCTGGTCCGGCGCCTCGTCTGCCAAAGCCGGAATGTAAGAGGCAACTTGCCCTTTCCCAAAACAGGCGCGAGCGGTCTCAACCGCCGTCTCGACGACGGCTTGCAAGTCAAATGGGGAGGGCTGTGTCATTGTCGTTTTACCATTTCTCGTCTGTTTCAACTGCATCAGTTGTTTCAAAACTGTAGCCGCGCCGCGCGCCAATTGGCTAGGGCGAATATGTCTTTGGATTTGGTGTGGATACCCAATAGGCGGACCATACCAAATGGAAATGTGAGCGAGGTGTTATGGTGTGTGAGGTGCAAGCGGCCTGTTTAGCTGGCATATAGGGCGGCATGGCTCCTTTAGGTATCTCTCAAACTGCCCCTGCTGTTCGGACGGTCGTCGAGGCCGTTCCGGCACGCGATATTATTGCGAGTTGGCAAAGTGATTTCGGGATTGATGTGGCGCACCTGTTTGAAGGTGTGGAGACGTTGGAGCTGATCGAGGACGCGGCGACAGGTCGTTTGGGTTTCTATCCGCCGATTGAGGGTGACGCAGCTTTCTATCAGGCCCTGCGCAAGTTTGACTGGTATCATCCTCCCACCAAGGAAGAGTTTGCCGCCGCAGCCAAATGGCTGCAAGTGGGAGAGAGGGTGACGGACATTGGCGCGGGCGCTGCAGACTTTGCGGCACACGTGCCTGCGGAGGATTATCTGGGGCTTGAAACCGATCCCGCCGCCGTCGCCGCAGCGACAGCAAATGGCACGCCGGTTTTGAATATGGATATGGCCACCTATCGCACCGCGCCAGAGTTCCGGCCTGCTGGGTTAGTCACAGCGTTTCAAGTGCTAGAGCATGTGCCCGTGCCGGACAGATTTGTGTCCGAGATGGTTTCACTCACAAAAGCTGACGGGCATGTCGCCATTGGTGTGCCAGACGCCGGCTCCTATGTCGCAGACCTGCCGGATTTTATGCTCAACGCGCCGCCGCATCATTTGACATGGTGGACGGAGGACGCCCTTGCCGCGACGATGAAAGGGGCTGGATTGTCGATTGAGGCGGTTTACCGTTTTCATGTGGAGCCGTGGGAGCGGCAATTGTGGTGGATGGCAAAGCTAGCCAATATTGCACGTTCTGACGGTCTTGGCCGGTTCGGGGCAAAACTGCGCGCGCGCAAGGTTGCGTCATATCTCGGCGCCTGGGCGCTTCAGATCATACCGATCCCGAAAGCCGCCCGCGGCTCGACATTGCTGATGATTGGTCGACGTTAAAGCGCTTCGGGGGGACCGAACTCGGCGGACATGTGCTCCATCCAGATGCTGGTGATCGGTTTTTTGGGAAGGCCTAGGCTGCGCAATTGGTCAGCGATCAGACCGTCTCCCAAGGCCAGCTCGACATCTGCGCCCTTGTGTGTGCCAAAGCCTTTAACGCTTTGGCTGGCCACTGTGCGGTGGGGCCGTTCATCAATGTAGGACAGCGTGGTTACGGAACTTGGTTTAAGGGTTTTATCGCCCCCACGCGGGACGGAGAAGGTCAGTGCAGGCACGTCA
>CAZXXY010000143.1:0-5337 GCA_964644755.1 uncultured Hyphomonas sp. | reverse complement strand
CCGGCTTCAGCTGCCCTGTCATGACGCCATAGCCAAGAGACATGACTGCCAAGAAAAATATCAACCCCAAGCCATTGGCTTCCATAGCTCACGCCCTCCGTTGAGGGACCTTACCAAAGGCGAGTTAAATTGATTTTAATCTGATGGTTGTATTTTGAGCATCCTAACAGGCAAAGGCCATTGCTGTGTCGCGCAGCATTTGCTGGTCTTATGTCAGGATAAAGGTCATTTGAACGTTTCTCTCAATTGATCGGCCTGCTGCTCCTGCCGAATCTCGACAAATGGTTTTGCCAAAGTTTTCCCGAACCAAAAGAAGAAGTAAGCCACACACAAAAATACGCCACCTATTGACAATGATAACGGGTTGCCCGCTACGCCTGCAACTAGAATGATGGTACCTACTATCGCGGCAACTGAACCGAATGTCAGGACGTAAACCAGCCTACGGGCGCTCTCGACAAAATTTATTGCCACGCCACCCGCAAATCCAATGAGAACAGATGCTGTTATGGCCCCAAAAAACATTATTGATGCTCCCTCAAGCCGAGCACGCGTTTGGCAATCACGTTGAGGTTCACTTCGGAGGTGCCGCCTTCGATGGAATTGCCTTTGGCGCGCAACATGGCGCGGGTGGCGCCAAGCTCGCCGGGGTCGAAGCCTTCGCCGCTCCAGCCGAGCCCGTCTACGCCAAGGGCTTCGACCATCAGTTCGGTCTTGTCCTGATTGAGCTTGGCACCGCAATATTTCAGAATGGATGTGGTTGGCCCGATATCGCCGCCAGCCTTGGCCGTTTCCATACTGCGCTTGACGGTCAGTCCGAAGGCTTTGTCATACATCATGTGCTTGGCCAGTCGCGCGCGTAAATCGCCATCTGCCAGCGCGCCATCTTCACGGGCGCCGATTTTGATCTTGGCAATCTCGTGTACGCCCAGCGCGCCCGATCCGCTTGATCCGAAGCCGGATGAGGAAATCGACTGGCGCTCGAACTGCAATAGGCGTTTGGCAATCGTCCAGCCGGCATTGACCTCGCCGACGAGCTGGTCTTTGGGCACTTTCACATCGGTGAAGAAGGTTTCGCAAAAGGGCGACGATCCGGAGATCAGCAGAATCGGCCGAGTTTCGACCCCCTCGCTTGCCATATCAAACAGGATAAAGCTGATGCCATCATGTTTGACGGAGGTGTCTGTCCGCACGAGACAGAAAATCCAGTCGGCCTTGTCGGCATAAGAGGTCCAGACCTTTTGGCCATTGATCAGGTAATGGTCGCCCTTGTCTTCGCATTTGGTTTGGAGGTCAGCCAGATCGGAGCCAGCGCCCGGTTCGGAATAGCCCTGACACCAACGGGTTTTGCCCATGACAATATCCGGCAGGAAGCGCTTCTTCTGTTCTTCATTGCCAAATTCGAGCAGCGCCGGACCGAACATCCACAGTCCGAAGGAATACAGAGGTGGCCGTGCTTTGATCCGCCGCAATTCCTGTTGCAGGACACCCGCTTGCGCGCGGCTTAGACCGCCGCCGCCATATTCTGTTGGCCATTCTGGCGCGGTCCAGCCCTTCTCGCCCATACGCTCAAGCCAGAGTTTTGAATCCGGATTGTGATAGATCTGGGTTTTGCCGCCCCAGATAATGTCCTGTTCGGCCATCGGCGTGCGCATGGAAGCCGGGCAGTTTTCTTCGAGCCAGTTGCGCGTCTCTTCGCGAAACGTATCGAGGTCCGCCTTATCCCTGTCCGCCATTGCATGTCTCCGATCCTGAAGTGTCTGGTCCGATCATACCCCAGCCTCGGCCAACGCCAAGGCATACCGTTGCGTCAAAGCCTGCGGGCGGCGATCAGAACCGGCCAAACGGGCTGTTCTCGGGCCCTGTTTCCAGCCCGAGAAGATTGACCAGATGCACCAGCAAAAGAACAAAGCAGAACCCGGCCATGATCATCACCAGCCGCCACGGGACACGCCGCGGCTTCAGATCATTCCATGGCAGCCCTGCCCGCCAATTGGCAACCACGCCTAACGCGGCCATGGCAACCAGTCCGGTCAAAGTCAGGATCAAATCAAGCATGTCTGCGTCTAACCAGTTCGGCCAGATCAGGCAAATGCTTCTTGAACGCTTTGGGGTGTCTGGCGCGTTAGGGCGTGCGGCGTCTTTGCCCAAGTGTGCGGTGCCCGCAGCATTTCGTACAGGGCGATCGCCGCAGCCCATGACAGCAATGGCCAATAGAGCCAGAAGCTTGCAATCAGTTTCCACCGGTTGGCCCCGGTCCTGTTGGGGGCCAACCCCGCCGCGCCGGCGCTGACCGCATAGCCGGCGATCAGGACAATTTGTCCAATCGGCGCCAAACCCACTTCTGGAGAGAGAAGACATAGGAGCAACCAGACGAGACAAGGGGCATGTAACAAGGCTGATCCGATCGCGCCGCTGAGCAGGCCAAGACCCGACACGAAGTTCAAGACCCCCATCTGTCTGGCGGCGAGCACAGGCTGACGCATCAGCACAAGCCATGTCTGTATATAGCCTTTGATCCATCTCGATCTTTGCCGGACCCATATGCGGAGCGTTTCGGGGCCTTCCTCTTGGGTTGGCGGCGAGATCACCCCGACCCGTTCCCCCATCCGGGCAAACCGCAATCCGATGTCGGCATCCTCTGTCACATTCCAGGCATCCCACCCGCCCGCACGGCGCAGCGCGCTCACACGGAAATGATTGCTCGTTCCACCGAGCGCGACGGGCAATCCGAACTTTGCAAGCGCAGGAAGGATCAGGCCGAAATGGACATCATATTCGAGCGCCCATTGCCCGGCCAGCCAGCTTTCCTCTGCATTATAGGCATAGAGCGGCGCCTGCACGCAGGCCAGATTTCCGGCGCCTGCCTGCATCGCGGCGGCGGCACGCTTCAACTGATCAGGATGGGGCCGGTCTTCTGCATCATAGATCGTTACCAAACCACCGGCGAGCCTGTGCAAGGCAACGTTCAGGGCTCTTGGTTTTGTTCTTGGCATACCGTCAGGCAGGGTCAGGATTTGCGCTCTTGTCTGCAATGACCGGCTGGCGGCGAGTTGGGCGAGAAGAGCTTGCCGTGTGGCGGTGTCATCGTTTTCGGTCAAGAACAGGACGTCGAGACGGTCGGTTGGATAATCGAGTGCTTCCAGAGCGGCGACAAGCCCGGGGACGGAGGCAGCTTCCTGATAGAGCGGCACAAGAACACTGTAATGAGGCAGAGTCTGCGCTCCAGCCGCACTCAGAACATCCGGCGGCGACTTGTCTTTTTCGCTGGCTTTGCTGGTCCTGCGAGCGAACGCGCCGATTAAGGACAAAAATGCGCGGAATGCGATCAGGATCAGAAAGCCAGACAGAAGGATGTTCGTCAGCACAAAAATAAACAGGTCGGGCGCCAATAGGCCCAACCAGCCAGAACACACACCGAGCACGGACACAAAGGAAGACGCTTGAGGGTAATGTCGACAACATAATAGAGGCAGATCATCCGCCAAGCTGTCGCTGGCAAAATCTGCTTCCTCCTGGCTGACGTTCACCGTTCTAATCCGGTTCACCCCGCCAAACCCGTACGTGTCTCCGCCCATGCTTGAGACTAGTCGCAGGAAGATCGGTGAGACAATCAATCTGGACACGCATTGCACTTATCACCGGTTGAATTTGGTTCAATTCAATGAATTTAACTTCTGTATCAATAGGTCTGCCCCTCCAGACCGCCGCAACGGTCCGTGTCTGGGCAGGCTGTCCAAGGCCTTCTTATCTTGATCAGGCCTGCAAATATGAGTTGCCAAACACCGCAAGTGTGGCATAGGTCGGCCAAACGGGCAGCGCGTAGATGGCGAAGGACTTGCCAGCTCCCCGAACACCAAACCGCAGTCCAGTATTCGGAGTGCCTCAACGCCCGGCTTTGTCCGCGCACCGCACCAGGCGGCTGGTCTACGCAAGTACCCCTGAAAAATTGAAACAATAGGGCCAATGGGTCCTGTGCGCGTTGATGCCGGATTGACCGGCAAATGGCCCGCACGAATGAAAGACACGTTTTGACTCAATTCAAAGATCTCGGCCTGGCCGATCCTATCCTTCGCGCTCTTGATGGCGCAGGCTATAAAACTCCCACACCCATTCAGGGCAAGCTGATCCCGCAAATGCTCGCAGGCAAAGATGTCGTCGGCATCGCCCAGACCGGAACCGGCAAAACTGCCGCTTTCGTCCTCCCCCTGCTCAATGAAATTGCGGCCAGCACATCTGCGCTGGAAAAACGCCGCTGCAAAACCCTGATCGTTACGCCGACCCGCGAGCTTGCGGCACAGATTGCCGATAATATCGGAATCTATGGCAAGCATATCAAACATCGCTGCGCTGTGGTTGTTGGCGGGGTCAAGCCGAACCCGCAAGTGCGGGCGATGGCCAATGGCGTTGATATTCTGGTGGCGACGCCGGGCCGTCTGCTCGATCACATGTCCACAGGCGTCATCCGGATCGACAAGACGACCACGGTTATTCTCGATGAGGCCGACCAGATGCTCGATCTTGGTTTCCTGCCTGCCATTCGCAAGATCATGTCCAATTTGCCGCGCGAGCGCCGCACCGCCCTGCTCTCGGCGACAATGCCGAAACAGATCCGCGGACTGGCGAGCGACTTCCTGCACGATCCGGTTGAAATTACCGTGACGCCGAACTCGAAGCCGATTGAACGGATCGACCAGCGCGTCATCTATGTCCCCAAACGGGCCAAGCCCTCTTTGTTGATCGATATTCTTGGCGAAACCGCTTACGAGCGCGCAATCGTCTTTACCCGCACCAAGCACGGCGCAGACAAAGTCGCCCGGCGTCTGGACAAGAACGGATTTCCGGCGGCTGCCATTCATGGCAATAAAAGCCAGAACCAACGCAAGCGGGCGCTAGAGGCGTTCAAGACAGGGACGACAGGTATTCTGGTTGCGACCGATATTGCCGCACGCGGTATTGATGTCGATGATGTGTCCCATGTGTTCAATTTCGATTTGCCCAATGTGCCCGAATCCTATGTCCACCGTATTGGCCGGACGGCGCGCGCGGGCAAGGACGGCACCGCGATTGCTTTTTGTGACCGCGAGGAACGTAGCCTGCTGCGCGATATCGAACGGTTGATCGGCACCAGCCTGCCAAAAGAAGATGCGCCAGCGGAATATGCCGAGATTGCCAAGGAGCTGGAAGAACGCGCAAGGGCCAATGGCGGCGGCAATCATGGTGGTCGTGGTCGCGGCGGTCGCTCTGGTGGTGGCCGCTCTGGAGGCGGAGGTCGCTCCGGGGGCGGCAAGCAGCAACGCTCCGGCGGCGGCAATAAGTCTGGCCAAGGCGGCCAGC
>CAZXXY010000142.1:0-5379 GCA_964644755.1 uncultured Hyphomonas sp. | reverse complement strand
ATCAACCGACACGAACGCTTGCGATTACAGGACCTTGGGCGACCTAAGCGGAGCCTGAGAGCGTTTCATATGCATGTTGCAACCTCGCCCAAAGAACTGACACTGCTAAAAGCCGTTGTTGACCAGCCGGCAGATTTTGAACGTAAGCTGGAAATTTTGACAGCGTCGAGACAAGTTTTGGCTGAAACGCGCATGAGCGCGGTTCAGAAAGAGGAATAGAAGGGGAGTGTAAGGTTAGGTGCTGTCAAAGATAAATTGAATACTGTCTTCGAGGTGGGTTTCAAGTCTTCAGCAACAATAATGGAAAATACTTTATCATTCAGTGTTTTTGTAAGGCTTGAAGCATTTTGATGGCGCACCCAAGAGGATTCGAACCTCTGACCTCTGCCTTCGGAGGGCAGCGCTCTATCCAGCTGAGCTATGGGTGCGGACGGCTTGTCATAGTCCATGCTTTGGCGAAGGGCAACTGGTGGATTTGCCGCTCTTTCGCTTGCTTGAGGGGCGGGGCAGACGATAGGTTGAGCGGTCTGGTAGGAAAACAAACAGGGCTGTTCATATGAGATCTTTGGCAAAGCGACGAAATTGGCTGGTTATGGGGCTGTTTTCTCTATCGGGGCTGGGCGCTTGCGGGTCGGATCAGCCAAGCTTTACCGATCAGGTGCGCGAGATTGCCGAGGCCAATTCAGATGAACAGCCGGCGATGTGGGATGTGTCTGACGAGGACACGCAAGTTTATCTCTTCGGCACGGTCCATACTCTGCGGCCTGAAACGGTTTGGCTGTCCGGGCGGGTGCGTGAGCGGATAGAGGCTGCCAAGGCGATTTATTTCGAGGCGGACACGGAAAGCGAACGCGCGCGCGATGGGGTCGAGATTGCGGTTAGCCAGTACGGGCTCTATCTGCCGGGCCAAAGTCTGCGGGAGGTGCTGGATGATACGCTGGAGCCAGGTATTGCCGAGGCGAGCGAGCTTGTCGGCGTCCCGCTGGCCGGATTCGACAGCTATAAGCCCTGGCTGGTCAGCGCGACATTGTCGCAAATGTCCGCAGATGCCCGCGGGTTTGACGATCAGTCAGGTGTCGAAGAGGTGCTCGGAGAGCTTGCCCGCTCGAAGCAGTTGCCAATTCGCTATCTCGAAACAGGGGCGGACCAGATGAAGGCGCTGGCGAGTATTCCCGAGCCGGTTCAGATCGACATGCTGGTGCAAACGGCAGAGCAAATGCTCGAAGATCCGCTCCTGCTGGATCGGATGGTGGCCGATTGGCAAGAGGGAGATGTCGAGGGTCTGACGGATTTTCTGGCAGAAGATGACGTTTTCGGCGACGGTCCTGCTTACGATATTATGCTTGATGGCCGGAATGCCAATTGGACCGAGACAATTGCCCGTTTGCTAGACGAGGAAGAGGGGGTCTTTTTTGTCGCCGTCGGCGCCTTGCATCTGGTCGGTGAGGATAGTTTGCAGGTCAAGTTGCGGCAGCGAGGACTGGATGTTGTCCGCGTTGACCGGAAGAATGAAATTCTCCGCTAGAGGCGTGAGAGTGCGTTTTCGATGTCGGCCCATAAGGCCTCGGCCGGCTCGCATCCAACAGACAGACGGACAAATCCGTCGGCGACATCATCGCCCCAGCGTGCGCGTCGCTCGGCCGAGCTGTGTGTTGAGCCAAAGCTTGTCGCGATAACGAGACTATCGCACATGTCGAGAAACGTGTCGGCGGTCTGGCCGTCTTCAAACTCGAAGCCGATCAGGAATCCGAAACGCCGCATCTGTTTGAGCGCGGCTTTGTGGGAAGGGTCATTGGGCAGGCCGGGGTAGCGGATGTTTTTTACCTTGGGGTGCTTGCTTAGGCGCTGGGCGATAAGTCCGGCATTTGTGCACATGCGCTCAAGCCGGACATCAAGGGTTTCGAGACCGCGATGGACCTGGGCCGCTTCAAACGGGCCGGGGATCGCGCCAGACAGCTTGCGCCACAATCTGACCTGTTCCAACAGATCGGTTGACCGGCTGGCGACGTGGCCGAACAGAACATCGCCATGACCGGACATGGCTTTGGTGTCCGAGCAGACGGTCATGTCAATGCCGAGATCAAGCGGAGACTGCAAGAGCGGGGTCATGGTCGTGTTGTCGGCGACACTGAGCGCGCCGGCGGCTTTGGCCCGTTCGGCGATCTGGGCAAGATCGCAGACGTCGAGCCCCGGATTGGAGGGGGTTTCGATCCAGACCAGTTTGGCTCCGTCCATAGGTGCATTGGCAAAGTCGGCGGTTGGCCATGCCAGCGTTTCGATGCCCATTGGCGCAAGAAAGGTTTCGGCGAGCGCGCGCACGGCGAAATAGCCGTCGCTGGGCACAATCATTTTGTCGCCTGCACCGAGCTGGCTATAGAAGATGGCGGCAATGGCGGCCATGCCGGACGGGAACGAAACGACCGGGGCGTCTTCGAGCAGGGCGATCTGGTCTTCGACCGCGGCCCATGTCGGATTGTTCTCGCGTGTATAGGCATACGCCTCGTCAGCCTCGCCGGGATGGTAGTAGGCGCTGGTCGGCGTAATCGGCAGACCGATACTGTCACCCTTGGCGAGGGATTTGTCTCTGTGGTGGAGAAGGGCCAGCAGGCGCTGGTCCTGACCGGTTGGGGGTTTGGGATCAGACATTGCTGGTCAGTGCGACGAACACGTCCTCTAGGTCCGGCTCTTCTGTGGCAAGGTCGGCAATGCTGATCCCTGCTTCGCGGACCTGTTCCAATAGGCGGCCAATGCCTGTGTCTCTGGTGCGGAAGGTGATGGCCAGATTGCCATCGGGCCGCAAACGGGCGTCGAGTCCTGACAGGGTATCCGGAATATCCGTAAGCGGTGTTTTGGGGGTTAGAGTCAGGGTTTTGTGGTCGAGCCTTTGCAGGAGCTGGCCGGTTGGCTCGCAAGCGATGATCTCGCCATGGTTTACGATTGCGATTGTGTCGCAGAGCTCTTCGGCCTCTTCGAGATAATGTGTGGTCAGAATGATGGTTGTGCCAGCGGCATGAAGCTCGCGGACATAGGCCCATAGGGACCGGCGCAATTCGACATCGACGCCAGCGGTCGGTTCGTCAAGGATCAGCACGGGCGGGCTGTGGACGAGGGCTTTTGCAACCATCAGGCGCCGCTTCATGCCGCCGGACAATTGCCGGACATAGGCGTCGCGCTTGTCGGCAAGGCCAACAGCTTCGAGAATTTCCAATGTCCTGCGTTCGGCTTGCGGTACGCCGAAGAAGCCGGCCATCAATTCGAGCGCTTCTTCGGGGGTGAAGAAAGGATCGCTGACAATTTCCTGATTGACCACGCCAATTGCAGCGCGGGATTGGCGGGGGTGTTTGTCGATGTCGAAGCCCCAGACGGTGACATCGCCGCTGGTCTTGGTGACCATGCCGGCCAGCGTGTTGATAAAAGTCGACTTGCCAGCGCCATTGGGGCCGAGAAGGCCAAAAATAGACCCGCGCGGGATCGACAGGTTCAAATTCTTGAGCGCGTGTTTCTCCGGCATTTTGCCTGAGGCTGCGTAGACTTTATTGAGGTTTTCGACATGAATGGCGAGGTCGGGCGTGGACATGCTCAGCGCTTTCAAAGTTGACGCGGTTAAGCCCCGCAATTACCTAGTCTCTATCTTACCTAATCCCATGCGGCGTTGGCTGCAATGTAAAAGGATGTTGCCGAATATGATCCAGGACGCGAAATCGAACGAACCCATCCTGACTGACGACCACCGCGTCGCCTGTTCGGGCGATGGCGGCGCGCTGGGACATCCGAAAGTGTTTCTCGAAATGGGCGGCGACGGGGAAGTGGTTTGCGGATATTGTGGACGGCGATATGTGCTCAAAGGCGGGCCGGCGGACACGGCGGGCTTCTAGGGCGTGCGCCTAGCGGTTTGCGCCGGGCACCCATTTGACATCATCGAGGCCGTTTTCATTGGCGATGCGGCCGGCAACAAACAGCCAATCTGACAAACGGTTGATATAGGCCAGCGCCGGGGCGGAGACGGTTTCGCCTTTGGTTGCGGCCAATTGGGCAATCTCGCGCTCGGCGCGGCGGCACAGGGTGCGCGCGACATGGCAATGGGAGGCCAGATGCGTGCCGCCCGGAAGAATGAAACTGTCGAGCGGCTCGAGACTTTCGATCATGGTGTCAATTTCAGCTTCCAGCCGCTCGGTCTGCGCGGCGACAATGCGCAAAGGTTCCCAGCCGAGATCTTTGCCTGTGTCGGGCGTGGCGAGGTCGGCGCCAAGATCGAACAGATCATTTTGAACGCGCCTGATGGCGTCGAGCATGTCTGCTGTGGCATAAAGGGCTGCGACGCCCAATGCGGCGTTGACTTCATCTACCGTGCCATAAGCAATAACGCGCGGGTGCCATTTATCGACGGGTTCGCCGGTCGAGAGCCGCGTTTTTCCGGCGTCGCCTGCTTTGGTGTAGATTTTGTCGAGTTTGACCATGAAACCGTCCTTTAGCCGAAATTGATCGCGCCTGCGGTCAAGCCCATGAGAACCAGAAGTCCTACGGCCACAGCCTGAATACCAATCCGCCACCGCATCAGAATGTTCGAGCGGGAGGCCTGTTTGGCGTCTTTTCGTGTCATGTTGAAGAGGCCAAACGCCAGCACCAGCAGCAGCGCCGCGGCGGTGATGTAGAGTAATATGGGCAATATACCTTGCATCTTCGCGCTCCCGTTTTGTCGCTTGGGGCCAATATGTGCGCAAAACCGGCAAAAGTCATGTGCGGCATCCACGCGCGGCTATCAGACGTGTTGGCGAATTTGCGCGGGTCAACTCATCCAGCGCAGGGTGACGGGTTTGATTGGATTGGTGAAGTCGCGTTGCTGGGTGCGGGCGTTCGCCCATTCGCGTTTGAGCGTCTGATACCATTTGGCCTGCACGTCGATATCATCAATCCAGAGCATATTTTTCTGATAGGCCATGCCCATATTCTGCAGGTCGACCATGTCGGCATCCTGATCGAGAAATTTCCGGCCCGCAGGTTTCAGGATCGGGATGGCAAGGTTCAAGAGCGGCGCGCCCGTCCACCATGTCAGCTGGGTCACTCTGGTTTCTTTGGGGCCAAGCGGGGTCAGGCAGGTCAGGGTCAAAAGGCGGGTTTTTTCGTTCTCGACAATTTCCCAACGGAAGCCTGGAAGCTGGAAGATGATTTCCGTGGTCACAGCGCCGCCGAAGACAATCCGGTAGGGCAGGGAGTTGGATGAGGGTTTGTGTCTGGCAATCGCCCAGCCGCGCGGTCTTGGCTCGAACGGTTTTTGTTTGAGTTTCAATCCGGCCGAGGGCGGACGCCACCACCATTGCGAATGGACAAAGGGCACATGGGCGGGGTCCATAAGGCCGACCACGGCGTCATCCATATGGG
>CAZXXY010000141.1:0-5457 GCA_964644755.1 uncultured Hyphomonas sp. | reverse complement strand
GGCATCACCTTTGGCCAGAAGACGAACACCGTCTTTTGCGCGGCGCACAACGCCCGCAGCAAC
Organism: uncultured Hyphomonas sp.; assembly: GCA_964644755.1. Lineage (GTDB taxonomy): Bacteria > Pseudomonadota > Alphaproteobacteria > Caulobacterales > Hyphomonadaceae > CALLCD01. Next base: position 5,394 of record CAZXXY010000141.1, on the reverse strand, counting down.
GAGAGTTTCTTCTGTGACGTTTGACGCATCAATCTTGCCAGCTTCGAGGGCTTCCCCAAGCTTGCGAAGATTCAGCCACGCAAATGTCTTGGCGTTAGGCTTCTTAAAGCCACGCTTTGGCAGGCGCATATAGATCGGCATTTGCCCACCTTCGAACCCGTTCAAAGCAACGCCGGAGCGGGCCTTCTGACCTTTGACACCGCGACCGGCGGTTTTACCCGTACCCGAGCCAACGCCGCGACCTACGCGCTTGCGGTTGCTGGTTGATCCAGCGGCGGGAGATAATTCGTTCAGTTTCATAATTCTGACTTCCAGAGCATATCGAGATGATCCGTTACGGACCCCCGAGCTTTAATCCTCGACGACCTCGACCATATGCGCAACTTTTCGGATCATGCCGCGAACTGACGGCGTATCTTCAAGTGTGCGGGTTCGGCCAATTTTATTCAGCCCAAGACCAACAAGTGTGGCCTTCTGGCTTGCTTCGCGTCGTATCGGGCTACCCGTTTGACGCACTGTGACAGTTTTCTTCGCCATCAAAAGCTCCCTTAAGCCGTTTCTACCATGCCGGCTTCAGATGCGCCATCGTCGCGACGACCAACAACATCCTGAACCTTCAGACCACGTTTGGACGCAACCGAGCGCGGGCTTGCCTGTGATTTCAGCGCATCAAACGTCGCGCGGACCATGTTGTATGGATTGGAGGAGCCAATTGACTTACCAACCACATCCTGAATTCCAATCACTTCCATAACGGCACGCATTGGACCACCGGCAATCACACCTGTCCCTGGAGGCGCTGCACGCAGAACCACTTTACCTGCGCCCCAACGGCCACGGCCATCATGATGCAATGTCCGGCCCTCGCGCAGAGGGATGCGAACAAGATTGCGCTTGGCTTCTTCGGTTGCCTTGCGGATCGCCTCAGGCACTTCGCGGGCTTTACCTTTGCCAAATCCGGCGCGACCTTTGCCATCACCGACCACGACGAGCGCAGCAAAACCGAAATTCTTACCACCCTTCACTGTCTTGGCGACGCGGTTGATCCCGACCAGCTTGTCAACAAATTCGCTCTGCTCTTCATCACGACGATTGTCGCGACCCCGGCCTCGTCCACGTCCACGGCCACCGCCATCACGTCCGCCGCCTTGTCCTTGTTGTTCTGCCATGACGGCCTCCTAGAACTTCAGGCCGCCCTCGCGGGCCGCCTCTGCCAGAGCTTTCACCCGGCCGTGAAAAATATAACCACCGCGATCGAAGATAACTTCTCCGACACCAGCTTTAGCAGCGCGCTCAGCCAGCAGTTTCCCGATAGCAGTTGCCGCCGCCGCATCGCCGCCATTTGGCGTCTTCTTACGGAAGTCAGCTTCAAGCGTTGACGCTGATGCCAAGGTCAGCCCCTGAACATCATCAATGATCTGGGCTGAGATATTCTTGTGCGAACGCGCAACTGACAGGCGCGGGCGACCATTGGCCAGCTTTTTGAGCCGTGTCCGGTTTCGCTGCGCGCGACGAAGGATTTTTTCTCGTGTCGATTTCATGACTTACTTCTTCTTGCCTTCCTTACGGCGGACAAACTCGCCCTGATAACGTACACCTTTGCCCTTATAAGGCTCTGGCGGACGGTAACGGCGAATTTCCGCTGCGACCTGACCTACAACTTGCTTGTCGATGCCGGTGACAACAACTTCAGTTGGCTTGGTAACCGAAATTGTAATGCCCTCAGGCACTTTGTGAATGACATCATGGGAGAACCCAAGTGCCAGTTTAAGATCCTTGCCTTGCATCTGGGCGCGATACCCAACGCCAACAAGCTCAAGCGTCTTCGAAAACCCTTCGGACACACCGTGAACCATATTCGCAGCATTTGCGCGAGCTGTGCCCCATTGTGTGCGGGTCAATCCGTCGAGCGCCTCGGCGAAGGTCATCTTCTTGCGGCCCTTGGCGTCATTGTCCTTCATCTTCTGTTCTGCAGCAGCGCGCAGGTCAGGACGAGGATCAATCACCAGCTCACCGTCGTTCATGCTTGGTTGCACGAGCTCGGAAAGCGTCATGGACAGGGCACCTTTGGCGCCTTTGGCTTCAATCGTCTGGCCGTTAACCGAAACAGTTGTTCCGCCTGGGACCGGGATAGGGAGTTTGCCAATACGTGACATTGTTCAGCGCTCCTAGAATACGCGGCAGATGATTTCGCCGCCGACATTTTCTGTCCGGGCTACATTGTCGGACATAACGCCCTTGGATGTAGACAGAATAGAAATGCCAAGTCCGTTACGGACCAGCGGGATATCACCAACCGATGAATATACACGGCGACCAGGCTTGGAGATACGTTTGATCTCCTGAATGACTGGCGTGCCATCATAATACTTCAGTTCGATCTCGATTTCACGGTGACCGTCTTTCTCGATCTCCGCAAAGCCGCGAATATAGCCTTCGGTTTGCAGCACATCGAGCACCCGCAGCCGCATTTTCGAAGACGGCGTTGTCACTTTGGAACTGCCTCGCATCTGCGCGTTCCGAATACGTGTGAGCATATCACCAACAGGATCAGAAATATTCATAACTCCACTCCCCTACCAGCTCGATTTCACAAGGCCGGGCACTTTGCCCAAAGACCCGAGTTCACGTAGTGCAATCCGCGACATGCGCATCTTGCGATAGTACCCACGCGGACGACCCGTCACTTCGCAACGGTTGCGAACGCGGTTGGCCGCTGAATTGCGTGGAAGTTTCGCCAGCTTCAGACGCGCTGCGAAACGCTCTTCCAAAGGCAGGTCTTCATTCATTGCAATTTCTTTGAGCGCCGCCCGCTTTGCCGCATAACGCGCCACAAGCTTCTTCCGCTTCTCGTTTTTTTCAATTGCGCTTTTCTTCGCCATGTCTTGGTTCCTATCCGCGCTTAAGTCCGAAACGGGAAGCCGCATGCGGTGAGCAGGGCTTTCGCTTCTTCGTTTGTCGTTGCCGTGGTGCAAACAATGATGTCCATACCGCGTATTGTTTCCACTTCGTCATAGTTGATTTCGGGGAACACAATATGTTCCTTGATCCCCATGGCGAAGTTACCTGCGCCATCAAAACTCTTACCGTTCAAGCCACGAAAATCCTTCACGCGCGGAAGCGCGATTGTCGTCAGACGATCAAGAAATTCGTACATTTGCTCACGGCGCAAAGTAACCTTGGCGCCAATGGTCATGCCTTCACGCAGCTTAAAGCCAGCAATAGACTTGCGCGCCTTGGTTGGCACTGGCTTCTGACCGGCAATCCGCTCAAGCTCGGCAAGAGCCGATTTGATCTTCTTGCTGTCAGACACAGCTTCACCAACGCCCATATTGATCACGACCTTGTCGAGCTTGGGCACTTTCATCTCGTTCGAGTATGAAAACTGCTCTTTGAGCATATCACGGATTTCAGCGTGATATTTCGTTTTCAGACGCGGGACATATGTATCAGATTTAGCCATCGATCGACTCTCCGGAACGCTTGGCATAACGGGTCTTGCGCCCGTGCTCATCAATCTTGAACCCGACGCGAACGGCTTTGCCATCGCGTGGATCGACATGGGACACATTCGACGCGTCAATTGGCGCTTCAAATGTCTTGATCCCACCTTGCGGATCACTCTGTGTCGGTTTCGCGTGACGCTTCACAACGTTCACACCCTGTACAACCACACGGCCAGTCTCGGTCACAACCCGCAGCACTTGCCCGGTTTTGCCCTTGTCACGCCCGGTCAGCACGATCACGCGGTCACCTGTTTTCACTTTGGCAGCCATAATTACAGCACCTCCGGAGCGAGCGAGATAATCTTCATATGGTTCTTGGCGCGCAGCTCGCGTGGAACTGGCCCGAAGATCCGTGTGCCGATTGGCTCATTGTTCGTGTTGATCAGAACAGCTGCGTTCGTATCAAAACGAATGGTCGAGCCGTCTGCGCGGTTAATATCTTTGGCGACCCGAACAACGACAGCGCGCCGAACGTCACCTTTTTTAACGCGTCCCGTCGGAATCGCTTCCTTGATCGAAACAACGATAACATCTCCAACCGAAGCATAACGCCGCCCCGCCCCGCCAAGCACCTTGATGCATTGGACACGGCGCGCACCGGAATTATCGGCCACACGGAGATTGGACTGCATCTGGATCATGTGTCAGCCCCCTCACCAGCAGTGCTGGTCACCAATTCCCAGCGCTTCAATTTCGAACGCGGCGCACACTCGATAATCGACACAGTCTTGCCGACCTGGGCTACATTAGCCTCATCGTGAGCATGATACTTCTTCGTACGACGCACAATTTTCTTCAAAAGCGGGTGCAGGAATGTCCGTGATACACGAACGATCACTGTCTTGTCCTGCTTGGTGGAGACCACCACACCTTCCATAATACGCTTTGGCATATCGTTCTCCTAAGCCTCGCTGGCTTTTTCGCGCAGAACCGTACGGATCCGGGCAATGTTTCGGCGCACTTCACGGACGCGGCTGGTTTTTTCCAACTGGTTCGTAGCTTGCTGAAAGCGCAGGTTAAACTGTTCTTTTTTCAGCTGAGACAATTCTTCTTTCAGCTGATCTTCGGACTTTGATCGTACGTCCGCGGCTTTAATCGCTTTTGCCATGATCTAGACCCCTTCCATACGTTTGACGACTTTGCATTTGATCGGCAGTTTGGCTGCGCCCAGACGCAACGCTTCACGCGCAACCTCTTCAGACACACCATCGATCTCGAACAGGATCCGGCCAGGCTTTACCCGAGCAACCCACCGGTCAGTCGAGCCCTTACCTTTACCCATGCGAACTTCAATCGGCTTGGCAGACACTGGCACATCAGGAAACACACGGATCCAGACTTTACCCTGCCGCTTCATGAAGCGCGTGATCGCACGACGTGTCGCCTCGATCTGGCGCGCCGTGACCCGCTCGGGCTCAAGAGCTTTAAGCCCGTAAGTGCCGAAGGTCAGCGTGAAGCCGCCCTTTGCTTTGCCGCTGATCTTGCCTTTAAAGGCTTTGCGGAATTTTGTACGTTTTGGCTGAAGCATTTACCTAGGCTCCCGCGTTTCTGCCGCCAGGACCTTGCTGATCCCGCGAATTTGTAGACCGTGCACGGGACTGACCGGAAGATTCCAGTTTCTTGTCCTGTGCCATTGGATCGTGCTCCATGATCTCGCCTTTGTAGACCCAGACCTTGATGCCGATAATGCCATAAGTGGTCAGCGCTTCGGCCGTTCCATAATCAATGTCGGCCCGCAAAGTATGCAAAGGCACAGACCCTTCAGCATATTGCTCGGTGCGCGCAATCTCGGCCCCGCCAAGGCGGCCCGCAACCATGATCCGAACACCCAAAGCGCCCAGACGTGTCGCTGACTGCAATGACCGCTTCATAGCCCGGCGGAAAGACG
>CAZXXY010000140.1:0-5476 GCA_964644755.1 uncultured Hyphomonas sp. | reverse complement strand
CGAACTGGAAGACAGTGAAGGCAATACCGGACTGGATGCCAAAGTTGGCGAACGCGGAGTGAAGCTTTCCGGTGGCCAGCGCCAGCGCATCGCGATTGCCCGCATCTTCCTGAAAGACGCCCCTATTCTCGTCCTGGATGAAGCCACTTCCGCCCTCGATTCAGAAGTCGAAGCGACGATACAAGACCATCTATTTGACTTGATGGAGAACAAGACCGTGATGGCGATCGCCCACCGGCTCTCAACCATTGCCCAGATGGACAGGCTGATCGTTCTCGATGATGGGAAGATTATCGAGCAAGGGACGCATGAGGAGCTGATCGGCCAGAACGGTCTTTATGCCGACCTGTGGGCACGCCAATCGGGGGGCTTCATCGCCACCACGGAAACGCTGGCCGACCTTGAGGGCGTTGAGTAAGCCCCATCCAGCGGGGCAGATGAGGCCTGCAAGCTAGTTGCGATAATCAAGCGGTGGATCGCGATCGCCGAGCAGTGATGTGTATTCATAGTCTTCGCCGCGTGCTGCATCGAATTCGGCTCTCGCCGCCTCGCGTAGATCGGCATCGAGATACAATTCCAGCGCTGTCAGGGTCAGAGCTTTCGACGCAACTTGTGCGCCCTTGAAGCCGATGGACATGCCGCTGGCCGCCACGGCCTGCCATGAATGCGCTGACGTGCCCGGCACCCAAGCGGCTGTGCGCAGACCCACTGTTGGCACCGCACGCGAAACATCACCGACATCCGTCGAGCCGTAGCCGAGGGAGGTTTCATAGGGCTGGACTTGCGTCTCCGACCCAAGCGGCAAGGCGGGCGCCGCAAACGTAGCATGGATTTCCTCCGCAAAGGCCTGCTCTTCGGGCGTATATTCGACCCCGCCCACGCGGCGCAATTTGGCATCCATCAAGGTCGCCAGTGTCTGATTGACCAGCAGCGGGTTGTTGCCGTGAATGACTTCCCAATCGACCCGGGTGCCTGTGCCGAGTGCGGCGCCGCGGGCTGTATTTTCCAGACGCGACCAGATGGCTTCAACGCCGTCGGTTTCGGGATGGCGGACATAATAGAACACTTCGGCGAAATCCGGCACGACATTGGGCGCATTGCCGCCCGATGTGATCACATAATGCATGCGGGCATCCTGCGGGATGTGCTCATGCATCATATTCGCCATGATGTTCATTGCCTCGACACCGTCTAGCGCAGACCGGCCGCGTTCCGGCGCACCTGCGGCATGGGCCGACACACCGGAGAACCGGAACTTGGCCGAGCGATTGGCGAGCGATGTTTGGGCGGCAGCCGAATTTTCATCATCGGCGTGCCAGTGGAGCGCGATATCGACATCATCGAACAGACCGGCACGGACCATATAGACTTTGCCGCTGCCCCCCTCTTCTGCAGGCGTGCCATAGAGCCGGACGGTGCCCGGTGTGCCCGTCTCTTCGAGCCAGTCGGCAATGGCAATCGCTGCGCCGAGCGAGCCGGCGGCAAACAGATTGTGCCCACAAGCATGACCTGCATGTTTGTTTTCTACCGGATCGCGCGAACTTGCCTCGGACTGATTGATGCCTGGCAAGGCGTCGAGTTCGGCAAGGATGGCGATCACGGGGCCGCTGTCTCCCCAAGTCGCGATAAAGGCTGTCGGGATGTCGGCGACGCCTGCTTCAATTTCGAACCCGCGCGCGGCCAATGTGTTTTGCAGCAGTTCGGAAGATTTGGTTTCCTGATAACCAAGTTCGGCCCAGTCCCATAATTGTTTGGCTACGGATGCATTGGTGTCGTAATCTGCGTCAATGCCGGCAAGGACAGCGTCAACCTGCCGTTCTGGCAAGGGGTCAGCAAGGGCTGCACAAGCGGTCAAATTTATTGCGGCGAGAACAGAAACAACAAGGCGCATGATTAGAAAACCCTTTTCAAGTCCACTTGGAAATTTGTCCGAAACTCTAGGTCAGATTGCTGTTTTGTCCAATACTTGTGGACAAAATCCCAGATTTTGCCCGCTATGGCCCCCTACCCAACAGTAAGGAAAGTTTGACCATCGACTTGAGTTCTGCGAGGTCTAGTGTCCTGCTAGAACGTCCGGAGTCTGTCATTGTGCCGCAAACACACAAAGCCCTCATCGGTCTTTTCAGCTTCGCCTGTCTTGCAAGCACGGCCTGTATGGCGCAGCAAGCAGTGCCTGAAACAGCAGAGACAAGCTGCGCTGAAGACAGGCTGAACGTCTCGCGCACAATCGAGGTTTCACCCGGTCAACCGTCGGTCTCTGAACAATTGGCGGACGGGGAAGTCATTCTTACCTTTGATGACGGGCCGAGCGGTTCGCGAACACGGGGCGTGCTGGACGCCCTCGAAGCAGAATGCGTGCGCGCCGCTTTTTTCCTGAGGGGGGACGAGGCAAGATGGTCAGCGAAACTGGTCCGGGAGATTGCCTCGCGGGGGCATACGCTTGGCGGGCATGGCTGGGCCCATAGTGATCTGACCAAACTGTCGCCGGCCGCCGCGCAAGCTGACATCACACGCGGACTGAACGGCATTAACCGTGCTTTCAGAAAGGCAGACCATCCACCAGAGATCAGCCTGTTCCGGTTTCCATTTGTCGCACGAAATGAGGCGCTAACGGCCATGCTCGCCGATATGGGGCTGGTCGATATCGGGGTCGATGTCGATGGCGCAGACTGGACCGGAAACAGCGCCGAGGAGATTGTTGATCTGGTTATGGAAAAACTCGAAGCACGCGGGCGGCGCGGCATAGTCCTGCTGCATGATCCGTTTGCGAATTCGGTTGAGGCGACAGAGGGCCTGCTTGCCCGGCTGAAAGCCGAGAATTACGCAATTGTCGAGATTGTTCCTGCGCCTGTGCGGTAATGCTATGGCTGGCACGGCGTTTGCTTTCTTTCACTCATAACCCCGCTGCAAGGCCGCTTTCCCAGGCTGTGCACTGTCTGGCTATGGGATTGAAGTAAGAGATTTTATGCGCATTTCGCTCGGAAAAGTCGGTCTTTTAACGCATATCCGGTTGTTGGGATTGTTCAGCCTGGTCTTCGCGATGGTTGCGGCAGGAACCTCGCTCTATTTGCGCGCCATGTCGCCTATGCCGCATATGATCGTGCTCAGCCCAAAACTCGAAATTTACCGCGCCGATGCCGCCCGATATGACACCGTTTTTATTGGGACATCGCGAACGCTCTACCACATCATCCCCGAAACCATTGCTCAGAGCGCGGAAGCCAACGGATGTCAGGCACCGGCTGTGTTCAATTTCGGCATTCATGGCCTGACCGGCGCCGAGCAGGATTGGCTGATTGCTGAAGTGCTTAAATCCGGCAAAGGTCACTTGTCGCGCATCATCCTCGAAGACCCGCTGCCCGAGGCGCGGGCGCCGGGTGATGTCAGCACCACACGCTCGCGGTTTTTCCATGGTCCGGACCTGTACCAAGCCAACCTCGACAGCATTCTGTCTTTTCCCGAAAGCCCGGCCAAACGGCTCTTCCGGACCGGCATCTTTGCTTATGGGGTGGGATATGATCTCTCGGGCGTCGGCCGTGCGGCTGACCGTGCCTTCCCTGAAGACGCAGAAGACACCGCAGGTGACATTCCAAAGTTCCGCCGCGAGCACGGATTTGAAGCGCTTGACGAGATTGACGATGACAGCATCGAAGCACGCCATCAGGACTTTGTGGACCAGCCGGAAAAATTCGATGAAGCCTTAGAGAAATATAGCTGGGGTGATAGTCCGAACCTTGAGGCGCGGGCCAATTACATGATTGGCAAACTCCGTACTGTGCAAGAACACGGTATCGACGTCGCTCTTTATGTTTCCCCGGATCCGCTCGAGCTTGATCGCACGCCGCAGGTTGGCAAGAAAGTCGCCGAGCTTGCCCCCGATCTCACCGTGTTCAACTATAATCGCCCCGATGCCTACCCTGCCCTGTTTGAACGCGACCTCTGGCAGGATTTCAGCCATGTCACCCGCGAAGGGGCCGACCAATTGAGCGCGCATGTCGGCACGGATCTGTGCCAAACATCGATGCTTGAGGAGCTAACCGATGCTGTTCGTTGAGCTGAGATTTTTCCTGTTCTTTGCGGTTGTCTTCGGCCTTGTCTGGACTTTGCGCAAAAATGGTCAACGCAAGGCCGTCCTGACCGCAGCTTCCTATGTGTTTTACGGGGTCTGGGATTGGCGGTTTCTTGGACTGATCCTGTTTGTCACGGCCGTTAGCTATCTCGTCGGCACGCGGTTCCAGTCTGACCAGATTAGCAAGCAGACGCAAAAGCGCTGGCTGACGCTGGGCGTTGTCACTGTGCTCGGTGTGCTGGGCGTCTTCAAATATTTCAACTTCTTTGCGGAGAGCTTTGCTGACTTTGCGGGTCTGATTGGATTGCCAGTTGGCCAGATCACGCTGAGCCTGGTGCTGCCTGTCGGCATCAGCTTTTTCACCTTTCAAGCGATCTCCTATATGGTCGATGCGTATCGCGGGGACATTCCTGCCAAGCGGTCCTTTCTCGATATCGCGTTCTATATCGCCTTCTTCCCGCAACTGGTTGCCGGTCCGATTGTGCGCGCCTCGGATTTTGTTCCGCAAATGGAAACCGCACGGCGCTGGGCAGATGTCGGCGTTCGGGCCGCCCTGATTTTGTTCCTGATCGGCTTTATCAAAAAAGCCTGTATCTCGGACAATATTGCGCCTTATGTGGACATGGTTTTTGCCAATCCGGAGAGCTTCACAGCGCCGGCACTTGTTGGCGGCGTGCTGCTTTATGCCGTGCAAATCTATTGCGATTTTTCTGGCTATTCGGATATGGCCATCGCTCTGGCGGCACTGCTTGGTTACAAGTTTCCGCAAAATTTCGACTCGCCTTACCTGTCACCGGACATTCAGGATTTCTGGCGGCGCTGGCATATCAGCCTGTCCTCATGGCTGCGTGACTATCTCTACATTCCGCTCGGCGGCAACCGGAATGGCAATATGCGCCGGAATGTCAATCTGATGACGACCATGCTTCTGGGCGGCTTATGGCATGGCGCATCCTTCAACTTCGTGATCTGGGGCGGCCTGCATGGCGGCGCGCTGATCATCGAGCGGCAATGGAACAAACATATTGCCAGCCGCATGCCGAGCATTGGATTCCTTGGCGCGCTGGTCGGCACAATTGTCACCTTCTACTGGGTCAACCTCGCCTGGATCTTCTTCCGCGCGGGCACACTGGAAGGCTCGCTCGACATGGCATGGACCTATATCACATGGCAATCGACCGGCACGCAGACCCTGCCCATTCCAGTCTGGCCGATCCTGTTCGGTCTTGGCCTGTTCCACTGGCTCTCGCACCGCGTGGACGCGAATGAGGAGTTCACCAAGCTGAACCCGACCACATTTGCCCTCGCTCTTGGCGCGATGTCTGCCATTGCACTGGCCTTTGTCCCGCTTGGCTATCGCCCGTTTATCTACTTCCAGTTCTAGAGCGCGGAGCTATTGCACCTCCG
>CAZXXY010000139.1:1520-5484 GCA_964644755.1 uncultured Hyphomonas sp. | reverse complement strand
GACCAAAAACGGCCCTACCTTGCCGCTCCGACGATCTCCCCGCACACTGCAAGCAGCCGGGCAAGATCCTGCTCGCGCGACAGGCTGTGGTCGCCATCTTTCACAAGCGTCAGCGTCAAATCATCCGTCGTCAGCGTATCAGCGAGCCGCTGCGCATGCGCCCATGGGACATCCGGATCCTGCATCCCTTGCAGAATACGCACAGGGCCGGAAAACGCGATCGGCGCGTCCATGATCTGCCACGCTTTCCCATCCTCGAACAAGGCTTTGGTCAGCGGCACCGGATCGCCATAATCCGACGGTTGATAATAGACCCCGTTCTGGAGAATCTCTTTTTTCTCTTCCGGCAGAAGATCAGGCCACATCAGTTTTTCAGTAAAGTCCGGCGCAGGCGCTATCAGCACCATGCCTGCCACACGCTCGGGGCGGGCCAGAGCCGCAAGCAATGCCAGCCAGCCGCCCATTGACGAGCCGACCAGAATGAGCGGCCCTTCCGTCAACGCATCAATCACCGCCAGCGTATCTTCGCGCCATTGACCAATCGTCCCATCAGCAAACGCACCCTCCGACAGACCGTGGCCGGAATAATCAAAAGCGAGAAAACTCGTCTCGCTGGCCTTCGCCCAGGCCTCTAAACCCGTGACTTTCGAGCCTTGCATGTCGGACCTGAACCCTGACAGCCAGACCAGGCCGGGCTTGCCAGCCGCCCCCTCATATCTGCGATAGGCAAGCTTACGGTGTTGCGGTGTAGAAAAAACAGTGTGTGTCATGATACAAAGAGGTGAAGACCAAAGAGGCCCTGCTTGTCAAATCTACCTGACCTTTCCGGACGGACCATTTTGCAAGTCATCCCTGCCCTGCAAGCGGGCGGTGCTGAACGCACGGTGATCGAAATATCCGACGCCATTGTCCGCGCAGGCGGGCGCGCACTGGTCACAAGCACAGGCGGCCGGATGGTGTCTGCCCTTGAGGCCGTTGGCGGCACACATATTGAATTTGACGCGGCCAGCAAAAGCCCGCTCGCGGTCTGGAACAATAGCAAACATCTGGCCGACCTGATCGCCACCGAGAACGTGTCCCTGATCCATGCCCGTTCACGCGCACCGGGCTGGAGCGCCTACCGCGCCGCCCGCCTGAGCAAAACGCCTTTCGTGACGACGTATCACGGCGCCTATTCGGGCCTCAAAGGGCTAAAGCGCAAATACAATTCCATCATGGCCAGCGGCGATATGGTAATCGCCAATTCGCGCTGGATGGCCGAACATATTGCTGAGGTGCACGGATTAAGCGCAAACCAGATCATGATCATCCCGCGCGGCGTCGATTTTGACACCTTCGATCCGGAGAAAATCAGCGCCGACCGGCGTGCGCAAATCCGGAGCGCATGGGGGTTGGGACCGGAGAACAAACGATGCGTCCTGTTTTTCCCCGCCCGCCTGACCGAGTGGAAAGGCCAGAAACTGGCCCTCGAAGCCCTCTCGCTCATGAGCCCGGAAGAACATGACCAACTCGTTCTGGTGATGACCGGCGAAGCCAAGCGCAAGAGCAGCTACATCACCGAGCTTAACGATCTGATCCGGAAATACGGCCTTCTCGACGCCACCCGCGTGCTGGGCCATTGCGAAGACATGCCAGCGGCGCTCTCGGCCTCAGACATTGTTCTGGCGCCCTCAATACGGCCGGAAGCCTTTGGACGCACAGCCGCCGAAGCCGCCGCGATGGGGCGTCCCGTCATTGCTGCAGACCATGGCGGCGCACGCGAAACCGTCGTCGATGGCGAAACCGGCGCACGTTTTACCGCCGGAAATGCCCAGGCCCTCACCGGCGCCATCCGCTCGCTCATATCCGTCGGTCCCGCGACCCGCGACACAATGGGGCAAAATGGCCGGCAGCATGTCGAGCAGCATTTTTCCACGAAAGGACTTCAGACCGCGACGCTCAGCCTATATAATGCTGTCATTGGAATAAGGCGGCCAGAGACCGGATGAGCGATATAGACTTCAAACGAACCATGAATCCGAGAGCGCACGCCAAACGGGTTTTGGTGATAAAGCTTAGCTCGCTCGGTGATTTCGTTCTGGCGCTCGGCGCTGCACGTATCGTTCGGGAAACCCATCCCTCCGCGCGCATAACCTTGCTCACAACGCCTCCCTACAAAGCCATGGCCGAAAAATGCCCCTATTTCGATGTCGTGGAAACCGATGGCCGTCCTGACGGCATCCGCGCGACCCGCGACCTGATCGGCCGCATTCGCAAGGCAAAATATGATATCGCCTACGATTTCCAGACCAGTGGCCGCACCGCAAATTACTTCAAAGCGCTCAACCTGCCCGGCCGTAAGCCGCCGCTATGGTCAGGTCATGCCGAAGGATGCGCCTTCCCGCACACCAATCCTGACCGCGCGCGCATGCACACAATAGACCGGCTGGCCGAGCAATTGCACGATGCAGGCATCGGTCCCGAGGGCGGCTATACGCGAGAAACAGCACCGATGCCGAATCTCGACTGGATTCCGCCCGCGCTCAATCATCGGCCAAGCCTGCAACCGGCCTACTTCAATCTGCATGGCGATTATGCCCTGATTATTCCCGGTGCCTCCGAGCATCGCGCCGCCAAGCGTTGGCCAGCTGAACATTTCGGCACATTGGCCAAAATGATCGCCGCTGCCGGCATGACACCGGTTGTGCTCGGCACCAAAACGGAAAGCCCGATTGCGCAGGCCATGCAGAGAATCGAGCCCAAACTCGTCAATCTGGTCACCCGCACCGATGTGTTCCAGATCGCAACGCTGGCCGCCAGCGCCCGCTTCGTTGTTGGCAATGACACCGGCCCCATGCATATGGCAACCCTCGCTGGTGCCCCGGGCGTTGCCCTGTTTGCGACCAGTGAATCAAGCCCCGAGCAAGCCGCCCCGCGCGGCCCGAAACATGTCATTGTCGTCCATGATGCGGTCTTGTCATCGGTCTCGCCGCAAGACGTCTGGCAGGCCGTCCGTGCGCTTGGCGTGCTGGCATCCGTTTAATCTGCTTGAAGATATGCGTGAACACAGGCATATTGTGGCCCTGATCAACAGTAAGAAGGAATCGACCCATAGCCCGCAGACCCCAAGCCGCACCGCCGCAGAAAAAAACCGGCCCGCGCACAAATGAAGAAATTACCGTCGCACGCGTTCTGCTCATCGACGAAAAAGGTGAAAAACAAGGCGAAATGCCGACAGCCGCTGCATTAGACGCAGCCAAAGAGGCTGGGCTCGACCTTGTTGAAGTGGCCCCAGAAGGCTCTCCGCCGGTCTGTAAGATTCTTGACTATGGCAAGATGCGCTTTGAAGAGCAGAAGAAACGCGCCGCCGCGCGCAAGAAGCAGAAATCTGCCGATCTCAAAGAAATCAAGATGCGTCCGAACATCGACACGCATGATTATCAGGTCAAAGCCAAAGCCATCACCCGGTTTTTCGATCAGGGTGACAAAGTCAAAGTAACCTTGCGTTTCCGGGGCCGCGAAATGGCCCACCAGCATCTCGGCATGGAACTTTTGCAGCGCGTCAAAGACGAATTCGACGAAATTGCCAAAGTCGAACTTGAACCCAAGCTCGAGGGTCGCCAGATGACAATGGTGTTGGCGCCGCGATAAGCGTCAGACAGGATGATCCCTTGCTGTTTTACAGCCGGGAAAGAATCCATCTCGTTTGAAAAATATCGTTGCTCCGGCAGCGCTTTTCCGCCATAAGCACCCTCTATCCGAACACCACAGGCTGAAAACGGCATGCCTTGTGGGTTCCAACTGACTGACAGGGCAGTGTTTTTTGCCCATATAGGAGATCGAAATGCCGAAGATGAAGACCAAAAAGGCTGCTGCAAAGCGGTTCAAAATTACGGCGACTGGCAAGATCAAGCATGGTGTTGCAGGCAAGCGCCACCGGCTGATGAGCCACAATTCCAAATATATCCGTCAAAATCGCGGCATG
>CAZXXY010000139.1:0-1420 GCA_964644755.1 uncultured Hyphomonas sp. | reverse complement strand
CACGCGCGGCACAAAAAGATCATCAAAGCCGCAAAAGGCTTTCAGGGTCGTCGTAAAAACACATTCTCGAACGCTTCCGCCGCCGTCTGGCAGGCCGGACAATACGCCTATGTTGGCCGGAAAAAGAAGAAGCGGACCTTCCGTTCCCTCTGGATCCAGCGCATCAATGCCGCTGTTCGCGAGATCGACGAAAACCTGACTTACTCCCGTCTGATTGACGGCTTAACCAAGGCCGGTATTACAGTTGACCGCAAAATGCTTTCTGAGCTGGCGATCAATGAACCCGCCGCATTTAAAGACATTGTGGAGCAAGCCAAAGGCGCGCTGGCTTAAAACCAGTTTGCGTTTGACGCTTTCTCCGCTATTCCGACCGCAATGAGCGGGGCGGATCAGCCCCGTTTGCACCAAAAGCAACGGGGCTTTTCATGTCCGAAATAGAAACCATAGAATCCGAAGCCCTCGCGGCGATTGAAGCTGCGGGCGATCTGGCTGCGCTGGACGCGGTACGGGTGGCTGAACTGGGCAAGAAGGGCCGCGTATCGGCCTTCATGAAAACGCTCGGCAAGATGACCCCCGAAGAGCGGCAGGTCGCAGGCCCCCTGCTCAACGCGCTAAAAAACCGCATTGCCGACGCCGTCGCAGAACGCAAAGCCACGCTCGAAGACGCCGCCCTCGACGCCCGGCTCGCCACCGAACACGAAGACCTCACCCTGCCCCCGCCCGCCGAGCCCGTCGGCGCGCTACATCCGGTCATGCAAGTGTTCGAGGAGATGGCCGCGATCTTTGGCGATATGGGCTTTGCCGTTGCCGAAGGGCCGGACATCGAAGACGACTGGCATAATTTCACCGCGCTGAACTTCCCCGAAGGCCACCCCGCGCGCGAGACACACGACACCTTCTTCATGAACAATCCTGAAGGCGGCGCACCAAAAGTCCTGCGCACGCACACCAGCCCCGTGCAGATCCGCACCATGATGGACCAGAAGCCGCCCATCCGCATCATCGCGCCCGGCCGCGTCTACCGCAATGACTGGGACGCAACCCACACGCCCATGTTCCATCAGGTCGAGGGCCTCGTCATCGAGAAGGGCATCCATATGGGACACCTGAAAGGGTGCCTGATCGATTTCGTCAAAGCCTTCTTTGAGGTTGATGATGTGGAAGCCCGCTTCCGCCCCCACTTCTTCCCCTTCACCGAACCAAGCGCCGAAATGGATGTGAAATACACCAAAAAAGGCGACAGCATCCAGATCGGCCAAGGCGACAGCTGGATGGAAATCCTTGGCTCCGGCATGGTACACCCCAATGTCTTGCGCAATTGCGGCATTGATCCGGACGAATATCAGGGCTTTGCCTTCGGCATGGGCGTTGATCGCTTGGCCATGCTCAAATACGGCATGCCGGACCTGCGCCCCTATTT
>CAZXXY010000138.1:0-5609 GCA_964644755.1 uncultured Hyphomonas sp. | reverse complement strand
GGGGAGGCCAGACATGATGCAACACACGATAAGCTCGCGGTTTGCCTTGCCCTTGCTTCTGGTCCTGATTTGCGTGGTCTACCTGTTTCGCGGTGTTCTGGTCGAGCCGCCAAAAGTTGACCCCGATCACATGTTCAACACCGAGCGCGCCTATGAACGGCTCGAGCGCATCCTCGGCGACGAGGCCCCGCATCCGGTTGACACCGCGGCAAATGATCTGGTTCGCGACCGCTTGGTCAGCGAAATTGAAGCGCTCGGCTTTGCCCCGATCATTGGCGACGAGTTCCATTGTGTCGAACGCCGCGCCCGCGCGGTTTGCGCGCGTCTGCGCAATATCGCCTTCTGGGTCACAGAGCCGGGCCCGAACGCGGTCCTCATCGGATCCCATTATGACAGCGTTCCGGCAGGGCCGGGGGCATCCGATGATGGCGCTGGCTTTGCCGCCAGTCTTGAAATTGCCGCCATTCTGAAAACCCGCGAGACAACCCGTCCTGTTTTGGTTCTGATCACTGATGGCGAAGAGGTTGGCCTGATGGGCGCAGACCTGTTCGTCAGGCATGACCCGCTCGCCCGGATGGTCGGTGCAGTTGTAAACTTGGAAGCGCGCGGCGTTACCGGTCTTGCCGCCCTGATTCAAACCAGCCGCCCGAATGGCCGCGACCTTGCCGCCCTCGACAGCACCACCCGTCTGCCTGCCGCCAGTTCCCTCAATGCCGACATTTACGAGCTTCTGCCCAATGATACGGATATGACCGAGTTCCTGACCCTCGACATTGATGCTGCCAATTTCGCTTTTGCCGGTCGGCCCGCGCTCTATCATACGCCGGGCGACAATCTCGAAAATCTCGATAAGCGCTCGCTGTTCAATATCGGCGCCAGTGCTCTGGCCGCAACGCTCGCCTTTATCGGCCAGTCCGGCACAGAAGCGGAAACCCAATGGCTCTATGTTGATCTGCTGGGCCAGATGCTGATCAAGCTGCCGGTCTGGCTTGGCGGGGCTTTGCTCGTAGTGTGCGCCCTCCTATCACTGGCCTTGCTCTGGCGCAGTCTTGAGACGCGTGGCGGTAAAGTCAGAGTGCTCGCCGTGCCGCCAGTCGCGATCGGGGCCGGTCTGCTCCTGGCGATCTGCGCAACCATGCTGATTGATGCAGTGCGCGTCGAGCGTCTGTTCGG
Source organism: uncultured Hyphomonas sp. (assembly GCA_964644755.1). Taxonomy (GTDB): domain Bacteria; phylum Pseudomonadota; class Alphaproteobacteria; order Caulobacterales; family Hyphomonadaceae; genus CALLCD01. The sequence goes on along the minus strand of CAZXXY010000138.1, from coordinate 4,436 downwards.
CGCCGCTTACCCGATCGCGCTTCGCGGCACCCATGTCACCGCAGCGCTCGCAGGCGCGCTGATCCCGTACACTTTCATGACCCGCGCAGGGGATGCCCGCGCGCTGATGGCCTCGGCATGGCTCTGGGTCGCGCTCTTCGGCCTGCTCGCCTTTGTTTTGGTGCCGGGGGCCTCGATTATGTTCGTGCCAGCAGCAGCCGTGTTCGCTCTGGCCGCTTTGGCGCTGCATCTGGGCTATGAGCGGATCGGGCAGGGGCTCGCTGTTTTCGGCATTATCGTCTTCTTGCTCGTGGCTTTGCCCCTATCGGCGCTGGGTGAAACCGGTCTGTTCATCGAAGCCTCCGCACCGTTCGCAGCCATTGCCATCTTTGCCTTCGCCCTGACAGTGCCATTTATCTGGCCCGATGAAGACAATCTTCTACGCTGGTGCTGGCTTTGCGGACTGGGCACCGGTGCCGCCGCCATCGCCTTCATGGCCGCAAGCCTCATCGTGCCAGCCTATTCGCCCCAGGCGCCGCGCGCCCTGCCAGTCATCCACATTCAGGGCGACGACATTGACGGCGCCCATTACATTGTGCGCAGCACCGATCCCGTCCCTGATGAAATGCTGGAGATCGCAGCCTTTGAAAGCGGCACTCTGGAGCCAGTCTACAACCGCACAGTCCAGCGGGCGCCCGCGCCGGATTTCGCCAGCGCCGGCATCGAGATAAACATCACCTCCGACCAGACAGAAGGGGACATCCGCACACTTGCGTTAGACCTCTATGCGCCGGACAGTGACCGCGTCTTGCTCGTCCTGCGCGGAGAGACAAAGCTCGTCACTGCCGAGCTCAACGGTCGGGGGTTTGCCTTCGAAGATGAGCCATTTGGCAGATTTACCTGCATTGGCCGCGCTTGCCGCATCGTCCAGTTCACCATGCAATTCGACGCCGCCAGCCGTGCACCAGATCTCGAAATTTACACCACCCGTTTCGGGTTGGACCCACAAAGCGCCGCCCTGTTGGCAGCCAGACCTGCCAACGCCATAACGATCCAGACCGGAGATCACCGGCTCGTCTACAAAACCCTCGCAATCGATCCCGAACCGGAGCAAGCCGCCCCCTGACGCAAAAGTCTATTGGCTCTTGCGCTTATTTCAGACTTGCTGATAGTTTACGCCAAGTTTGACAAGTGTAAGATGGAGCGCGCTATGGCAGGTTGGGGAAAAGGGCTTGTGGGCTTCGTGCTTGGGGTTGGCTTGTGTGCGTTGCTCGCTTTTTTCGCCCTCCAGAAATTCCGGGACAATGCACAGCTCAATGTCACTGTCCCGACCGTCCAAACAGCCGATTTGCAGGATGCCTGGGCGCAATACTATGCCGCCGTTGACGAGGTCCGCACCAATTTCGAAGCCAGTCCTGCCTTCAACATTGATGATGCCCATCGCGCTGGTGCCTATCAGCTCCTGCAAGCAATTATGGCCGGCAATATGAACGGTGTCATCGCCGGCGGTGATGGCAGCTATCCGCATATCCGTCTTGTCTTGTCGCCCAGTATGAAGCTCGGCGTTGATAATCCCGACACTTTCTATCGCGGGGCCAGTGTCTCGAACCCTGACGGGGAGGCGGTCTACCGGATCTGGGGCAATCGCGGGACGGCGACAGACTGGTTGCTGGAAACCTTTTACGGGCCAGACCCGAACGGCGCGATTGCTGTCTTTGAAGATGAAGACCTTGTCACCGACGCAGATGGCAATTTCGAAGTCTTCCTCTCGGCCGAACCCATGGGCGAAAACTGGATGGAGCTGGCCAAGGATGACCGGATTATCCTGTTGATGATCCGCGACAGTTTCACCAATTGGGACACCGAACGCGCCTCGACCGTACAGATCGAGCGGCTTGGTGATGCCGGTGTGCCGTCAGCGAATTTAACCGAAGACGCGCTGGTCCAGCAAGTGCGTGACGCAACGCAGATTCTATTGCGCCAAGGCCAGTTTTGGCCGGAATTTTCCGAAAAAGTGCGTCTCGTCGGCGCGAATAATTTTGCGCCATGGCGCGGCTCGGGCACGCTCGGCATTCTCTCGCAATATTTTGTGCCAGGCTTCTACTCCCTTGAAGAAGACGAAGCCCTGATCGTCACCATGCCCGATGTCGAGGCAGGCTATTGCGGCCTGCAATTGACAAATTTCTGGGCCGCTAGCCCCGATTGGGTCAACCGGCACACATCGCTCTCATGGTGTAATGAAGGATCACAGGCGCACCAGTCCGCCGATGGTTCATACGCCTTCATCGTCTCTCCGCGTGACCCCGGTGTCCAGAACTGGATTGATACGGCAGGAAACTCACAAGGCGTGCTATACTTCCGCATACAGAGCCCGGGTCTGGCGCTCGAAGACGTTGCAAAGCCGCAAACCAGACTGGTTAAACTGTCAGAACTGGCCGATCATCTGCCTGCAGATATGCCGCGCTTTGATGCGGCTGCGCGGGCCGAGCAATTGCGCAAACGGCAGGATCATGCCCGCCGCCGCTATCAGACCTGGTAGGGGAGCGGTAGAATGGGACGTAGCTTTTTTCTCGGCGCGCTGACCGGCGCAATCGGCCTGATCGCGATTGTCGGTCTTGTGGCCATGCTGTTTCTGTCGCGCGCAGGCGGTGCAACGGCAAGCGATGCGGCGAGTTTGGAACAGGCCGCATTTTCCGGTCTTTACACGCCAGAACGGCTCGAAGCAGGACGCGCAAGCATCGCGCTTGAAGACCCGCGCGTGATCCAGCGGTTTGTCACTGGCGGCATTTTCGGCAATCCGGCCTCGCGTATTGCTGGCTTGCATCTGTTCTCGCAGGATGAAGCGGTGACCGAGGACATCCGCAAAAAGACAGAACGGGTTGAGGTGGGTCCCGGAAGCTGGCTCGTGCGCTTCCCGATTGTAAACGCCGCCTTTTTCGAGACAGATGCTGGCGTCGTTGTGGTCGACACAGGCATGGCGGGGGCTGGTCCTGTCTTGCTGGAACATATCCGCGAAGTGACAGATAAGCCGATCACGGACATTTTTATCACCCATGGCCATGTCGATCATTTGACGGGGCTGTGGGCGCTGAACGAAGCCTATCCGGAGGCCCGCGTGATCGGTCATGAAAAGATCAAGGACAGGTTGGCCCGCTATGGCGAATTGCGCGGCTCGATCGCAAAATATATGAGCCAGCCCTATGGCGAATTGCCAGACGGGGCGGCTGATTTGCCATTGCCCACAGCCTTTATCTCGACAGAGGTCGAGTTCGAGATCGACGGCGAGATGTTTCGCGTCCATCCCCATCGCGGTGAAACAGATGACCAGTATTACGTCTCTATTCCCGACCGGAACATCATCGCCGTGGCAGACTATTATCAGGGCTTTCTGCCCAATCTGGGCAATGGCAAACGTGTCCAGCGCTATGGCACAGAATGGATCGCCGCCTTTCGCGAGATGGCCGGACATGATGCCCGGATCATGCTGCCCATGCATGGCAAGCCTGTGATCGGGGAGGAGGCAATTCGCGAGGCATTGACGCTGCATGCCGATGCGCTCGAACATATCGAGACAGAGGTGAAGGCGGGGCTGAATGCGGGGCTGCGCAAGGATGAGGTGATCGCCGCGATTACATGGCCGGACCACTTCGCCAATGATCCGCGCCTCGATACATATTATGTCTCGCCGCAAGATGTCGGAAAGATGTTTATCAAGCAATGGACAGGTTGGTGGAACGATCAACCGTCGCATTGGACCCCGTCAACATTGGAGGCGCGCTCACGCCACATTGTCGAATTGGCAGGTGGAATGGACAGGTTTCTGGAGTCGGGGCGGCAAGTTATGGAGTCCGATATCGTGCTTGCATCCCACATGGCGGACTGGGCATTTTTCGCGCAGCCTGATCACGAACCTGCGCGGGAATTCGCCATTGATGTCTATCGCATCCGCCTGCTTGATCCGGCCGTGCCAGAGCAGGAAGCCCTGACATATTACGACCACATCGCCTTGATCCGTGGACTGCAATTGGAACAGGAAAACCACTAGATTTCCCCGCGGCGGAGTGTTGCCCTAGGGGCACAGCTTTGAGGTCAAATTTTTGCATCCAGATAAGCCGCTGATTTTTCTATGAAAAATGCCTATCACTTTTTGCAAAAAGTGTAAGCATTTCAGGCGCTTTACAGCTAATGTGCAATTTGGAAAGCGTGTCAGACTGACACGATTCGCAAACCTAAATCGCGTGCAGGCTTGTACGCGGTCTTGTTGGAGAGAGACCCTTGGCTTCACGTAGAAATCGTAAACTCACCCTTTTGGCCTCAACTGTTTTGATGGCAGGCATGGCGGCGCCGGTTACCGCGAGCGCGCAAGAACGCATTCGCGACCGCGTCAACACAGATCGCGTTCTCGACGCGGTGGAAGTTACAGCCCAGAAGCGCTCCCAGAACCTTCAGGATGTTCC
>CAZXXY010000137.1:0-5719 GCA_964644755.1 uncultured Hyphomonas sp. | reverse complement strand
CATGACCCTCGGGCCTCACTATTTCCTTGGATCATCGCATAAGGCAGGCGCCTATATGGTGGTGGCTTCATTGGAATTTTAAAGCGGTTACGATTTACCGGCGCAGACCAGACTGCATCCGGTCTTGGTGTTGTGGGCCTGTTCGCGCTACACTGGTGTCAAATAAAGGAGTACGCGTATGTCAGCTGCCAATCAGGTTCCAACCCAATCCGGATTTCATGGAAAATCCACCGCCACCGAAGTCCTCGAAGGCAAATCCCTGGCTGGCAAAAATGCCATCGTCACGGGCGGATATTCCGGCATCGGGCTGGAAACGGTACGGGCTTTAGCGGGCGCAGGGGCAAAAGTCACCGTGCCGGCGCGACGGGTGGAAGCAGCTGAAGCCACTTTGGGCGACATTTCCGGCGACATCGAAATTGCCAGCATGGATCTGGCCGATCTGGCGAGCGTCGAAAAATTTGCCAACGACTATTCTGGTACGGGCCGGCCCTTGCACATTCTGATCAACAATGCGGGCATCATGGCCTGCCCCGAAACCCGTATTGGCAACAATTGGGAAGCCCAGTTCGGGGTCAATCATCTCGGGCATATGGCGATGACGCTGGGGCTCGCCCAAAGCATGCAGGCGGCCAATGGCGCACGGCTCGTTGCGCTGTCGTCTACCGCGCATATTCGCAGTGATGTGAACTGGGACGATCCGCACTTTCAGAACTCGGACTATGACAAATGGCAGGCCTATGCTTCGGCCAAGTCCGCCAATGCCTTGTTTGCCATTGGCGTCGACGCGCGCGGACAGGAGTCCGGCGTGCGCGCCTTTTCGGTCCATCCGGGCGGCATCTTCACCCCGCTTCAGCGCCACTTGCCGGACGAGGAAATGGTTGCGCTGGGCTGGAAGAACCCTGATGGCTCGGTGCCCGATATGATCGCCGCTTTGTTCAAGACGCCCGAGCAAGGCGCAGCGACTTCGGTCTGGGCGGCCACGTCCGAAAAGCTTGACGGCAAGGGCGGGGTCTATTGTGAAGATTGCGATATTGCGAAATTGGCCACAGATGACAGCCAACGCTGGGAGCATGTGCGCGAATGGGCCTGTAATGATGAAAGTGCTGAACGGCTTTGGGATTTGAGCACAAAAATGTTGGACGACGCCTAGCGCTGCGTGCCGGACTCCAAAATTGCAGACCAATCAGCTTGATGAGGGACAGATGGGCAAGATGATCAAACCGGGATTGGCAGCTTTGCTCGGCGCAGGCCTTGTCGCCTGTACAAATGTGCCAACCCAGCCATTGGGTCCTGCGCGTCTTCAGGCACCTCCCATCGACTTTAGCGCCTTGCTGACACATCCTGATCGCCCCAGCGAAGATTTCGCCGATGACCGCACTCGGATGCCCACCGCAATTCTGGAATTTGCAGGGGTGAACTATGGCATGACCATTATCGAGATGGAGGCAGGCGCCGGGTATTATACCGAGCTATTGTCCTATGCGGTTGGCCCTGAAGGCAAAGTCTACATGCAGAACCCGGTGGCCTTTGACGGGTTTTTCGGTGATGCGATTACAGCGCGTCTCGACAACCGTTTAGGCAATGTCCAGGCCATGCGAACCAATTTTGACGCTCTGACGGCGCCCGACCAGAGCGCCGATCTGGTGACATGGTTTCTCGGCCCGCACGAGCTTTGGTTCCAGCCCGATGGTGCGCCCCCGGAGAGTTTCGGCAATCCGGACAAAGCTTTCGCGGAAATTGCCCGCGTGCTCAAACCGGGCGCCAGCTTTGTCGTCATTGACCACGCTGCCCCCGAAGGGTCCCCGCCCGAAACCGGTAGCGAGACGCACCGGATTGATCCGGCGATTGTCTTGCAATATGCGGCGGCGGCAGGATTTGAACTGGTCGATACCAGCGATATTCTGGCCAATGCGGACGATGACGGCACGGTCAGCGTGTTTGACCCCGATCTGCGCCGCAAAACCAACCGGTTCATCTTCAAATTCCAACTGGCGAATTAGGCGTTTGTTCGCTGGCTGACGCCCTCAATCTGCGTCACAAAAGCCCCGACAGCGCTGACATTCAGCCAAGCGTATGGACCTTCTCGCCTCTAAGGCGTAAACCACGGCGTGAATCCTGCATTTCAGCAGCAGGTATAAACTTCAGGAGAAATACATATGGCTGTTCGTGTTGCAATTAACGGCTTTGGCCGCATTGGCCGCCTCGTCCTTCGTTCCATTATTGAACATGATCGCAAGGATATTGAAGTCGTGGCGATCAATGATCTTGGTCCGGTCGAAACAAATGCCCACCTTTTGCAGTATGACAGTGTGCATGGACGGCTCAATCAGGACGTTTCGGTCTCGGGCGACACGATCACTGTTGGCGGGCGGTCTTTCAAATGCCTTGCCGAACGCAATCCTGCCGATCTGCCATGGGGCGAAATGGGCGTAGATGTGGCGCTCGAATGTACCGGTATTTTCACCGCCAAGGACAAAGCCTCTGCGCATCTGGATGCGGGCGCAAAGCGTGTTCTGATCTCGGCACCGGGTGCCAATGCTGACAAAACCATCGTTTACGGTGTCAACCACGACACGCTCACCGCTGATGACATGATCGTCTCGAACGCGTCGTGTACGACAAACTGCCTCTCGCCTGTTGCGAAAGTCCTCAATGATCTTGTCGGCATTGATCGCGGCTATATGACAACCGTCCACGCCTATACTGGCGACCAGCCAACGCTCGACCGGATGCACAAGGATCTCTATCGCGGACGCTCTGCGGCCATGTCGATGATCCCGACTTCGACCGGCGCTGCCAAGGCGGTTGGCCTAGTGCTGCCGGAACTGGCTGGCAAGCTTGACGGGTCTGCGGTTCGCGTGCCGACGCCAAATGTCTCGATGGTTGACCTTGTGTTTGATGCCGGCCGCGAAACCAGCATCGAAGAGATCAATGGCGCCCTTAAATCAGCAGCCGAAGGCGGCATGAAAGGCGTGCTCGCATTCTCCGAAGCCCCGCTCGTTTCGGCGGACTATAATCACAATCCAGCCTCTTCGTCTGTGGCTGCGGCCTCGACCAATGTCACCGACGGCACACTCGTCCGCGTGTTGAGCTGGTATGACAATGAGTGGGGCTTTGCCACACGCATGTCCGACACAGCGATTGCGCTTGCCAAACATATCTAGACAAAGGCCCGCCGGTCTCATCTCCGGCGGGCTTTTCCTTTAGGGGGGACAAATGACCGGGGAAGACTGGGGGAACATGGACTGGCTGGCAGATGCCGGCACGCAGACGGGCCTGGGCCTTTCCCTTGCGCGCATGACCGTCCTGTCCGGCAAGACCTCTCCGGCCCACCGCCACCCCAATTGCAATGAAGTCATCCATGTTCTGTCAGGCACCATAGAGCAGCGTCTGGGTGAGCGCTGGACAGAGCGTAAGCCGGGCGACACGATTACAATCCTTTCGGGCACTGTCCATCAAACCCGCTGCACCAGCCCCACTCCTGCCATATTGATGATTGCCTATTCCGACGACACAAGAATTTACGAAGAAGTGACCCTATGACCCAATTCCGCCGTATCGATGACGCTGGTGATCTGACTGGCAAAACCGCTATTGTCCGCGTTGATTTCAATGTGCCGATTGATGGCGACCGGATCACGGACATTACCCGCCTGAAAGCTGCAAAACCCACAGTCAAAGCGCTGACCGAGGTCGGGGCGAAAGTTGCCCTGCTCGCGCATTTCGGTCGCCCGAAAGGCCAACGGGTCGAAGCCATGAGCCTTGCCCAGATTGCCCCGGCATTTGCCACAGTGCTTGGCGCGCCGGTCGCTTTTGCCGAGGATTGTGTCGGTGAAAGCGTCAAGGCTGCCATTGCCGCCCTGCCCGCTGGCGGGGTGATCCTGCTCGAGAATACACGGTTCCATCCGGGCGAAGAAAAGGGCGACGAGGCGCTGGCGCGCGGCATGGCTGTGCTTGGCGACATTTACGTCAATGACGCCTTCTCCGCCGCCCACCGCAAACATGCCTCCACGGCGCTGATCGCCCGCCATCTGCCAGCCTATGCAGGCCGGTCCATGGAGAAAGAACTCGACGCTCTGGACGCGGCTCTGGGTGCGCCGACCCCCCCGGTGATGGCCGTTGTCGGCGGCGCGAAAGTCTCGTCGAAGATCGACCTGCTGAAAAACCTTGTCTCAAAAGTGGACGCTTTGGTCATTGGCGGCGGCATGGCCAACACATTTCTCGCCGCGCGCGGGCTGCGTGTTGGCAAATCCTTGTGCGAACATGACCTTGCTGACACGGTCAGGGAAATCGAAGCCAATGCCCAGGCGGCGGGCTGCGACATCCTTCTGCCCGTTGATCTTGTCGTCGCAAAAGACTTTGCCGCGAAGGCCGAACACCGGACCTGTAAGCTCGAAGAGGTGGCCGATGACGAGATGATTCTCGATGCAGGCCCCGCAACTGTTGCAGTTTTGGCCGAAGCGATGGATGCGGCCAAGACGCTGGTCTGGAACGGACCACTGGGCGCGTTCGAGCTGACCCCGTTCGACAAAGCGACGGTTGAGGCGGCCAAAGCGGCGGCCAAACGCTGCCAGAAAGGCGAGCTGATCGCCGTTGCCGGAGGCGGAGATACTGTCGCCGCGCTGAACCATGCCCAAGTGGCCCGTGACTTCACCTTCGTGTCCACAGCGGGCGGCGCATTTCTTGAATGGATGGAAGGCAAACCCCTCCCCGGCGTCGAAGCGCTGAGAACCAAATTCTAGATGATTGACCACCAAAAGAGACGAAAGCCATGAAAAACACCGAAATGTACAAAAAAGTTGCTGCCAGAGACGGCTTTATTGCGGCTTTGGACCAATCCGGCGGATCAACCCCGCGGGCGCTGCACAATTACGGCATCCCAGCTGATGCCTATGCCTCCGAAGAGGAAATGTTCAACATGGTCCACCAGATGCGGACGCGGATGATCAAATCGCCGGCGTTCAATGGTGACAATCTGATCGGCGCGATCTTGTTCGAGCGGACCGTCAACAGCACGGTCGACGGTCTGCCCACGGCACAATATGTCTGGGAAAAGCGCGGCGTTGTTCCATTCATCAAAGTCGACAAAGGCCTTGAAGCAGACGAGAATGGCGTCCAGCTCATGAAGCCTATGCCCGGCCTTGACGAGATGCTGGTCGCCTCGAAAGCCAAAGGTATTTTCGGCACCAAGATGCGCTCTGTGATCAATGCAGCAAGCGCGGACGGCATCGCTGCCATCGTGGCCCAGCAGATCGCTGTCGGCAAGCAGATCTTCGACCACGGCCTGATGCCGATCCTCGAGCCTGAAATTACCATCACCATCGAAGACAAAGCCCAAGCCGAGGACATTCTGCGTGACGAGCTTATCAAGCAACTCGACGCTCTGCCGGACACATATGAAGTGATGCTCAAACTGTCCCTGCCCGAAACGGCAAACCAGTACAAAGCACTGGTTGACCATCCGCGCGTTCTGACCGTTGTGGCCTTGTCAGGCGGTTATCCGCGTGCGCAGTCGAACCAGATGCTGTCACAGAATTCGGGCATGGTTGCCAGCTTCTCACGCGGGTTCAGCGAAGGCCTTACCGTCCAGCAGACCGATGAAGCGTTTGACGCCATGTTGGCCGAAACCATTGCCACGGTCTGCGCCGCCTCACGCGCAGGCTAGGCTCGGTCCAAAACACACATTCGAGACGCCCCGATCTGTTTTGCAGGCGGGGCG
>CAZXXY010000136.1:0-5816 GCA_964644755.1 uncultured Hyphomonas sp. | reverse complement strand
CACTGGCCAAATCCGGATATGGGGTGGACAATGACGCTGGAGGGCGATCCGTCCCAGAAAGTGCATTTTTTGAACCTTGCCAGCTTTACCCGCGATGTGCCGTTCCCAGAGCATGTTCGCTCGGCCAGCGTTGCGACCGCCATGCATGCGGTCAATGCGATCCCAGCCGTGTGTGCGGCCAAGCCCGGCATAGCGACCATGGCCGACTTGCCAATTGTTCATAGTGTCATCGGCTTCGGGAATACATAAAAGTAGAAACAACAACTCGAATTGCTGGGGTTTCCAGCGCATTGTCTGGCGTGTTCTGCAACCTTCAACCATAGTCGTGCTATGCTTCCTCAGCGAGGTCGAGGAGCAGATTTATGGCCGTGATAGACAAGAGACACATGACAGCCGACATAGACGGTGATTTTGTGGTTTTCCTGATTGGATTTCGTATAAATAAGTTGTGGAAAATTTGGCAATGGCTGCCTGTTTTCGTGTCCATGCCGAGGATGCTCATGGAATTAGGGAAACATCCCGACCTCGGCTTATTACACGCCCGAACGCATTTCGGGATCAGAAACACTTTTCTAGTGCAGTATTGGGAGAGTTTTGAAAAACTGCACGCATATGCGGTGGCAAAAGACAGTGAGCATTTGCCTGCATGGAAACGATTCAACCAAAAAATTGGAAACAGTGGTGATGTGGGCATATGGCACGAGACATATTTAGTGCCCGCCGGGCAGCATGAGTCCGTTTACGTGAATATGCCGGCCCATGGCTTGGGGCAGGCGGGAACCTTGGTGGAGGCGCTGGGGGGTAAACGTTATGCTAAGGATCGGCTAGGCAAAGGCAGCTCGGAGCAAACATAAACAAAGCCATTTGCAGCGCAGCCCTCTTGGGCAGGTTTTCGAGACGCGTGCGAGGGGTACAGAATACATGCGTTTCAGAGGCGATCATCGTCCAATATCCACGCATAATGCGTGTCGTCTCGCTGTGCATTGTTCAAAAAAATCCAATAAATACTGGTGCCGCGAGGGAGAATTGAACTCCCGACCTCATCATTACCAATGATGCGCTCTACCACTGAGCTACCGCGGCCGCGCTTGCGCGTTCCGGTGGGATTAGCTTAAGTGAACACAGAAGAAAAGACCCTTCCGGAATAAGAGTGCAAACCGTGACCAAAAAGATGAAAAAGCAGCTCGAAGCCGATCGCAAGGCAGCGGCGTTGAGGGCGAATTTAAAACGTCGAAAAACAGCAGCTCGCAAGGGAGACCGTGCTCAGGATGATGCGCCAGCAATGGAGGGCGGAAATCCAGAAAAATCTGCCGCGAATTTGCATCGTTAGGTCAATTTAGGAGGAAAAACTCGAACTTCCTGCGATTCGAACGCAATTCCGCCTTTCCCTTGCCATGCGAAGCCTTATAGCTGTCTATTATGGACAAGTTACTTATTACTGGCGGTAAGACGCTTACTGGCACAATCGATATTTCCGGCGCAAAGAACTCGGCGTTGAAGCTTATGGCGGCTTGCCTGCTGACGGCTGAACCTTTGCGGCTGACAAATATACCGAATTTGGCGGACACGCGGTTTCTTTCCCAATTGCTCGCTTCCTTGGGCGTAGAGGTCTACTGGCCCAAAGGCAGCAATGAGTGTCATTTCAACGCAGCAGAGATCAGCTCGACCATCGCGCCCTATGAGCAGGTTCGCAAAATGCGGGCGAGTTTCAACGTTCTTGGGCCGCTGCTTGCGCGGATGGGACATGCCACCGTTTCATTGCCGGGGGGGTGTGCGATTGGTGCCCGACCGGTGGATTTGCACCTTAAGGCGTTTGAAGCGATGGGCGCGGATTTGGTCATTGAGGAGGGCTATGTAAAAGCCGCTGCGATCCGCGGATTGCAGGGAGCGCATATTGTGTTTCCATTCCCTAGCGTAGGGGCAACAGAGCATGCGATGCTCGCTGCGACACTGGCCAAGGGAGAGACCGTTCTCGAGAATGGTGCGCGTGAGCCTGAAATTTCTGATCTGGCCGATTGCCTGAATATGATGGGTGCTAAAATCTCCGGAGCCGGGACGGATAGAATTACCATTGAGGGCGTTACCGAAATGCGTGGCGGCACATATCCGGTGATGCCGGACCGTATTGAAGCGGGCACGTATGCTATGGCAGCGGCGGCGGCTGGTGGAGATGTGACACTCAACGGAGCGCCGGTTGATGCGCTTGGCGCCATGATTGATGTGCTGCGGCAGGCGGGGGTTACGATTGATACGGAGAAGGACACGCTTCGCATTCGGCGCAATGGCGCGGCGCTTAAAGCTGTCAGCGTTGATACGCAGCCTCACCCTGGGTTTCCAACGGATTTGCAAGCTCAGTTCATGGCATTGATGGCGACAGCGGACGGAACAAGTGTTATCCGCGAGAATATATTCGAGAACCGCTTCATGCATGCGCCGGAACTATCGCGCTTAGGCGCAAAGATCGCAGTGCGGGGGCAGGAAGCGGTTGTGACGGGTGTGCCTGCGCTCAAGGGGGCGCCGGTGATGGCGACCGATCTGCGTGCATCGGTGTCCCTCGTTATCGCGGGACTCGTCGCAGAAGGAGAAACCGAAGTACGGCGTATCTACCATCTGGATCGCGGGTTTGAACGGTTGGAAGAAAAATTGTCCGGTTGCGGCGCGGATGTGAAGCGAACCGGCGCCGATGACGGCTAGGGGCGAAATAGGATCACGGTCATATGGCTGACAAGGGTACATTGAAACTGATGGCGGAAGATGCCGTTGACCTGCAGATCATATCTGCGGCCATTCAGGATGCTGTGGGCAAAGCAGGTGGCTTAAAGTATCTCGCCCGTAAACGGCGGTTTATGATCGAAACCAACCGGTTTCGCTGGGAAGATGTTGATCCTACCCAAAAGACACAGACCCGTGTGCGCACAATTCTCGGAATTGACGGCGTGTTAGGGGTTAAAGCTAGAGGGCTAACCAAGTCAGACCCCGAACTTGTAGTATCTGTCCTGTCGATTGTCTTTGAAGCCGGAGACACCGCGCCATCCGGGCAAATTCGGATACTGTTTGCAGGCGATGGCGAGTTGATACTTGATGTCGAATGTCTCGATGTGACGTTGCTGGACTCTGACACGCAATGGTCAACCAAGTACCAACCAGACCACGAACGTCAGGTGCGCTGATATGGCTAGATCGTTTGATGCCCGTAAAAGTGACTTTTCCGAACTCTTCGAAGCATTCATTGGCGAGCCGCGCGGCGGGGGCGACAATCTTTCTGCGATTGTAAGTGAGATTATCAGCGCGGTCCGCAAAGAGGGTGGCGCGGCGGTGGCGCGCTATACGAGCGAGTTTGACAGATTGGCGCTCGATCCAACGCTTCTGACGTCTGACAATGTTGATATACATAGGCTGGCAGGTGCGTGCCCTGACGATGTTAAAGCCGCTATAGACTTTGCGCACGACCGTATCGCCGCATATGCGGGGAAACAGGTTCCGGCGGATGCCAGTTGGACGGACGAACTTGGGGTAAACCTCGGCTGGCGCTGGACGGCAATTGACAGTGTTGGCGTATATGTGCCCGGTGGCCGTGCGAGCTATCCAAGCTCGGTCTTGATGAACACGGTGCCTGCGAAGATCGCTGGTGTCCGGCGGATCGTCATGGTTGCGCCCGCGCCCGGCGGCGAGTTGGCGCCAGCTGTTGCCTATGCAGCAATCAAGTCTGGTGTGGATGAATATTACCCTCTTGGCGGGGCGCAAGCGGTGGCCGCGCTCGCTTATGGGGCAGGGCGACTGGCACCGGTGGACAAGATCGTTGGCCCTGGTAACGCCTATGTCGCTGAAGCGAAACGGCAAGTATTCGGCAAAGTCGGTATTGATACGATTGCCGGACCATCAGAAATATTGATCATTGCGGACGGAACGGCAAATCCCGAATGGGTGGCAGCTGATCTTTTAAGCCAAGCAGAGCACGACCCGGCCAGCCAGTCTGTTCTGATTTCTCTGGACGATGATTTGTCCGAGAAGGTCGCCGGTGCGGTCGAGAGGCAGTTAGACCTTTTGGAAACGGGCAAACGCGCCCGCATCAGTTGGGAAAATCACGGTGCCATTATTCGCGCTTCTTCTCGCGAGCAGGCAGCCGAGCTTTGCAACCGTATTGCGCCTGAGCATGTTGAGCTTTGCGTTGCCGATGCCGATGATCTTGTGCCGCTTGTCTTACACGCTGGGGCGATCTTTATCGGTCATCATACGCCTGAAGCACTGGGCGATTATGTCACCGGTTCAAATCACGTTCTGCCAACGAGCCGTGCAGCGCGGTTCTCGTCAGGTCTGGGGGTCTATGATTTCCTCAAGCGGATCAGCGTACAGAAAGCCGGAGCCAAAGGTTTTGCCGCCCTGGCAGATGCGGCAACGCGCCTTGGAACGACCGAAGGATTGCCAGCGCACGTGAATGCAATAATGATTCGCCGGGGAAAGAATTCCGGTGAACAGGAGCATGATGATGACTGATCATCGACTTATCTCGGTTGAAATTGATCAGGAGAGTTTGGCTGCCAATGGTGCCGATGCCGAACATGAACGCCGAGTTGCTATTTTTGACCTGCTCGAACGCAATTCTTTCAAGCTGGTGGGCCATGAGGACGGGGGACCATATAAGCTCGAACTCCTGCAAGTCGATCGAAAGCTCGTTTTTGAAATTTCCAACGAATCTGACGAAAAAATCTATACTTATCTGTTCTCTCTCTCTCCGTTTCGCGGCGTAATCCGAGATTATTTCATGATTTGCGAGAGTTATCATGACGCTATTCGCGGCTCGACACCGATGCAAATCGAGGCGATCGACATGGCGCGCCGCGGCATACACAATGAAGGGTCGGACCTTTTACGCGAGCGGTTCGAAGATAAGATCGAGGTGGATATTGAGACGTCCAGACGCTTATTCACCCTCGTATGCGCGCTCCATTCGAGCACACAAACCCCAAAACTATAGCACGTTAACGCTTGCCCCGTCCCCAACCGAGCGCTACCTAGCTACGGCTGCATCGATTTACGCAGCTGCCACATTAGGAGTGCTTATGGCCAAAGAAGAATTACTCGAGTTCAACGGCACAGTCGTCGAACTGCTGCCAAACGCGACATTTCGCGTGAAGCTCGAGAATGATCACGAGATCATTGCCCATACATCTGGGAAAATGCGTAAAAATCGCATTCGCGTTCTTACCGGGGACAAGATCCTCGTAGAGATGACACCTTATGACCTGACCAAGGGTCGTATCACTTTCAGATATAAATAAGAGCGATTCGATGCCTGCGGAATTTGCAAAGCTTGTGCTGGCGAGCGCAAGCCCGCGACGTGTGCAACTCCTTGCTCAAATTGGTATTACCCCCGATGAAATCCGCCCATCAGATATTGACGAATCCGAGATGCCCGCGGAGCCGCCGCGCAAGCTGGCCGAAAGACTAGCACGTGAGAAGGCGCAAGCCTGTGACGTTGAACAGGCATTCGTTCTGGCAGCGGATACAGTCGTCGCCCTGGGCAAACGTATACTCCCTAAAACTGAAACCCGCGAGCAAGCTCGGCGTTGCTTAGAGCTTCTGTCTGGCCGGTCGCATCAGGTGATTACGGGCATTGCGGTCAAGCGTCCGTCTGGAGAAGTTGCTAGCCGCACGGTTTTGACGCGTGTGATGTTCAAACGATTGGACGACCACGAAGCAGAAGGCTATCTCGACACCGGAGAGTGGGATGGCAAGGCGGGCGGGTACGGCATTCAAGGCATGGCAGGCGCGTTTGTACGCAGGCTCAATGGAAGTTATTCCGGTGTCGTCGGCTT
>CAZXXY010000135.1:0-5870 GCA_964644755.1 uncultured Hyphomonas sp. | reverse complement strand
CCAAATTCGGTCTCCAGCCATTTCAGGATGATCGACGTGTCCAGCCCGCCAGAATAGGCTAAAACGACTTTTTTCGGTGTATTGGCGGTCATTGGGGCGTGTCCTTGTACAATCATTTGCCACGCCTCTTATCGCTTTGGGCGGGGGCGGGGCAAGGCACGATGTCCGGACACGCCAAGTTTTTGATCTGGTTGCGTTCGCTCACTGCGTGTTTGAGCTTTCCAAGAAGGTTAAAAAAGTGTTACTTTAGAAGGAGCAATTGAACCGACTCTCCGGCAGGGGGCTGTGGGGATGGTTTCAAGTACTGTGGATTATGGAGTTTCTGGCATGGCTGATACGGGATCGAAGAGGCATATGGGAGTCGAGTCTGAAGGGGTAGACCTTGAGATGGCAACGCTGATTTCGGCTGTTGTTGATCGCCGGAGACCGCGAAAAGACGCACTGTCGAAGAGGGTTCGTCGGGAGGGACCGCAACTGCGTCGCCATACGCCTGTGAGGGCTGCCCAGATACCCAATGATGATCCGGACATTCTGGAACTTACGGGCATCATGGACGAAGTGAAGCGCGACGCGGCTGTACGGGCCGAGCAGACCGAGGCTGCGCCGGATCTTGCGCCTGAGGGGGACGTTAAGGGCTGGCTGGCGGATGCGGTCATCGCAAAGCAAACCATGGCCCGCCACGAAGATCTGTCGCAGGAGACGCGGTTTGCGGAACGAGAGCCCAGTTCACCGTCCACGCGCAAGTTTACGTCCAATCCGTTCCGCAACGCAGCCCCAGCGGCGGTTGCTGCGCCGGTCGCTGCCGCGATGGTCGCCGGGCGGGAGGATGATGACGCGCCGCAAGACCGTGTTGATGATGTAGCTGTGCAATCGCCGGTGGCCGAGGCGGCTGAAGCCAGTGATGCTGAAGCGCTGGCTGCGCTGGAGGATGCGGAGCGTGTGGATGAGGCGTATTATGCCGATGAGGTAGAGGACGCGGACATTGAAGGCGCAGACATTGAAATCGAAGAGGAACCGTATGCGGCGGCCTTGCTGGATGTGGACAGTGAAGAGGCTGTGCCCGTTTCAGCGGCGGTGATTGAAGCGCAGTCATATCAGGAAGATGAGGGTGGCTTGCCGGTCTGGCTGGCGATGGGGATTCCGGTTGCGGCAGTCTCTATGGTGGCTTTGGTCGCTGGTGTGAATCTGTTCAGTGACAAGGAGGGGGCATCGGGCGCGATTGAAACTGTTACGCTTGCGCCGTTGACGGTCACCTCTATTGATGCGGACGAGGTGGTTGTGCCGCCCGCTGCGCCGGTGCTTGCCAATGCGCCCGTCGCCGCGCCCGAGGCAGTCGAGTTTGCCAATGTCCCGGCTGAGCCTGCGGTCGATACGGGGACATTGTTCTCCGGCGGACCGGCAGAGCGTGTGGCCGAGACCGTGCCTGAAACGACACCGAGAATTGTTGATGTGATCGCGCCTGTGACGCGGCCGGATCCGGAACCAGCCGTCGCGACAGAGGTGGCTGCGCCTGTTCTTGCGGTGCCGTCAATCAAACCAAGCCGGCCAAATGTGCCTTCTGTGACAAGGACGGCTGCCATTGTGCCGAGCGCCCCCACGGCGGCGCCTGAGCGTGCGTATGCGGCAAATGTGCCGTCATTGAAGCCGCAGACTGTGTCTTCGCGGCGCTCTGTAACAACTACGCCGAAGCGTACAGCGCCTGCGGTTTTCCGGCCAACCGGACGGGTGCCCACCCGTATGTTTGACGGACATTTTGAACGTGGTTCGGCCGCCTTGACGGTCAATGCAGTTGCGGCAGGTATGGGCAGTACGCTGAACAAGTCGGAGCGGAACTTTCTGGCCCGCGATGTTGAGCGTGCCCTCGATAATGAGGTTGATGGGCGCCATGTCAGTCTGAAGTCGGCACGTGGCGACCGGATTGCTCTGTCGTTTTCGCACTCTGGTCAGGAATTGCGGCAGCTCACGGTTGCGCGGGAGTCGGGTGTCGCGCCTTTGCCACGCAATATGGTGCTCGAAGGGGGATGGTATGCTGCGCGATCAGATGTCCAGTTAAGGGCGACCCCGTCAATCTCGGGAACGTTTAGCAACCGGATAATTTCCAGGCACACTCTGATTGAACGCATGGCGACGATCACAGATCGCTATGGTGATCGTTGGTATCTGATGGGACGGAACGGGGTTGCTGTGGGATATATGTCTCCGGCAGACCTGATGCTTGCGGAGGCTGCTGACCAGCCGCTCGGGCTTCCTTATAATCGGCGTCATGGAAATGTGGTGAATGAAGTTTTGCCTGTCTATACACGTTGCCGGACTGTCTTTGTCGGTCCATTGGGTGAGACGCGGCAGAAGATGGATGTTTGCCGCAATGCCAAGGGGAACTGGATCGGAGCGGATCAGGGGATTGTGCCGGTGCGGCATGCGAATGCCCGTCCGGAACCGATTGTGCTGGCAAGTGCCGTCGGCGCAAGTCCCGAGCTTGTTCCTTTCGAGGACCGCAGGGTTCGCAAGGCGTTGACCCCGAAGCTTGTCTATGCGCGTGCAGGACAGGTTATCAAGCAGACCTTGTCTGATGGCCGTGATGTCGAGTTGACGCTCGGACCGAAATACGAAGCGAACCGGCTTGTTCCGGTTGTACGGCTCGAAGCTCTTGGACGGATTGATAAGCCGATGCGGCTTGATGCCCGGTGGATGCGGGTGCCCGGTGGCGCCAGCTTGCGGGCAACACCAGACTATCTGGCAACCCTGAACGTTGGTGCTATTCCGGCAGGACATACGGTTCAGACGATCGGTGAGGTCGAGGATGATCGCGGCGAATCGTGGATTCTGGTTGGCCGGAACGGTGTGGGCTTTGGATATGTCCAGAGACAGGAATTGATGCCGCTTGCCGGGAACACGGCTTTGCGTGCCGTCTCGAGTGCTCGCACAGCCAGTGTGGTTGATATGGTTGAGAGTGTGACGGATTGCCGGTCGGTTGCCTATGAGGGTGCTGGTCTGGAAGGCACATTCACAGCCTGTCAGCAGCCGAATGGGCAGTGGGCTCTGAGCGCTGAACCCGAGCTACGGCAATTGGTTGATATCGAGCCGTCGTCGCAGGTTGCCCCTTAGATCAAGCGGGCTGTGTGAGATCAAACGGGCTATGTGCCGAATTTCGGCTCTGTGGTGGTCAGCTCCTGGCTGGCTTCAGCCGTTAGTTCTGAATCGCGCGTGACAGTTTTCTCGCCATCTGCATTGATCGGCAGATAGAAGGCGATTGTTGTGCCGCGCCCTTCCTGGCTGGCAATGTTCATTTTTCCGCCATGCATCTCGGCAAAGGCTTTGGTGAGGGCCAGGCCGAGACCAGTGCCTTCATGGTTCCGATCGGAGCTATCACTGACCTGTTCGAAGGGCTGAGCGAGCCGCGGAATGTCTTCTTCGGGTATGCCTATCCCTGTGTCGGTAAAGGCATAGCGCAGAAAATTGTCACGCTTGCGCAGGGTGACGGCGATGCGTCCGCCTTCATCTGTGAATTTGATCGCGTTTGACAAGAGGTTCAGGGACATTTGACGGATGGCTCTGTGGTCCGCGGCAATCTCGGGAAGGTCCTCATCCGCTTCGAAGGTCAAGAGGATCTTCTCGTCTTCCGCTTTGCGACGGATCATGCGGATGGCCGCGTCGACAGGATCGATTGGATCGATATGGGCCAGCTCGATGCTCATCTTGCCGGCTTCAATTTTTGCCATGTCGAGTATGTCATTGATCATGTCGAGCAAATGCTTACCGGACATCAGGATGTCGCCGGCATAGCCTTTATAGCGTTCGTCGCCAAGCGGGCCGTAAAGCTCGGTCGAGAGGATTTCGGAGAACCCGTTAATGGCGTTGAGCGGCGTGCGCAGCTCATGGCTCATATTGGCCAGGAAGGCTGTTTTGGAATGAGCTGCCCGTTCTGCGCGGTCTTTTTCAGCGGCATATTTGCGGGCCAGTTCGGCGGCATGGCCCTCGGAGCGTTCAAGTTCGGAGATGAGGCTTTTGAGCTTGGCCTTTTGGCGGTTGAGCTGGTTGGATGCCTGTGTGGAGTCTGTGACGTCGAGACCGACTGTTATCAAACCGCCCTCGGGTGTGGCGCGCTCGACAAGTTTTATCCAGCGGCCATTGGTTAGGTGGATGAGGGCTGTATTGGACTCGCTGGCCGAGGGCGTTTCTTGCCGGATAGACGGGGAGCGGGCGAGGGCGACGGTGTCATAGCCCATGCCGGCACGCAGGGCCTGGCTGACATTGAAGGTGCTGGCATAGGCGCCATTCCAATAGAGCAGGCGCTTGCGGTGATCCCAGATTGCGAAGGGGCCATCATAGCCTTCGAGGGCGTTGCGCAAACGGCGCTCGGTTTTTTTCAGCTGGCCGTTTATGCGCTTGCGCTCCGTAACGTCGCTTGCGATGCCGGCAAATCTCTCTGCATTTTCCATGTCGCGCTGGACCTCGCGCCCGGACATTTCGATCCAGGTCTGGCCATTGTCGAATTCGGTGCGGAACTGGACGCGCAGGGTTTTGATGTCCCGGGTATGCTCAAGGGCCTGGGCGATGGATTCACGATCATTTGTGTGAACGAGCTCGAGGAACTTTTCCGTGGTGAGTGGCGCGTTCGATGGAATTTTGAGCAAGGAGGCGAATTGGTCGGAGAGTATGACGGTATCCGTTTCGGGGAGGATTTCCCAGAAGCCCGCTTCGGCACCGTCCATGATCATGTTGATCAATTCATTGCTGGTGCGTTCAGTCTCAAGTGCCGTTTCGACCTCTATCGCTTGTGCGCTTTGTCGCTTGTAGAGGCCGTAGATTGCGAGTGCCGGTGCCAGCAGCAGCAGAATATAGATCAAAAGCCGGGTAACATCATTCAGCGAGATGAGCGGGAGCGGGGTGAGCGCGCAGATATTGCCGCCATATGATTGCATGGGCACGCACGATGCTGCTGCGCGGGGGGCCTGTCCGGTATTGACGATCTGGCTGGTGCCGGATTTGAGCATCGGGGCTGCGCGTTGTAGATTTGGATTGCCGCTGGCCAGACGACCGGGGCCGTTGAGGACGAAGCGCCGCGACCCGATGTTTTGCGGCAGCCACTCGGAGGCGGATCCGATGGCGATAAGCGGGATGTTGATCCCGTTGCTCGACACAATCACGATGTCGCCAAGCTCGGTCGTAAACATTGGTCCGTCGGTCGCGCTGGCGCGTAGAACCTGTTCGGCGGCGATGCGTTCGCGGGTTCCGGCAGCGGCATTGGTGGCCGTGGCCAATGGCATGACCACATCAATGCCGGCCATGTCGTTTCCGCTAGACAAAAGCTGGTTCAAGGGGCCTGAAAACTGGTCCATAACGGCTTTGACGATGCCGACCCGTCCGTCGAGATGCTCGCCGACCACTTGAGCGCGCAATTGCAGGGCTTGCAGGGCGGCTGAATCCGAGCTTTGGCGTTCTTCCCAGCCTTTCAGGGCGAGGGCGCTGCCTTGCAGCACGAGTAGCGCAATGATGATTGGAAGAATTCCAACTTTTTTCCGCTCGTTCTCACCTTGCAAATCTGATTCAGACTTTGCCACGTATTCTAAGCCCCATAAATATCATGCAAAACAATAGCTTCGCACGGAATTGTACGATATTGGCTGTGAAATGCTTGCATAAAGGTTAATAGGGATGCGGATGCTGTTAACTTAAGGTTCGCCCGATGATGTCGCTGGTATTCTGCGAGAGTTGCAGTTTGGACAGTGATATGAGGGATTTCTCGGCAGATTGGCGGGCATCGGGGGCAAGCGATCTCCATTGCTCGAAAGCGGTTAGCAAGCGCGCCGCAAGCGCCGGGTTGAGCTTGTCGACCTCTTGAACCATGCCGACAACGAAGCTGTGACCGC
>CAZXXY010000134.1:0-6005 GCA_964644755.1 uncultured Hyphomonas sp. | reverse complement strand
CGTGACCGATTTCGAAGGCGCTGCGCTTATCGAGGGACCTACCCCGACAGGATTTGTCACACCGGGCGGCTTGACCCGAGAAACCGATCCAACCTGCCCGGGCGGCGGTGTCTTCAACCCGGAGGTTATTCCGAATGTTCTAGGTGATCCTGATCAGCTTGGTCTTTGTGTTGACTTCTCACAGCCTGCAAATGACCCAGCTGTCACGACGCAACGCGGTATTGAAGTTGCCTTCCAAGGTGATCTTTCAAGCTTCGAAGACCGGCTTGGCTTTGCCTCCGGCTTCGGTCTTGTCGCCAACTACACATTTCAGGAATTCTCTGGCGGTTCGAACATCGACACGGCATCAGGCCGCGGCGAGCAGGTTCTGGGAGCAAATGCCAGCATTCCTGAAGGTCTTCTGGACTTCTCACCTCATGCCTTCAACATTACCGGCTTCTACGAGAAGTATGGTCTCTCTGTCAGAGCGCGCTACACATGGCGTGATGATTTCCGGACCAATGATTTTGGTGGCGGTGCCAACACCAGCGGAAGCAGTACATTCGGTTTCCCAGTTGTGACCGAGGCCAGAGGCCAGCTTAATGGTTCGATCAGCTATGATGTCACCGAGCGGCTCAGCATCGGCGCAGAAGCTGTCAATCTGACCAAGTCCAGAATTGTTCAACGGTGTGTGACCGCGAGCGGACCTGTCTGCTTTGTCGGCTTCCCGGACCGTCGGATTACATTCGGTGCGACCTACACTTTCTAATCAGGACGCATTGAAGACTTGATCTTCAAAATCGAGTGCAACTTTCCTATCGGGAAGTTGCACTTTTTTTGTCGGGATCCGGTCAACGGCGCAGACATGGCTGGTCTCCAAGCGAACCACTGACGCCTCCTCGAGGAGACCCAAGATACCATTCTTCAGTATCTCGCTGATGTGGCCCGGCATGGGTCAGGGTTAGACCAAAACAGTATCCGGATGGCGCGCGGTTATTTCATTGATCCACTTCTCAGCCAGATCGGGCTGCAAAAGCGCGGTGATGCATCCACCAAAACCGCCACCTGTCAGGCGCGCGCCTATTGCCCCCAAATCACGTGCCGATTTTACAACAGCATCAATCTCCGGCGTGGAGGCTTGAAAGTCGCGGGCGTAAGATCTGTGGCTTTCATTCATCAACTCTCCAAACCAGCCAATGTTTGCCGTTTTCAGTGCCTGGCATGCGGCAAGGGTGCGCATGTGCTCGGAGACAACATGACGAGCGCGCGCATTGAGTGGCTCGGCCAAATATTGAATCTGCTCTCTCTTTGCCTCTTCGACGAGACAGAGGTGTTCAACGTCCAGTGCCCTGCGGGCCTCCTGACACTCTTCAAACCGGCGCTTGTATCGGCCATCACTCAACTCGCGGCGAATTCCGCTGTGCAGCGTGACGAATGCAAAATCATCCGGGATCGTGATCATCTCATATTCATTGGTGGCCCCATCAATAGCGATCGCCTGATTGGGCATCGCAAGCCCAACGGCCATTTGATCCATGATGCCGCAAGGCACACCGATATATTCATTCTCGACAGCGCGCGCGGCCTTGGCAAGCTCAAGCGGTGCCAATTCAACATCCGACGTTTTGCAGGCAGCACGTA
Organism: uncultured Hyphomonas sp.; assembly: GCA_964644755.1. Classification (GTDB taxonomy): domain Bacteria; phylum Pseudomonadota; class Alphaproteobacteria; order Caulobacterales; family Hyphomonadaceae; genus CALLCD01. The sequence goes on along the minus strand of CAZXXY010000134.1, from coordinate 4,385 downwards.
AAATCGCGGTCACCAGCGCAGCCGAAGACGAGACCCCTGCACCCGATGGGAGTGTGCTTGAAATCACCATATTGACGGGGCTATCTATAAGACCCAGTGCACGCGCTTTGGCGAGCGCGCCTGCGGCATAGTCCGACCACTCCCCTGTTTTCGATCCACCTATTCGCCGACTTGTCATGCTGTCAAAATTCGTCGAGTAGATCTGATCTTCGCTGAGCCCGGCAGACCCAATTGCAACCTGCACCGATCTTGCCAACACGGTCGGCAGGACCATGCCGCCATTATAGTCGGTGTGTTCACCGATAAGATTGATCCGGCCAGGTGCCTCGGCGATGACGGTGTGAGCGGCGGCAAACACCGAACGAAACTGGCGTTCTACGCCCTCGCGTCCTTCATCCTTCATAGACAATACTCCGACTGCCTGAGCGCATTGGCGGCCATTTCCGGCAACACGTCTACGGTAAACACACCAGTTGATTGCTCGACCGCGGCAAGATATTTGACCCGGTCCGGTGCCCGCAGCAATGGGTAAAACTGAGCCGTGAACTCAAAACTTCCATTTTCTCCACCCGGTGAAGCTTGCAGGCTCAGCATTAGCGGGGTTTGTCGTCCGAACATGGCATCATATCGTGCCGTCACCGCTCCAAGCAAATGAGCGAAACCATCTGACTCTGTTTCATCAAACTCCCAGGGGCCAGAAATCCGGCGGCGCGCTGATATCCAGACCTCATAGGGAAAGCGCGCAAATGGCGGCACATAAGCCATCATTCCACCAGCTTCCTCCACACCATAATTTTCAGCCCAGCCGGTAAGTTTTGTATGAAGCTCAAACCCGCTGTCAAAAGCGGCTTGAGCCTTGGCCTGCGGTTCAGGCAGGAATGGGAAAGCGTAGATCTGACCATGAGGGTGATGGAGTGTTACACCAACTTCGTCTCCCCGGTTTTCAAACGGCAGCACATAGGAATAGCCAGCCGAAAACAAAGCCAGATAGCGATCAATCCAGGCTTCTAAAATCAATCTGCGCTTGGCCTGCCCGAGCGTTGCAAGCGAGCCGGTGGGTTCAGCCCCATAGACCAAAACCTCGCAAGCCCCATCCGCTTTTGCCGCTTTGGCATGACCTCTGGCCGGTTCTGCCGTCGAGCGGTGAAGCCCCGGAAACCTGTTCTCAAAAACACAAAGCTCGAAATCACCGAAGGGAATTTCTGTGAGCGGCATCCCCTGCCGACTCGGAGCCAATGGATTTGCCGCCATATCAGGTTTGAAGGTGCGGTTGTTGCGCCGTGCCGCATAGATCCCCCATGACCCCAATAGAGGATGCTGGCGCAATTCAGAACCGGCTTGCATGTCCAGAGACTGGCCAGAAATTTCGTCTGAAGTATGCGGATTATAGCCATAAAGCCGGAGGTATCTGCCATCTGCTTTCTCAAATGTTCGGCGATAGACCGGTCGGTCAGCAATGCTGCGCGTGAGTTTGATAGCCGGATCAGGAGGTGTCTTGGTCATAATTTTTCTATTCTTCAATCAGCCGGTAAATCAGACATGTCTCGGGATTCATAAGCGGAACCTGAAGTCCGGACCGCATCAATGCTTCCCCGGAAAACACGGTGCCCGCGCCGCTCAAATCTGCCGCTTCAATTATGGATGGAGATGTCGGGGAGCGGGCTGGTGATGGCCAGATGATCTGTGTCCGGTATCGGCGCTCCGGAGACAGTCCGGGAAAAAAGATACGCCCCGGCAAAGTCTTTCCGTGTCCTGTCAGATTGGCCCAAGAGAACAATGCCTGCTTCCGATCCAGGGACACGACCCCCATCGCATTGATATGATCAGGCGTATCGAGACGCCAGAACAAGCCTGTATGCAAGAGCTCCCGATGCGCTTTGTATAAGACGATCCCCGCTTTCAAAACTTCAAGATCGGCTTTTGTCTCCTGAAGCAGATTCAGCTCCATCCCCATATGGCCAAACATCGCAGAAGCAACCCGCATCTCCATTGAGAGTTTACGGCCCGTACTATGGCAGGTCTTCGGCCCGACATGCGACCCCGTCACCTCAAGAGGAAAAAAATGCGAGGCCCCGCATTGTATGCGTTGACGGTCCACCGCATCATTACTGTCCGACACCCAAATCCTGTCCGTATAGGGCAGTATGCCATAGTCGGCTCGCCCGCCGCCCGATGCACATGTCTCTATTTCAAGCTTGGGATGGGCTGCACGCAAGCGTTCCAACAAGCGATACAGCGCAGAAATTTGACGAGACATTACCGCCCGCCCCCCGCTCGCAGGATGGTGGACATCCCGGTTCATATCCCATTTCAAATAGGAAATATCATGCGCACCAAGCAAACCGTCGAGCGCGGCAAAGAGATAATCGACCACCTCCGACCGCGTCAAATCCAGCACATACTGCCCGCGAAATGGCACTTGTGTCACAGCATCAACACCGAGCACCCAATCCGGATGAGCGCGATAAAGATCCGAATCCGGATTAACCATTTCAGGCTCGACCCAAATACCAAACTCCATGCCGAGGCTGCCCACATGTCTAATCAGCGGCCCAAGCCCATCCGGATACACATCTTTAGACACCCACCAATCGCCGAGACCAGCCTTGTCATGGCGTCGTCCGCCAAACCAGCCATCATCGAGCACAAACCGCTCCGCCCCAACTTGCGCGGCTGCTTCGGCCAAGGAAAACAGAGTGGCCTCGTCATGGTTGAAGTACACCGCCTCCCATGTGTTGTAGTGAACCGGGCGGGCTTTGCCGCGAATCCGTCCATCCATCACTTGCTTACGAAAATGGGTGTGGAATTTTTGCGAGAGCGAATTCAGCCCCTTCGAAGCAGCGGCGGCGAACAAGACCGGCGTTTGATACACTTCACCGGGCGCAAGGCGCATCTCGCCAGGGAAGAAGTATTCCCCCATCTGCACAAAAGCCCGACCATCGCTTAATCTGTCCACACGTACGCGGCTATTGCCACTCCAGCCAAGATGGTAGCCGAACACCATGCCCGCATCTTCGTTCGTATTCCGATCCGTTGCGATCAATCCCGGGAAACTATCATGGCTCGTTCGGCCGGTTTTATTCTCGCGGACATAGGCGCCGGAAAATTCCGGAATATGTTCGATCTGGAATTCGCTTGCCCAGCGGCCGGAAAATCCACGCAAGCAGCTTGCCCGCTCATCCAGTGGCAGGCAAAGCGCCGTACACCAGTCTAGCGACAGCACCTCCTCCCCTTCATTCCCGACGCGGGTGCGGCACGTCATCACCTCGCTCCGGGGATCAATGCCAATCAGATGGGTCACGCAGATTTGCGTCGCCCTGTCGCGGCAGACAAGATTTAACTGATCGGGGGCGGGACGTTCGACACGCTCAACAAGAAAAACGCTTGCCCATTCTTTACCGCCCCGGTGGGCCGCAAAGCCCGAGGCCCCGCCAAGCCCCAAGCCGGGTTCATTCAGCAAGGAGGCGGCAATCTCCACATCAGGGCCGCCTTTTGCGTGCTGACGCCTTGTCATCAGCTCAAGGTCTTCGGGACGGGTATCAGTTAGCGCTGTGCCCCAATAGAGAATGCGAGGACAGGTTCCCGCTGCACATGCGAGAATCAGGCTCGTATCTCCCACTGTGAGTGTCGCATAGTCTTCAGGCCCAGATGCAGCATTGGCAGGCGCTGGACTTTGAACGCGGCCCCCGTCTTGATCATCAACAATACTGCCGGTTTGCGAGGCAGAGCGAGTGGTCTCCGAGTTCGTCATCTTCTTCAGACCTCTCTTAACCAGTATTGCCAAGCGTTGAATTCCGAAATTTTACTACACCACCTAATTGCTCCACGCCATGCGCTATGTGGATAAGATAAGCCTACGGGGAGTCAGCTGACACGCCATATATGTTTGAAATTGACGAAATTCCGAATTTCAATTCACCCTTAAATACGACGTAAAAACAGCGGCTTGGTCTGGCGCTCGAGTGGTTTTGGTCACTTGGCATGCAGGCCCTTGGCATCGAAGCGGGACCGCCATAAGCGCAAAGTTGGTCAGAGAGCGTAACGCCAGGCCCTGTGAAGGCTGGGTCGCTGGAGACTCGCGCGCATGTCTGATCTCTCGCCTTTGGCGCGAATTACCTTGTGGATCGAAGAAAATGTGCAAAATAGCCCGTAAATTGCATTCATCAAAAAAGCCGAGAGTAATCGAAGAGTAAAGGTGGGACTTAGATGGAATTTGAGCTTCGGGCTGAAGACGGAACCGTAACTGTCGCCAATAGCAGCATAATATCCCTCGAAGATGTCCAATTGGATACTCCAACCCAAAGCAATTCGCTGACCGCAGGCGGACTTGCTATAGGCGTTGATCTGATCGTCAATGGCGATTTCGAGAACAATCCGGTCAATCT
>CAZXXY010000133.1:0-6007 GCA_964644755.1 uncultured Hyphomonas sp. | reverse complement strand
AACCGGTCTACGCCAACGCCAATCACCGGTCCGGTGGGAACACAGGAAGTCGTTGAGGGGTTCAACACCGTCTACCGGATCGACAGCACGTATCGTGTCGCCCATCATGGGACGGGGGTCGCCAATCCGGCGGGCTTTGGTGGAACAGCTACGGAGATTGAAGTTCCGGCAGGGCCGGAGGGGCAATTGGTCGTATTGGATGAGGGTGATTTGAAGATTACCGCGATCCGCGTCGACCATGCGCCGATTGAGCCGGCATTTGGGTACAGGATCGATTATAAGGACCGGTCGATCTCCATCAGTGGCGATACGGTTTACCATGCGGGCTTTATCTCTGCATCTGAGGGTGTCGACGTGATGTTTCACGAGGCGCTCAACAGGGAGATGGTTGCCAAGATCGGCAGCAAGCTCGCAGAACGCGGCGTGGCCAATGGTGCGAAGATTTTTGCAGATATTCTTGACTATCATACCTCACCAGAAGAGGCCGCGCGCGCAGCACAGGAGGCGGGCGCCGGGCAGCTGGTGCTTTATCACATCGTGCCGCAATTGCCGGTCGAGATGCTGGAGCCTGTGTTTCTGGGGGATGCAAAGTCCGAGTTCGATGGACCTATTACCGTCGGGCAGGATGGCATGATCTTCAGCCTGCCGGCCGGATCCGAGGCAATTACTCTGACGAAATAGCTTTAAGCTGATGCGTGTTTAGACGCTGTAATGTCAATCAGCTTCAAGCCGCTCCAGCCGATTAGCAGTAGGATCAAAGCAACCGTCAAACGGACATGTACGAAGGTGATCGCAGGGCGCGTGATGAAAACCTCGGTATGATCAAGGGCATCGAATTTATGGTGGCTGCCGGCAATCATAGCTGGATCTTTGGCCATGTTGATCAGGTCGCGCAATGAGCGATAGCGGACCACTGCAACGCGGTCGACATCGCTGCCATAGTCGCCGAGCATCAGCCCTTCACGGTATGATACGAAAACCGGATGACCGCCGCGCTTTAACAGGAGCGGAAACACGACGCGTCCATAGGCGCGGTCTGCTTCTCTGGCTTGCTCGCCGCTCTTTAGCTGTTCCAGATTTACAGCATAAAATTCCTTGCCGTCATCTTTGGTGATCATGCCTTCGATATTATCGGCAAAGCCGGACTCGTTGCCAGTTGTGTCAGCATAGCTTGCGCGCAATTGGCCTAAAAGTTCTGCGCCTTCCTCTGGCGTGAGGGCCTTGCCATTGCCGCCATACCATGTGGAGAACGCCAAAAAGAGACTACCTAAAACAGCCGCCCAGCCGATCTGTATCCAGCGTATTTTGCTCATGTCTCTTGATCCTCTTTAGAACTGTCTGCCTTGAGGTCTCGCACTATTCGGAACCCGATATGGTTGGACGAGAAGTCAGTGTCTTGCGGGTGGCGGGCTGCGGGGCGGTAGCGGCGGCAGAAATTGTCTGCGCAGAGGAATGAGCCGCCTTTCATTGTGTGGGTGCCTTGCCCGAAGGGCGTGTCTGTCCACTCCCAGACATTGCCAATCATATCGTAGAGGCCGAGACGGTCGGGGTCGAAGCATCCGACAGGTGCAGCGCCCTCGAAGCCATCGGTTTCAAGATTGGCGACGGGGAAGATGCCTTGCCATGTATTCGCGCGGGGGCCGTCCGCTCCGTAGGCTCCTGAGGATTGATCATCGGGATCAGGCAAGCCGAGGCTGGCGACGTATTCCCATTCCACTTCGCTAGGCAAGCGGCCACCTGACCAGCGTGCATAGGCTTCAGCATCGCGCTTTGAGATATGCACGACGGGATGGTCTTCGCGGCCTATGATTGAACTCGCTTCGCCTTCGGGGGTCTTCCAGCTTGCATTCGCCATGAGGGTCCATTCGGAGGGCGTGCCGGTTTGCTCATCAGCGTGTATGAAAACCGCTGACCCAGCGCCTTCGCGTCCGTCGAGAACGCCGCGCTCGGCATCGGTCAGATAGCTGGTCGCGTCAACAAAAGCAGCAAATTGCGCATTTGTGACTTCATGACTTTGGATGAGAAAGCTGTCCACCTGTAGCCGAAGACTTGGGGCTTCTTCGGCGTAAAGCGGGGAGGCGCCTTTCTCGAAGCTGCCCGATGGAATTTCCACAAAGGTTCCGATCTGTGCGGGCGGCAGGCTGCATGTGTTTGCAGCGCTGCTTGCTGACGGCTCAGACGGTGCGCATGCTGATAGAAATGCTAAAGCTGAGAATAGGCATAGCCGGGGTCGGCGCAATTTGAAATTAATCCACATCTATGTCTGCAACCAGTCCGTTCAGCATCAGTCGTATCGCTGCCCTGGCGCTTTCGACGGAGAGGTTCTGGTCCTGTCGCAACCGGCGCCAGGTGGTGAAGGCGAGGGTGGTTTCAAGCGCAGCAAAGAGTGTCCGGTTGGAGACGATTTCCTCCGGCAGGATCGCCTTCAGAGTTGATCGCCCCAAAGCAACATCCCGTTCGTATTGCGTTTGGATGAAATCCGATTGGAAACGGCGCAAGGACATACAGACTTTCATCGGGAATATCATCTCAAAGATTTCGGCGCGCTTTTCGACACTTTCCATCAGCCGGTCACGCCAGTTGGTCGTCTCATAGGGGGCCATGATCATAGGCATGACGGCATCTGAAAGTTCCGCGGTCATTTCATCGTAAATTGAGTCCATATCTTCGAAATGGCGGAACACGGTTCTCAGGCCGACATCTGCTCGCTCGGCAACACTGACTGCACTTGGCGACATGTCGCCCTCACCGATCAGGTCGAAGAGAGCTTCGATAATACGACGCCGACTGCGATCGCTACGCTGACGGCGGCCGTCTTCGGTGGTCGTTTCCAATTCTGGCCACGGGGGGTTGGACTGAGAATTTATCGGCATTCTTGAGGTCTCTTTATTCAGGCGTGCGCAGTGCGAGTATAAGCCCGAGGGCAAATAATGGAATGAGAATGAGGGTGGCATAGGCTTCGGGTGGATGATGGTCGCCGCTCTTGGGCCCCCATAGGTGCCAGCAGTGCAAAATCCGTTCGAATGTCAGGAGAGCGAGTGCGAGCGGCACCAATGTTCGATACTTCAGGAGAATGGCCAAAAGCATCAGCCCCCAGACCAATTGCGTCGTACCGGCCCATGCAAACAGGCTGACGATTTGGCGGCCATGCTCGCTTGTCAGATCGAGCCCCAGACCTGCGATCATATTCGCGCCGCCATCGGGCAGGAAGGTGTGGATGCAGGCCGGAATGATTGTGATGATCACGGCGAGGCCGAGGATCACAAGCGAAATGCGCGCGCCTTTATAGTCGGCATTTGTAGAGGTGGGAAACAGGGCCATTAGTTCGGCACCCAGACATATTCGGCATCTGTTGTCGCGATGTCTGCGCCCGTGATGTCAATCGGTTGCGGGCTTTCCAAAGTGTAGGGATATAGCGGACCGACCGATGAGGCCTGATGGGCATCAAGCAAGGCTTGCAGTTCTGCCAGCTTGTCGGTGCGTGTGTCCGCCAGATTGATCTCTTCGGTCGGGTCACTGGCAAGATCGAACAGCCAGACTTTGTTCTGGCGACCATCGACTTGTAGCTTCCAGTCCCCTGCGCGCACGACGCGGTAGTATCCAGACTGCCAGAAGATTGCATCATCTGGCCGTTCGATGCCGCCTATGCCTGTCGCAGCGGGCAGCAGGTTCTGTCCATCAATGGCCAGATCAGCAGGGAGCGTGACGCCGGCGGCGGCGGCAAGGGTTGGCATCAGGTCGATATGGGCGACAGGTGTGTCGACCACTGTGCCGGGGGCAATCTGGCCCGGCCATTTCACAAACATGGGCACGCGAATGCCGCCCTCAAACAGGGTGATCTTCCAGCCGCGATAGGGCGCGTTTACCTCTGGCAGGCCGATATAGCCCGCCCCGCCATTGTCGCTGGAGAGGACGATAATTGTGTTCTCGGCAAGACCTTCGTCTTCGAGCTTGGCGACGACCTGTCCGACGCTGCGGTCAAGCGCGCGCAGCATGGCGGCATAGACGCGAAGGCGGTGGGGCTGGATATCGCCAACGGCGTCATAATCTTCTTGCGTTGCCTGAAGCGGTGTGTGAACGCCCCAATGTGCAAGATAGAGGAAGAAGGGGTGGTGCTTATTGGCTTCGATGACGTTCAGGCTTTCCTCCGTCCACCAATCAGTGAGGTATCCGCCGGGCTCAAACGGCTCGCCCATATTGAAGGAGGCAGCATACTGGCCCTGCGCCCACAAGAACTGATCGATGGGGTCAAAGTCGAGCTTGGCGTTGACGGTGTCTGGATCATCTTCGGGCAAATAAAGCAGGCTGTGCATGAGCAGGCTCTCGTCAAAGCCTTGCGCGGTCGGGCGGCTTTCTTCATTGCGGCCAAGATGCCACTTGCCGATATGGACGGTGTGATAGTCATTCTCTTGCAGGAGTTCGGCAATTGTCAGCTCGGACCCCGGAAGCCCCATATCATCATAAGGGATATTGGCTTCATCGACACCGCGATTGAAGTCGAGCGCTGGCAGGGCGCCGCGCTCCTGACCATTGGCAATTGTCGAGATGACGCGCGCCATGCCGTCCGGTGTTGGCGTAAACTCAAATCCTGTGCGGGTTGGATAGCGGCCCGTCATGAGCATGGCGCGGGATGGCGCGCAGGTGCCGGTGCCGGAATAGGCTTGCGAGAACATCGCGCCATCTGCGGCGAGCTTGTCGATATTGGGTGTCGGTACGCGGCCACCTGCAACCCCGCCGCCAAATGTGGAGAGATCATTGATGCCAAGATCATCGAGCAGGATGAACACGATATTGGGCGGGCGGTCCTCGATGGGGGCGGCGGCGACGCTGGGGCCTTGCTGCCATGAGACAGGCACATGTTCAGCGACTGTGTACTGGTTCGCCTTAACGCGCTTGAGGACGAGCGTTTTTAATATGCTGGCTCTGTTGAGATAGGCGAGGCTCGCCGCGCCGATGACGACAATGACAAACCCGATCAGTAGTTTTTTCCACATGGCATCGTTTCCTATTCGAAGAGCGTTTCGCAGCCTGAGCCGGCCAGCATGGCATCGACCGCGCCGCGCTCATTGTCTGACAAGGCGTTGTGATCATCGCGCAGCCAGCCGAGGCATTTGGCTTGATATTTGAAGCTTGGCTGTGTCCATGGGCGGCCATCTATCTCGGTTTCGAATGTGGCTTCGCCAGCCATAACCGCTTTGGCATTGGCGATCATTGCAGGGGCATAGGTGCGGCCAATTTCTGCAAGCAAAGGCCCAAGGGCGATGCGGGCCTCTTCTGCGCTGAACCAGTCGTCGTCAGTCGGCTTGAGGCCAGACATATCTTCCATGATGTCGATCCATGCGCGGACACGTTGGGATGTTTTGTTGGTGATCGCCGCAGAGGTGGGTTCGACAATGGCAAGCTGCGTCATCTGGCCGTAGATTGCGAAATCGGCCGAGGAGGGACGGCCCCCAAGAACGAAGCCGCGTTTCTGTAGTAGCGTATCGAGGATGTCCACAAGGCGCTCATAGGAGCTTTCAATTGTCTCTGCTGTTATCTCGTTTGAGCCGACCACATAGAGCCGGTCGATCTGGCGCTTGGTGAAATTGGCGGCGAACTCGTCTGCCATTTCTTTCGGTGCGGTGTTCATGCCCCAATAGACAAGCAAAGGTCCGGCATTTTTCCAGTCGGCTTCATGGGCCCAGCGGAAATGGAACATCGCCTTGGTGAGCCATTCATCGGCATAGTCTTCGATCAGCGCGTTCAGGAATTTGAGTAGAGGGTCCTGCGGGATAACTGAACGGCCTTCATGCTCGGCCTCAAGCCTGCGGATGATTGGTGTGGAGTCGGTGACAGGCACGAGCGCGCCGTCTTCACCATCAGGGAAAAAGAAGGTTGGCAGGAGGCGGACTTTTGGCTCCGGATAGCCTTCGGGAATGTTACCAGTGCCCCAGAAAACGGAGTAGGGAATGCGGCGATAGCGCAGCACGCCCAGCATTTTGCGTGTGTAGGGTGAGCCAGCCGCACC
>CAZXXY010000132.1:0-6043 GCA_964644755.1 uncultured Hyphomonas sp. | reverse complement strand
AGCGGAGGGCTAAGCTCATGAAGTTCACGCGCTCCTGGCTAGACCAGCATCTCGCCTCCAAACTCACCCTCGATGAACTGCTCGACCTGATGGTCCAGATCGGTCTGGAAGTCGAAGAGGTTGACGATCCGGCCGCACGGCTTGCCCCCTTCACGGTTTGCAAAGTCACCGACGCCCAGCCCCATCCGGACGCCGACAAATTGCGCGTCTGCACCGTTGAGACGGTGGACGGCACCAAGCAGATCGTCTGCGGCGCGCCGAATGCGCGCGCCGGCATGACCGCCGTTTACGCCCCGCTGGGCGCCTATATTCCCGGCCTTGATTTTGCCCTCGACAAAAAACCCCGCAAAATTCGCGGTGTCGAAAGCCATGGCATGATGTGCTCGGCCAAAGAGCTCGAAGCGGGCGAAGACCATGACGGCATCGCCGACCTTGACGACAGCTTCGCCCTTGGCACGCCAGCTTCAGAAGCTCTGGGCGCAAATGATCCGGTCATCGACTTTGAAGTCACCCCCAACCGGCCCGACTGGCTCGGCGTTATGGGCATTGCCCGCGATCTCGCCGCGGCCGGTGCTGGCAGGCTGGTCAGCCCGGATATCAAATCGTTCAACGGGTCATATGACTGCCCCGTAGACGTCCGCACAGACGATGAAGACGCCTGTCCGGTCTTTACCGGAGTCCTGATCCGCGACGTCGCCGACGGCCCCTCCCCCGACTGGATGCAAGCCCGGCTCAAAGCGGTCGGCATCCAGCCCAAAAGCCTGCTCGTCGATGTCACAAACTTTGTCTCCCTCGATCGCGCCCGTCCTCTGCATGTCTATGATGCCGACAAATTACGCGGCACGGTTCATGCGCGGCTCGGCAAAGACCATGAATCGTTCGAAGCGCTCGACGGCAAAACCTACAAGATCACCGAAGACATGTGTGTCATTGCCGACGATAGCGGCGTGATCGGTCTTGGCGGCGTGATGGGTGGGCAATCCACCGCCGTGTCTGAAACCACCATCAATGTCTTCATCGAAGCCGCCTGGTTCGACCCGCTTCGCACCGCCCGCACTGGCCGGACGACCGGCATCATCTCCGACGCCCGCTACCGGTTCGAGCGCGGCGTTGATATGGCAAGCTGCATGGACGGGCTCAATCAAGCTGTGGCCCTGATCAAGAAATATGCAGGCGGCAAGGTCTCCAGGCCCGTCAGCGCAGGCGCCGCCATGGTTCACACCGACAAAGTGGCGTTCAATCCCGATGATGTCGAAAGGCTGACAGGCCTGAAAGTGAAAACATCAGACATGAAGCGCATGCTGAAAAGTCTCGGATTTGACATCGAGGATGCCGGCAAGGCGTGGTATCTTACCGTGCCCAATTGGCGGTTCGATATCAGCCAGTCCGCAGACTTTGTCGAAGAGATTGCAAGGCTCACAGGATTTGACCAATTGCCGCAAGCATCGCTGCCTGCAACCGGTGGCCTGAACGCCAAACCGACCTCCCTGCAATGGCGGATCCGGACCGGACGACGCGTTCTGGCCTCCCGCGGCTTCATCGAAGCGGTGACGTGGAGCTTCATGTCTGCGCCACATGCGGCCTTGTTTGAAGGTGATGATCCCGCCCTCACCGTTGCCAACCCCGTGGCCAGCGAGCTGAGCCAGATGCGGCCATCCATTCTCGGCAATCTCGCCCGCGCCGCCCAGCGCAGCGCTGATCACGGCACCTCCAATATCCGCCTGTTCGAAGCTGGACCGATCTATCTCGGAGATGGTCCGAAAGATCAGCGCAGCGTCATTTCAGGACTCGTGCAACCGTCCGAACAAAGATATTGGGGCCAGTCCCAGCCGCCTTATGATGCGCAAGCCGCAAAGGCCGATCTTTACGCCCTGCTCGAATCTTTCGGACAGCCGCCAGAAAGGTTCCAGATCGCAGAGCCGCGCCAACCCTATTGGCATCCGGGGCGCGCGGCCCGGCTGACCCTCGGACCGAAAACCACCATTGCCCATTTTGGCGCGCTGCACCCGCGCGTGCTCAAAGCATTGGATGTGGACGGCCCCGTATTCGGTTTCGAGTTGAACTTGCAAGCTCTGCCAAACATGAAAACATCGGTTTTGAAAACCAAGCCCGTTCTGGTCAAACCCGACCTCACCCCGATCCGGCGCGATTTCGCGTTCGTGGTCGCACAGGACGTGGCCGCGGGCGACATTATCAGGCTCGCCGCCAAGGCGCACAAAACCCTGATTTCCAATGTCAGCGTGTTTGATGTCTACCAAGGCACGGGCATCGAAGACGGCCACAAATCCGTGGCCATCGAGGTGACCTTGCAACCAAGTGGTGACGCCCTCAAAGAGGCCGACATCAAAGCCGTGTCCGACGCGATTGTCGCGGCGGTCACCAAGGGAACAAAAGGCGTGTTACGCGCCTGATCCCGCCAACCAGACGAGGCAACATAATGGGCAGCTACACACTTTTCGGATCAGAAGCATCGCTGTTTACTGGCAAAGCCAGAGGATATCTGCGTTGGAAAGGTGTCGACTTCACCGAAGTCGCGGTGACGCCCAAAATCATGCAAGAGGTCATTCTGCCCACGGTTGGTTGGCCCGTCATTCCTGTCGTCCGAACCGAAGACGGAACCATCATTCAGGATACGGCCGACATCATCGCCCATATGGAAGGCGCCGAGACGGGGCCATCTGTCTTGCCCGAAGGAGCGCTCCAGCGGTTCGTCTCCGGGCTTTTGCACACTTATGCCGATCAATGGCTCGTCGTGCCCGCCATGCATTATCGCTGGAACTATAATGAAGACTGGATCTATTCCGAGTTCGGCCGCTCCTCTTCGCCCGATGCCACCCCCGAAGAACAGTATGAGCTAGGCAAGCAGCGCGGCCAGATGTTTCGCGGTTTCGTCCCGATGCTCGGCATCAACGAAAACACAATTCCCGGCATCGAAGCCTCCTATGAAGCGTTCCTCGCCGAATTTTCGGCCCATCTGGACCAGCACCCCTACCTGTTCGGTGCGCGTCCAAGCCTTGCCGACTTTGCCTTCCTTGGCCCCCTCTACGCCCACCTCTACCGTGACCCCGCCAGCGGCGAAATCATGAAACGTCTCGCCCCCAAAGTTGCCAATTGGACCGAGCGGACCATCGCCGGCGAAGGCGGCGAGACACCCCTGCTCGGAGACGACGCTATTCCCGAAACGCTATTGCCAATCCTCAAACGCGCTATGGCCGAACATCTGCCCGTTCTGCAAACCTCGCTGACACAATTTACCCAGTGGCTCGCCACAGCCGGGGCTGGCGATGAAGTCCCGCGCGCCTTTGGCCAGTCCGACTTCACCCAAGGCGGGCGCACGGGCCAGATCATCACAGCAAGCTTCTCGCTCTTCCGCCTGCAAGCTGCATTGGACGAATATGCCGCCATGACGCCGGACGAAAAAACCCGCGCCGACGCCCTGCTCGATGCCATTGGTGGCGAAGCCCTGAAAACGTTCAAACTGCCCGCGCGTCTGGAACGCCGGAACTATAAACTACATCTGACAGCCTAGGCTCTATTGGGAAACCGCCTCGCCCGCTTTGCGATACTTTCGCCAAATCGACAGAATACGCGGACCGTCAACAATATAGCGCTTGGTCAAACGCTTCGGCTCGCTCAACATACGGTGCAACCATTCAAGCCGGGCCGAGCGCATCCATGCTGGCGCGCGAGCGGTCTTGCCGGAAAGAAAGTCCAGACTGGCCCCGCAACACAAACCAATGCCCATGACATCGCCCCGCTCCTTCGCAGCCAGCGCAACCATTTCTTGCTGGGGTGATCCAACGCACAAAAAATGGAACCGCGCCGGATGCGCTGCCATAAACGCCGCCGCTTCCCCAATCGCCTCGGGCTTGTTGCGCAGCCCCATAGGCGGTTCGTGCCACGCCAGATTGGTCAAACCAAACCGCTCGCGAATGATCTCCACATCGCTACGGTCCGTTCCAATAACCGTAATCGGATCGTCCGGCGCAATCGTCTGATTGAGCAAAGCGGCCACGATATCCGCGCCCGGTGACGCTGGCAGATCCACCCCGTCCCGCCGAGCCAGTGTTTCAAGAATCCGGCTATCATTCAGAAGAATATCCGCCGCCTCATAAAGCCCGCGCAGACTGTCATCCCCCTCAAGCCGGACGATATGATCAACATTCGGCGTCACGACATATTGAAAGCCCCGCGCAGGATCAGCAAGCGGCGCGAGCAGGTCGACGACGCCTGCCACCGGCATCGGTCGGAACTCCAGCCCCATAAACTTGCAACTATCTGCTGTCATTCGCTTCGATCCTTAGCCCGTGCACTTTTGCTTTGCCCGCCTAGCCGTCTTGTGAAGCGCGGTCTTGCAATTTTCCTGCCCGTTTACCATAGCCATGTTTCTTAAGCAGCCCGCGAAGCTGATAATATGTCAGTCCCAGCTGCTCGGCAGCTTTGCCCTGATGCCCCTGGGTCAGCGCCAAAGCCTCATCGAGCAAGGTCTTCTCGTACAAATCGACCCGTTCTGTAAAGCTGGCAGACATTTGATCTGTCTTGGGTGATACCGCCAAAATCTGGGGAGTTTGATCATTCGACCGTGCGGCTGGCTCCGCGGGGCGAAACGGCGATGCAAACGGGTCAAGCACCGCTGGATCAAATTGGACAAGCTGATCGGGCGCTTCACTCAAAGCACGGTGCGCCAGCCGTTCAGCGAAATTGCGCACCTCGCGCACATTGCCCGGCCAAGGCGCCGCCTCAATGGCGGAGACGGCCGACGGCGCAAACCCTGGGAAATCCTGCCCCATTTCCCGCGCCATCCGCCGTGCAAAGAAATCCGCCAGCAAGCTCGCATCCTGTCCGCGCGCCCTCAGCGGCGGCAAGGTAATCACATCAAATGCGAGCCGGTCCAGCAGGTCGGCCCGAAACGTGCCCTTTTGCACCTGGGTCGGCAAATCGACATTGGTCGCGGCCAGCACACGCACATCCGCGCGCAAGACTTTCTCTCCGCCCAGCCGCTGATACTCGCCATATTCAATGACCCGCAGCAATTTCTCCTGCACCTGGCCAGACGCCGTCGCAATCTCGTCGAGAAACAAAGTCCCGCCATCTGCTAGCTCGAACCGGCCCGCCCGCCGCTCAGACGCTCCGGTAAACGCCCCGCGCTCATGCCCGAACAATTCCGAATCCAGCAAATCCTCAGAGAGCGCCGCGCAATTGACCCTGACAAACGGCCCTTCCCAGCGGCGTGAGAGAAAGTGCAACCGCTCCCCGATCAACTCTTTGCCCGTGCCCCGCTCTCCAATCACCAGAAGCGGCCGGTCAAGCGGCGCTACGCGGCTGGCATGCTCCAGCGCGGCGAGCCAAGCCGGTGAGTCTCCAACGAGTTGAGGGGCACGCTCTTCCATAATTTGGTTATAATAGCATATTCTTTAATTAAAATGAATATAATATTTAATCAATTACACCAAATATTATTCCGCGATATTCCTCAAAACCAATAAATTTATATATTTTACAACACTTTACAAAATTAATTTCGAACTGGCACGCTTCTTGTAATGTTGACCCCATATGGCGGCACGAGAGATCGCCAGCAGCAAAGGAGAAACAAGAATGGACTATCAGGATCGCACAGACCGCTATGACCGCGCAGAAGCGACGCTCTCGCGGTTTGGCAGATGGCTAACCCGACGCCCGGCCGAAAGCTGGGGCTTTTTCATCGCAGGCATCCTCATCGCCGGTCTACTCTTTTAACCTCAACGCAAATTCCTCCCGGAAACCAAGAAAAGGAAAACAAAATGGGACTGTTCTCACGCTTCGGCGACATCATTAACTCCAACATCAACGCCATGCTGGATTCAGCGGAAAATCCCGAAAAGATTGCCCGCATGATGATTCAGGAAATGGAAGACACGCTGGTCGAGGTCCGCACGGGTGCCGCTCGCGCCATGGCCGACAAGAAAGAAATGGAGCGGGAAATCGCTCACTATTCTTCGATCCGTGACGACTGGGCTGGCAAAGCCGAGCTCGCCATCGACAAAGGCCGCGAAGATCTGGC
>CAZXXY010000131.1:0-6307 GCA_964644755.1 uncultured Hyphomonas sp. | reverse complement strand
TTTGCCAATATCCGTTGCAAGGTGCGGCGGTGCATGTTCAGCCGGCGCGCGGTTTCGGAGACATTGTGGTCGCATAGCTCGTAGACGCGCTGGATGTGTTCCCAGCGGACGCGGTCGGCGGACATCGGGTTTTCCGGAGGGGCGGGTTTGGCGTCGGCGCGGGCGACGAGCGCCTTGATAATGTCTTCGACATCGGCGGGCTTGGAGAGATAGTCGACTGCGCCCGCCTTGACGGCTGCGACGGCGGTGGCGATGGCGCCATAGCCGGTCAGGATCACGGCGCGCGAGTCCGGCCGGTGATGGTGGAGGGTTTCAACGACATCGAGCCCCGAGCCGTCGGCCAGCCGCAAATCGAGCACGGCGAAAGCAGGGGGGTTCAGGCGGGCCACGTCGCGCGCTTCGCTGACGGTGGAGACAGCCGAGACGAGAAAGCCGCGCTGGGTGAGCGCGCGCGCCAGCCTCTGGCAGAACGGGCCATCATCATCAAGCACCAGACAGGTGCGGTCTTCAACGTTTTCCAGCTTTTCGTGCAGTTTAACCGGTCTATCCATTTCCAGCTCCATTCTAGCCCCTTGCGGGGGCACCTTGCCCTGATGCCCATTATATGGGGAATTCGGGCTCAGGTTCCAGTGCGGCTCTCGGCCACGTCGCCTGAACAACAGCGCCCTGGGCCGGAAAAAGCCGGTTTTGCATGGCGATCCGGCCGCCTGTGCGCTCGACCAGCGTCTTGGCAATAAAGAAACCAAGGCCCATATCGCCGCCGCCTGCCTGCTCGGCCCCGCGCTCGGAGACGTAAGGCTCGCCGAGCTTGGGCAGGACATCGGAGGAGAAGCCCGGACCGTCATCGCGGATGGTGACAACATAGTCGCTGTCGCTCCAGGTGGCGAGAATGTGGACTTCGGTTTCGGCAAAGCTGACGGCATTTTCGATGAATGCGCCAAGCGCATGCAGGATTTCGGGGCTGCGCTGGAGGATGGGCAGCTTGGTTTCGCCGCCCTCGGCTGCACGGGTGCGGACATGGACGGCGACGCCGAGGCCTTTGTGCGGCGCGGAGGCTTCTTCGACCAGGGCAGAGAGGGGCATGCGCGCATGGACAATGTCGCCCGCGTCGCGTTCCTCGGCCAAAGTGCGCAAAATACCGCGACACCGCTCGGCCTGTTCGGCCAGAAGTGTGACGTCCTCATGATAGGGATGACCGTCCTCGAGGCTGGCGGCCATTTCTTTCGAGACAAGGTGGATGGTGGCCAGCGGTGTGCCCAGCTCATGTGCGGTCATTGCCGCCATCGCGCCAAGGGCGGACAGGCGTTGCTCCCGCGCCATGACGATCTGTGCGGCATCGAGCGCGCGGACCAGTCGTGCCTCGTCCTGATTGATCCGCACGGCAGAGACGGCAAAGAAGACCAGTCCGACCGCCAGCGCCGAGAACTGGCCAAGCTGGAACAGGGGCGGTAGGACCAGAGGCGCATCGACACGCCATGGCAGCGGGGCAGAGTAGAGCGGCATTGATCCGGCAAGCACGAGTGCGAACAAAGCAAGGAAGACTGCGCGGTATCCTTTGAGGCTCGCCGCTGCGACCGTGACGGGTGTCAGCAAAAGCAGGAGGAACGGGTTCGACAATCCGCCCGTTGCGGCGATCAATGCGGCGAGTTGGGCGGTGTCGAAGACCAGTTGCGAGGTGGCTTCGAAGGTGTTGGCGAGACGCTGCGTTTGAAATGCGAATGTCAAACCCACATTGAACCAGGCCGAACAGGCGATGATGGCAAGACAGAGTCCCAGATTTAGGTGGAATTTGAATAGGAAAAACACACTCAATACGGCCGCAGTCTGGCCAGCGACGGCAATCCACCTGAGTCCAATAAATGTTCTCAGGCGCGCGCGCCCCAGAGCCGAGCCGACGCTGCGCAAGCCTTCTTCTGGCAGGGCGAACAGGGCTTCGTCGAGCCGTGTGCCGGATGGGTAAGTTTCGCGGTCCATCTGTCAATCATGCGTCAGAGTGTAGCTTGCGCCAAGAAGTATTCAGGCGCATACCCGTTTTATGATGTCGAAATCCACTCTTTTGCTGTCGTTTCTGGCCTTGGCGGCGTGTTCGGCCCCCTCTAATGGACCGGAGGCGGCCAAGGCGGGCGGCGCTGTGGCAAGCTGTGCGAGCCGTGCCTATGACGATATTGGCGGGCCTTTCTCGCTGATCAATCAAGCGGGCGAGGCGGTCACCGAAGAGACCTTCAAGGGCGGTCATAGTCTGGTCTATTTCGGCTTCACCTATTGCCCTGATGTCTGTCCGGCGGCGCTGGTGACGATCGAGCGGGCCTTGCAGCGTCTGCCCGAGGATATTACGCCGCCGAAAACGGTCCTGATTTCGATTGATCCTGAACGCGACACGCCCGAAGCGCTTGCCAGCTATATAGAAACGCCGGTTTTTCCTGATGATATGGTGGCGCTGACGGGGTCTGTGGAGGCGATCACCGCCGCTGCGGAGGGGTTCAAAACCGGCTTTGCCCGTATTGATACCCCCGACAGTCTGGCCGAATATACGATGGACCATACGTCGATCATCTATCTGATGGACGAAAACTGGTCGCTCAAGACGTTCTTTACGCATGATGCCACCGCTGAACAGATTGGCGATTGTCTGTCAGAACACCTGTAATAACAGCATATTGATGCCATTTTCGCAGGGGAAAGCTTGGCGGTTGGTCCAAGCTGTGCATATGTTGCGGTGCAGCAATATGTGGATTCTGAATGCTTTATAGTTTCGTCGAGATGAACCGTTTGGCCATGGCGCCGCTGCGGCTGGCCGCAAAAGCATCCCGGGCGAGCCTGCGCGCGCCGTATAATCCGATCGGGAAAACAGAGGCGGGCCGGTCGCTTGCCGCGGTCATCGATGTGTTCGAAGCGACGACCCGTTTCTATGGCAAACCGGACTGGCAAATCGACGCGACCCGCATCAATGCTGTCGAGGTTCCGATTGAGGTGGAAACGGTCTGGAGCAGCCCGTGGTGCCGGTTGCAGCATTTTCGCCGCGATGCCGAGGCGATGGCGCAAGCGGGCGTCACCGAGGCAAAGCCGCAACCGAAATTGATGATTGCGGCCCCTTTGTCGGGCCATTACGCCACTTTGCTACGCGGTACAGTCGAAGCCTTCCTGCCGACCCATGAGGTCTATATTACCGACTGGTCGGATGCGCGCATGGTGCCGGTCTGGTATGGCCGCTTCGATCTTGATGATTATATCGACCATATCCGTTCGATGCTGACCGAGCTGGGGGCAGGGACCAATGTTGTGGCGGTCTGCCAGCCTGGCCCCCCTGTGCTGGCGGCGATTGCGATGATGGCCGAAGACAATGATCCAGCGCGGCCTGCGACCATGACTTTTATGGGATCGCCCATTGATGCGCGGCAGTCTCCAACGGTTCCGAATGTGCTTGCGGAAGAGAAGCCTTTTGACTGGTTCGAACGGAATATGATCCACACGGTGCCGATGCCGTGGGCGGGCGCGATGCGGCGGGTCTATCCGGGGTTTGTGCAGCTGTCTTCTTTCATGAATATGAACTGGGACAATCATGTTCAGGCGCACTGGAAGTTCTTCAATCACCTCGTTGATGGCGATGGTGACAATGCCGACAAGCATCGCAAATTCTATGATGAATATCTGTCCGTGCTCGACCTGACGGAAGAGTTTTATCTACAGACCATTCGCAGGGTCTTTCAAGAACATCATCTTGCACGCGGTGTGTTCTACCATCGTGACCGTCTGGTCCGCCCGGAAGCGATCAAGGATGTGGCCCTGATGACGGTAGAAGGGGAGAAGGACGATATATCGGGCATTGGCCAGACCCAGGCCGCGCACACATTGTGCACGGGCCTGGCTGCGTCTCTGCGTCAGGATTATATCCAGCCCGGTGTTGGTCATTATGGTGTGTTCAATGGCTCGCGGTTCCGCAATGAAATTGTCCCGCGCCTGCGCGACTTCATCAACAGTCATCGTAAGACGTCGGTCAGGGCCTAACATCTGTAGGCTGATTGCCTGGTATTTATCCTGCTTTGCGTATCGCCCGGAGAGGCGTCTGGTGCGGCCAGTCCTGCAAGAGCTTCACAAAGTCTTTTCGCAGTATTGGGCGGCTGTATAGGAAGCCTTGTCCCAATTCACATCCGCGTCGGGTCAGGAAAGCGGCCTGTTCTTCGGTTTCGATGCCTTCGGCAACGGTTTTCATCCCGAGTGTTCTCGCCATAGACAGGATCATTTCAATGACGGCGGGTGCCTGTTTGTCCGCTTCGAGGGCGGAGACAAATTGTCGGTCGATCTTGAAAATATCGAATGGCAGCTGGGTCAGCAATGACAGATTGGCGTGACCTGTGCCAAAATCGTCAATGGCCAGTTTTACGCCCATGGCCCGCAAGGGTTTCATCACATTGGCAACCTGCTCGGGATCGCTTACGGCCATTGTTTCCGTGATTTCAAGTTCCAGCATAGTCGGCGGCAAGCCTGAATCATCCATGGCGGAGACCACCCGTGAGATGAAATCAGGACGACGGAACTGGCAAGGCGAGACATTCACGGCAACTGGCACATCGTGCCCAGCGCGCACCCAGTCTGCCGCGGCAAAACAGGAGCTGCGCAGGATCTGGAAGCCAATTTCATCGACCAGGCCAATCTCTTCAGCAAGGGGAATAAATGTTCCCGGCGAGATGACGCGGTCTTCACTGCGGTGCCAGCGGGCGAGGGCCTCGACGCCAGCGATCGTGCCTGTGGTGAGGTCGATCTTGGGCTGGAAAGCCGGCATGAAAGCCTCTTTTGCAACGGCATCACGTAGTTCCCGCTCGAACTGGGCGCGCCCTTTGGCGCGGCGTTCAAGTCTGGGGCTGAAGAATTGGAAGCCGACTTTTCCGGCGCGCAACACTTCATTGAGGGCAAGGCTGGCATTTTTGAGAAGCTTGTCTGGTGTTGTGCCATCATCGGGGGCGACGGCGATACCGCCCGACAATTTAACGGCAATGCTACGTCCGTCGAGCTCGAATGGTTCTTTGAAGACAAGCTGCAATTGCTTGGCGAGTTGGGAGGCTTTCTGACGGCCGGCATTTGTTGGCATGTACATGGCAAATTGCCCGATCCCGAGCGAAGCCAGGAAAACATCGCGCAAGATGACATCGTCATTTGCGGCACCAGCGGCGAGAAACATTGTTAGCCTTGATGCGGCCAGAGACTGTAGGCGTTCCCCGCCGGTTACGCCGAGGACGTATTCGGCGCTGGCAAACCCGTCGAGAATGATGTGGAAGATGGCACAAGGGCTTTGGTCATCGCACAGCGACAGGCCTTTTTCCAGCTGGGGGATAAGGCTCATCCGGTTTGGCAGACCATTGCCCAGGTCACGGAACGCAGCCAGTTTCAAATTCTCCATCTCGTCGCGCACGATTGAATTGCTGGATTGAATTTCTGAGGCGATCACTGAAAATTCATCATAGTCGAACTCATAGGTTTCATTCGCATGGTCGCGACGCGCAAGTTTCGCAAGCTTGGCCAATTCCTGCTGCAGGACAACCATGGTTTTCATGCCGAGATAGATCACGATGACCGAGGTGCACACGGCGAGTGCTCCCAGAACGATCAGCTGGGAAAGTTGCATTTGGCGAACGGAGGGCAGCATTAAAAGACCGAGCCCGAGCCAGAAGACGAAACAAGCGGTGCCAAGTCGCATGGGGACAAGACGCTTGAGGGAATTCGCCCCTGAAGCGGTTGGACCGTCCGGTGCGGCATCCGGTTTGGCCGAAGCCTGGACGTTCTTTCGTTTGTTCACCTTGAAGATCCCTGCGCCCTCTTGTCACTCTCTCGTAAACAGACGTATTGGAAACTGTTTAGAATTCTATGAACATTTTGGGTCTTAATGACTGAATCTGAACATTTATTCTGGCACCAGATGAAAAAGAGTTGCATATACCGGCCATGACCCAACAAAGAACTGCCGCGATTTCTCGCAAAACCAAAGAAACCAGTATTGATCTGAAGGTTAACCTTGATGGGACCGGACAGGCGAAATTATCAACAGGCATAGGGTTTTTCGATCATATGCTGGAGAGTTTCGCCAAACATTCGGCGATTGATCTCGAGGTTAAGGTTAAAGGCGATCTGCATGTCGATATGCACCATACGGTGGAGGACACCGGAATCGTGCTCGGAGAGGCTATTGCCGACGCTTTGGGCGATTTTGGCGGCATTACGCGGTTTGGTCATGCCTATTTGCCGATGGACGAGACGTTGAGCCGGGCCGCGATAGACCTCTGCCGACGCCCTTATTTCATCTGGCATGTCGAGT
>CAZXXY010000130.1:0-6315 GCA_964644755.1 uncultured Hyphomonas sp. | reverse complement strand
GCCGCCGCCGCTAGCGCCAGCTGGACTTCGGCAATCGGAGGAACAGGAATATCCGGCGGCAAAACACTGTCGAGGACATTGTCATCGCGCAAATAGGCGTGCGCGAGCACATAGTCGCCAATTGATTGAGAATGCCGCAAGCCGCCGCAATGACCAACCATAATCCAGCATTGCGGACGCAACACCGCGAGATGGTCGGTAATTGTTTTGGCATTTGATGGGCCAACGCCAATATTGACGAGCGTAATCCCGGCGCCTTTTTCCGTCATCAGATGATAGGCAGGCATTTGATACCGGCGCCCGGGTGCCGCAGCAATTTTCTCGCGTGCATCCTTTGTATTGGCGTCAACCGTCAAACCGCCTGCAACCGACAGTCCCGTATAGGGTCCAGGACTGCCCAGACGCTCCAAGGCCCAATCGCAAAACGCATCCACATAGCGATGGTAGTTCGTAAACAGAACATATTGCTGAACATGTTCCACCTGCGTGCCAGTATAGTGTTCAAGCCGCTTGAGCGAGAAGTCGACACGCGGCGCATCAAACAGTGCGAGCGGGCGCTCGGCCCCTATCTCGAACAAAGCACCGTCAACAATTTCGTCGCCAATATCCTCAAGCTGTGAGGTCGGAAACCAGCGCGCAAGTTCCGCTGGCGCAATCTCTTCGAGGCCTGCCGCCTTATCCTTGTCCCAGACATAGTTGTACGGAATTTCCATCTTGGACCGCCGCACCTCGATCTCGGCCGGATAGTCGGACATTAGCAGCTCAAGCTGTTCAGTCAGATAGGTCCGAAAAAAGCCCGGCCGCGTAATCGTCGTAACATAAACCCCTGCTTCGGAGAACTTGCCAAATGACCGGCTGATCGGCGGCGGCGGCCCATCCGGCTGATAGCGCACGACGAGTTCAGGATAACAAAATACGCCGGCGCTGCGGGCCTCGCCATCAGGCGGTGTGCCATCTTTGAGAAAACGGGCAAGAGATGCAGAAAGCGCATCTACGGCCGCCGTATACTCGGCTTCCAGATCATCAATAATGTCGCTTGCGGTTTTATATGTCTGTTTCATGTCCTATTGTGCCGGATCGGTCCAGAAGGGTCAAGATTTGCAAATCGCCATTCTGGCCCGTCATCGCTAAGCAGGCATCAAGAAGTCGCGTTTGCCGAGTTTTACGCCTTGGCTCCGCAGCAAGCCATAAGCGGTGGCCGCGTGAAAATGCAGGTTTGGCAGCACAAACAGGCTGGCATAGTCCCGCCCCTCCCAATTAACCGTCATCGGCCCAAGCGGTATTTCCATCACCACGCGCTCATTCGCATTGATCGCAGTATCCTCAAGACCTTGCACATAATCATTGGCCTTATGGCAACGTGAAATCAGGTCCGCGAAACTGGTTTCGGTGTCTTCAAGCTCGTCAGCTTCAACACCGGCCAAACGTGCCGCTCCACGCATGACAATGGCTGTCGCAATTTGAATCTGGCGAGACAGCGGAAACATGTCAGGCGCCAGACGGTAGCCAAGAAGAACCTCTTCCTGCGTTTCAATCGCTACGGCATGCTCAGCACCCTTTTGGAGAAATCCCGCCATAGCGCCGAGCGTCTGGTTTGCAGATGTTTTCAGAACAAAGGAAAGCGTATCACTCACTGCGCAGCAACCGGGCCTGTCTTAATCTTGTCAAACTGGCCCCAAACACCATCATCGCCGTGCCAATCGCCCTTGGTTGCGCCTTTGGAATATTCGGTCGCACGGGCCTCGAAGAAGTTGGCATGCTCGACACCATTGGTAATCTCGGTGAGCCATGGCAGCGGATGCTTCTCAATACCGTAGATCGGCTTCAGCTTGAGCTGGCCCAGCCGCCAATCTGCAATGTAACGAATATACTGCTTGATATCATCGGGCGTCATGCCTTCAACTTCACCGGCCTCAAATGCCAGATCAATAAATTTGTCTTCAAGCTGCACAACCGTTTCGCAACACCCCATGATATTATCGGCCACCGCCTTGGTCAGCGCACCGGTTTCAGCGGCATAAGTGTGGAAAAGCTTGATCATGCCCTCGCAGTGAAGCGACTCGTCGCGGATCGACCAGGACACGATCTGTCCCATCCCTTTCATCTTGTTAAAGCGCGGGAAGTTCATCAGCATCGCGAAACTGGCAAACAGCTGCAAGCCTTCGGTGAAGCCGCCAAACACCGCCATGCTGGTCAGAATGTCAGCCTCGGTTTCAACGCCGAACTGGCCGAGATAGTCATGCTTGGCCGCCATCTGCTCATATTCCATAAAGGCCGAGAACTCGCTATCGGGCATGCCGATGGTCTCAAGCAGCAGCGCATAGGCCGCAATATGGATTGTCTCAATATTCGAAAACGCTGCCAGCATCATGCGCACT
Organism: uncultured Hyphomonas sp.; assembly: GCA_964644755.1. Classification (GTDB taxonomy): domain Bacteria; phylum Pseudomonadota; class Alphaproteobacteria; order Caulobacterales; family Hyphomonadaceae; genus CALLCD01. The sequence continues at coordinate 3,937 of CAZXXY010000130.1, read as the reverse complement.
TCAACCGGCTTGAACAGCGGCATATAGTTTTCCATATAGTTCGCCCCGACTTCGACATCGGACTGGGTGAAGAACCGGAAAATCTGGGTCAGCAGATTGCGTTCCTTGTCAGACAGTTTTACCGCCCAGTCTTTGCAGTCTTCGCCCAACGGAACTTCTTCCGGCATCCAGTGAACTTGCTGTTGGCGCTGCCAAAACTCATAGGCCCAAGGATAGCGGAACGGTTTGTACGCCGCGCTCGGTGTCAACAGGCCAGGTTTTGTCAGATCTATCGTCGCCATTATATCAGTATCCTCGGCAGGTGGGTCTCGGTCACATCTACACCACTACATATAGTAGCTTACCGCTCTCCTAACACAATGTATAGCCAAATCAAGACTTAGCTTGAGGCTAGGAAATCTGCCTTGTGGATAAACCGAATCTGCGGGCGAAGTGCCGCCTTAATCGATAGAAAATTAGATGTGAAGTGACTGCTTTAACGACGCCAGCTAAGCGTCAAGCCACCAAAATCTTCACCGCGCTTAAAGTCGATGGAGTTGGAATTGTACTCGACTTCACGACGAATATAACTGAGCGACAGATTGGCGCCATAGCGGCGGAAGTTCAATCCGGCCTGCACATCACCAACGGTCACCTGATCACGCAATTGAACACCATCAATGACACCAAAGCCGGTCCCGGCCGATGCATTGTTGAAAATCAGCGCTTCGCCATCCGCGCCTGCAAAGAAATACCAGCTTGGCAAACCCGATTGAGACCCGCGTTGATCAATATCCTGTCCGAGCCGGACTTCGGCTCCGACCCGGCGAACCGAGAAGTTCCCTTCATCCTGAATACTTGCGCGTGGCGCCAGCCCGACATCAAACCCAAGGCCGGTAAATTCACTAGACGCTGCAAACGCAAATTCAGCATTAAAGCCATTGCGGTCGTAGCGCGCACCGCCGAGACGCTGGGCATCAACACCGCCCTGAAACACCCGCACGGCAGCGTTGGACGTCCAACCAGGCTCAGAACTGACATTCAAACGAACATCCGTCGACAAGGTGAGACTGGCACGGCCTTCCGGACCGGTAAAAAATAGCGGCTGCTGACCGGATACCCCGTATGATGACCGCTCATATATTGACGGTAATGCAACGCCATAGTCGAGCAGGACCTGCTCAGCGAGCTCAAGACGCTCATAGGGCTGCAATTCTGGAGGGGGTGTATAAGTCGGTTGAAGATCATGGTTCAACAAAGGGGCTGCAACAAGCATAGCATTCGACGGGCTCAGAACGATCTGTCCCGTTTTAGGAGGCGCCACATAGTCATCAGATGCAAAATAAGTGCATCCTTCACAGGCAAGCGCGCCCATTATGCCGATTGCGACCACAATCATCTGTCGAAAACCCTTCAATTCCACACCAATCTTTACACGTGGCACATGCAAAGATTAGACCTCAACTCCTTTAACGCAGTATGAACCAGAAGGTTCAAATTGCCTTATTCTGCACATAGAAGTTAACTGACACAAGATCAGCCGTCCGGTATTATGCGCCCTGAAGTACGGCAAAATATGGGCAAAACAGGAAAAAGGCAGGCCTCAGACCTGCCTTTCCCCAAATTAACCTTCAGGCACCTATTGGCAGGCGAGGCATTCCTCATAATCGGTTTGAGGGGTCTCCATACCGCCCATTTCGACCTTTTCTTCTGCGCCCGCGAATCCTGCACGTTGGATCGATTTGGAACGGCAATAATAGAGAGACTTCAAGCCCTTCTCCCAAGCCGTCCAGTGGAGCATATGCAGATCCCACTTATCGATGTCCCCTGGCAGGAACAGGTTCAATGACTGTGACTGACAGATATAAGGCGTGCGATCTGCGGCATGTTCAATGATCCAGCGTTGATCAATTTCAAACGCAGTTCGGAACACCATCTTCTCTTCATCAGACAAGCAATCGAGATGCTGCACGGAGCCTTCATGCTCTAGGATCGTGCTCCACACATGTTCCGTATTCTCGCCCTTTTCAGCCAGAACGGCCTCCAATTGCGGGTTTTTCACGGTGAATGAGCCAGAAAGCGTTTTGTGCGTATACACATTTGCCGGAATTGGCTCGATGCCCGCGCTTGTCCCGCCGCAAATAATCGAAATCGATGCCGTCGGCGCCACCGCCATTTTGTGGCTGAACCGGGCCATGATGCCCGCTTCCTTGGCATCCTCGCAAGAGCCGCGCTCTTTCGCCAGCTTCACAGACGCCGCATCCGCTCCGCGACGGATATGTTTGAACATCTGATTGTTCCAGCTCTTGGCCATCGGACTTTCCATCGGCACCTTCATGGTCTGCAGGAAGGAATGGAAACCCATCAGCCCCAAACCAACAGAACGCTCACGCTCGGCCGAGTAAATAGCCCGCGACATCTCGTCTGGCGCACGGTCGATAAAATCCTGCAAGACATTGTCGAGGAAGCGGAAAATATCTTCGAGGAAGTCTTCATCCTTCTTCCACTCCAGAAACTTCTCGGCATTGACCGATGACAGGCAACAAACTGCCGTTCTGTCTTGACCGGCATTGTCGATGCCTGTGGCCAGCGTGATTTCCGAACACAGGTTCGACTGGGTCACTTTAAGGCCCATCTGGCGCTGGTGAGCCGGCATTGCATTGTTCACAGTGTCCGTGAACAGAAGATATGGCTCGCCGGTCTGTATCCGCAGTTCAAGCAGCTTTTGCCATATTTTCCTGGCACTGACTGTTTTGACGACTTCGTTGGATTTCGGACTAATCAGACCAAAATCGGCATCATCGCGTACAGCTTCCATGAACTCGTCGGAAATATTGATGCCATGGTGCAGGTTCAGGCTTTTACGGTTGAAATCGCCCGCGGCCTTGCGGATCTCCAGGAACTCTTCAATTTCCGGATGGTGAATGTCGAGATAACAAGCCGCTGACCCACGCCGTAAAGACCCTTGCGAGATGGCCAGCGTAAGTGAGTCCATAACCCGGATGAAAGGAATAATGCCTGAGGTTTGCCCATTTTGACCGACCTTCTCGCCAATCGAGCGGACATTGCCCCAATATGTGCCAATCCCGCCGCCATTAGATGCAAGCCAGACATTCTCCGTCCATGTTCCGACAATATCGTCCAGCGAATCGCCAACCTGATTGAGAAAGCATGAAATTGGCAGGCCGCGCTCGGCGCCACCATTTGACAGGACAGGCGTCGCTGGCATGAACCAAAGCTGGGACATATAATCATAAAGGCGCTGCGCATGGGCCAGATCATCAGCATAGGCTGCTGACACGCGGGCAAACATGCCTTGAAAAGTCTCATCAACCAACAAATACCGGTCTTCTAGCGTCCGCTTCCCGAAATCCGTCAAAAGGGCGTCGCGTGAGACATCAATTTTGATGTCCTCAGGCCGCACAGGAGCCTTTCCGACCACATTAAGTTCCACGCGTCTTGGTTTCCCCCGGCGCGATCCCCGAATTTCATCTTTAACAACAGCGTCCATAGCAGACATAAGTAGCCCTTCACCTCAAACAAGAAAAGAGAGCCGACCCCCAATATCGCCATATACAGCGCCATCTGCCAGCTCTAACACTATATATAGTGGTCCAATGGTTAACACTTGGTCAATGCCGTATTTCTGCAAAATGCCAAATTTTCGGTGGAAGACCCCTTAACAAGATCTTAACAAATGGCTTCGAGCCAATCGGATTGCCTAACATTATCGGGCAATTGACGTGTCGCACAGAGAGAACAAAATGGCAACAAAATAATTCGCATTTTTCTGCACTTTTTTGGCACTTTTTTGACATGCCAAACAAGCCAGCTCAGCCTTCCCTTTGGGACACTCTCATTTTCATGCCCTGCTCGGGTTGCAGGCTCAGCCGGATGGTTGGACGCGGGGCATCCTCGCCCGCATAGTCAAAGCGGAAGCGCTTCATCAGGCTGGCGA
>CAZXXY010000129.1:0-6388 GCA_964644755.1 uncultured Hyphomonas sp. | reverse complement strand
CCTAAACCGGCCCCAACATCAGCACACCCCGCCCAGACACGTCCGCGCGGACGCCGTAAACTTCGGCGAGCCGTTCGGCGGTCAGGGTTTCCTCCGCTGCGCCATCCGCAACAATCTCCCCGTCCTTCATCCAGATCAGCCGGTCGGCATATTTGGCCGCCAGTGCAATATCATGCAGCACGATGAGTGCGCCGCCGCCCTTGCTGACGAAGGTTTTGAACAGGTCCATGATCCGGAATTGGTGGCTCGGATCGAGCGCGGCGATGGGTTCGTCAGCGATGAGCAGCGGGGTCTCGGCGGCAAAGGCGCGCGCGCAGTGGACGCGGGCAAGTTCTCCGCCAGAGAGCGTTGTCGCTTTGCGCGCGGCGAGATGGGAAATGTCGCAAGCGTCCAACGCGGCCTGCACAGCTTGTGCATCGGTTTCGCCCAGCCTGCCCATGCGCGTGCCATAGGCAAACCGGCCCAGCCCGACCAGATCATCGACGCGGGCAGGCCATGCCAGTTTGCGTGTCTGCGGCAGATAGGCCAGCGCGCGGGCACGGCGTAAGGGAGAGAGCGTCTGCACATCCTCGCCGTCGAGGCGCGTTGTGCCTGTGTCTGGCGTGTCCAGTCCGAGAGCATGTTGCAGGCAGAGCGATTTGCCCGCCCCGTTTGGCCCGAGCATGACCACCAATTCGCCTTGGCCGAGTGCGAAAGACACATCCCGTACCAGCGCTTTGCCGTCTTTGCTGATGCTGATATTCTCGACACGAAGATCAGTCATCGGACAAACTCCTCTTGGCCGCAATCCAGATAAAGGCGGGCGCACCGATCAAGGCTGCAACCACGCCCAGCTTCAGCTCTGTCGTGGTTGGCAGCAGCCGGATGCCAATGTCTGCAAGGACCAGGATCAGTCCGCCCAGGAGCGCCGAGGGAAGAAGCGTGCGCGCCGGATCATATCTGACAAAAGGCCGGACCAAGTGCGGGGCAACAATGCCGACAAAGCCGATCGCGCCCGCAATCGAGACCGCCGCGCCGGTGGCCAGCCCCGCGCCGATCACTGTGAGAAGACGCTGGCGTTTGAGGTCCAGCCCCAGCCCGCTGGCCGCTTCTTCTCCAAGCGTCAGAGCAGAAAGCCCGCGCGCGCTGGCAAATAGCAGGGCCATTCCGGCGAGCATAAACGGGGCGGCGAGGGCGAGATCCTCAAAGCTGCGATTGGCCACAGTGCCCAGCATCCAGTTGACCATATCAGACAGCGCAAACGGGTTGGGGGCGAAATTCATCAGCAGGCTCATCAGCGCGCCGGCAAAGCTCGACAGGCCCACACCGATCAGGATCAGCGTCACCACCGATTGTGTGCGAATGGCGGCGAGGGCGATCACGGCGGTTGCTGCGCCCGCGCCGAGAATGGCTGCAATTGGCAAGGCCCACGGGCTGAGCGCTGTCACCCCGTAATAGATTGCCAGCGTTGCCATCAAAGCTGCCGATGCCGAAACGCCCAGCACGCCCGGTTCGGCCAGCGGATTGCGCAACAGGCCTTGCAAGCTCGCGCCGCTTATCCCCAGCGCGGCCCCTGTTGCAAAAGCGGCGAGCGCGCGCGGCAACCGTATCTGCCAGATGATCAGCGTATCGCCCGCGCTGCCTTGCCCGAGCAGGCCCGCAAGCACACGGCCTGCGGACATCTGCGTCGAGCCAAGAAAGCATGCGGCCAGCAGGGCGGCGAGACACGCTATGATCAGGACAGGCACCAGTGCTCTTTCCCGCATCATGGCGCCCCCGCTTTTGCCAGCGCTTCGGCCGCATCGAGCGCGAACCAGGCTCCGCAAGCCGTCCACGCGCCCGCCAGTTCTGCGACCGGCTGCGTCGTCATTTGTTTTCGCGCCACCGGATGCCGCGCTGCGCTCCAGATGTCATGGCTCAAAGCGGTGCTGTCAAAGAAGGACGCGGCGACGAGGTCTGGTTGCTCACCGGTCAGGCGTTCGAGCGGCAAAGCGTGCCAGCCCGCGCGTGTCTCGAAGTTGGTAAGGCCCGCAGCAGTCAGCAGCTCGTCGATCAAGGAGCCTGCGCCAGCGGTTACCCCTGTTGGCGTCATATATAGCACGCTTTGTGCATCACCTGCGGGCAGGGCGGCCAGTCGCGCGTCAATCTCGGCGACGAGGGCTGCGCCCCGTTCAGGCTGGCCAAGGCCGGTCGCCATCTCCTGTGTGACGCGCCGGATCGCGTCGAAGTCTCCGGCCCAGCCAACGGTCAACACCGGAATACCCGCCTCAGCAAAGAAGCGTTCGGCATTCGGACCGCCGCCATAAGAGCGCACGACGAGATCGGGCTGTAGTGCAATGGCATCTTCAGCGAGTGGCCGGACCATGGGCAGGCCGCCCGCTTCATCGCGCATATAGGAATGGGCCATCACCGCTTCGGGCGACAAGGCCAGAATGCTGCCGCGATCGGCCAGTTTCAGGACATATTGGTCAGCGCAGAAATCGAGGCTGACAATCCGCATGGGCGGGCCGTCAGCCTGTCTTTCGGGCAAAGCGCGTTCACCCGTGCAAGCTGCGACAAGCATTGCAAGAGTGAACGCCGCGATCCGCATTAGCGGAAGCGTAGACCGATAAAGCCTGCCGCGCCAGTCCGGTTGAACCCGAACACATCCTGCGCCGCGCTGTCGGCAAGGTTTTCCCCGCGCACCGTAATCGCCAGGCGTTCTGTGACCGGAATATCCAGACTGGCCGAGAGCAGGGCATAGGTTTGCAGTTCAACCGTGCTGGCGGGAAATGTTCCGAAGTTGAGATCGGTCTGTTCGCCAACAAGATCGACCGCCACGCCCGCGCGCCATCCTGCGTCTGACTGCCAGCTGGCCGACAGGGCGCCGGTCCAGTCAGGGACACGAATTTCCGCGACGCCGTTTTCGTCATCGCTATCGGTCCATGTCGCTTGTCCCGAAACGCTCAACTGCTCGGTGACTTGCCAGCTGGCGCCAAACTCGATGCCTTGACGTTCGCTTTCGCCGTCGCGGTTTAGCGGCGTTGAATTGAAGTTCGCATCAAAGGCGGTGAAAATCTCGTTCTCAAGCTCGGCGGAGAAATAAGTCAGTGACGCGGTGACCGGCCCAAACGTCTGGTCCCAGCCGATTTCCCAGCCAAGTGATTCCTCTGCCACCAGATCAGGATTGCCGACAAAGGTGCTCGGAACAAACCCGAACAGTTCGGTAAAGGTCGGGTTGGTAACCCCTTCACCGATCGAAGCCCGCACCCGTCCGCCAATGGCATCAAACCCATACGCGCCGCCGATCCGCCATGTCACGGCATCCTCGAACAATCCGTCATTGTCATCAAACCGGATCGACCCGTTCAGATCTGCCGCGCCAAAGGCCAGCCGATACTCTGCGGCAAGGCCGAACGTATCGAAGCCTTCTGCAAAGTTTGAATCGCCAAAGAATACCGGCGCGTCGCGGCGTTCGAAATCGGTCGTCTCATATTCGACAAGGCCCGAGAGCGTGTGCGTTGCACCGCCTGCGTCCAATGTGAGGGAGGGGGAGTAGGCCACTTCGAACCGGTCGCCATCTGTTACATTGTCAAAGCCGGAATTTTGCGTGTCGCGTTCGGTCTGGTGGTAACTTGCGCGGACAAGGTGGTTTATCCCAAAGGCGTCGCCAGAAACCGATCCGCCTACTGTAAGTTGCTGTGTGTCGACTTCAGCGGCACTATTGTCGAGCGCACCGTCAAAATTGCTGTCCTCGTCAAAATCGACCGACGCATCCGAATAGCGCAGCAAGCCGGCGAGTTGCCACCCTTCCAGCGTGATGCCTGCGCGCAGCGATCCCGAATAATGCTGGCTGCCATCGGTTTCGCCATCAAGGCCAGATGTGTCGGTGCCATTGGTGATCGAATTGCCGGTCGAGAGAACGACATAGCCATCATTGTCAAAGCTCAGTCCGGCGCGGCCATCGAGACGCCATGATCCGCGCGAGCCGATTTCGGCCAATCCGGCAAAGCCCGCTTCCTTATTGGTCACGACATTGATGACCCCGCCAATCGCTTCGGAGCCGAAGAGGGCAGACTGTTCGCCGCGCAATACTTCAATGCGGCCAGCATCCAGCCCCGACCAAAGCCCGAAATCCGTCTCGCCGGTCACAGGGTCGGACACTTCGATGCCGTCAACCAGTACCAATGTCTGATTGGCTTCGGCGCCGCGAATGCGCACTTGGGTTAGCCCGCCAGAGGCACCATTGCGCGAGACGCCGACGCCGGGCACAGCGCGCAGCTGGTCAGCGATGAGCGGGGCATCGCGCACGGCGAGGTCATCTGTGTCGAGCACGCTGACGCTAACGGTGACATCTTCCTCGGCAACGGGGCGTAGCCCGACAATAGTGATGGGATCGAGCACGGTGGTTTCGTCGTCATCAGCCTGCGCAAAGGCGGGCGGCATGGCGGCAAAGACGCTTCCCATCAGAAAGCTCGAAAGGACAAATTTAGGTGTAATGGACATAGTTATGGACTGTTCCCAAACCCGATCTGCGCGCCGACGCAAAGCGGTAAAAACGACATGGCCCATGGGGATAATCCCAAGCGACGGACCCTTGATGTCGCTTCAACGGAAAACAGTGTTTCCTATCCCTAAAGGCTATTCCCGGCCCCGGACGAACGACGCGATGGCAGGTTTCCTGACTCGCTCATCAAATGCGTCTGGCCGCCTTCCCAAAGCCCAAAACAGGGTTTCAGTGGCATATTGGCCATAAGCTCCGAGCTTACAGTTGCGGGTACAGCGCCGGTTTCACACCGGCTTCCCTCTTAGCTACCGATTAGGGCAGCACCATCTGCAGCCTCCTTACGGCCTTGAGCGCAGGGAAGTCAATTGCGCTAAATGTTCATGACGTCGCAGCGGTGATGGCGCGGGCGGGATCAATGTCGCCATCATAAAGCGCGCGGCCCAGAATGGCGCCCTCGACAGCATGTTTGCCGGTGCGGCTGCGCAAGGCGGTTATGTCAGACACGGCTTTCACGCCGCCCGAGGCGATCACAGGTATCGAGACGCAATCGGCCAATTCTCCAGTAAAATCGACATTTACTCCTGTTTTCAGGCCATCACGGCCGATATCGGTGGCGACAATCGCCGCAACGCCGCAGCCTTCAAAGGCTTTGGCCAGTTCGGTCGCGGCCATGTCGGATGTCTCTGCCCAGCCCTCGACGGCGACCATGCCATTAATGGCATCAATGCCGACGACGATCTTGCCGGGCAGGGCGCGGGCAGCCGCTTTGACAAGGTCAGGGTCGCGCAAGGCCACGGTGCCAAGAATGACACGGGCAATGCCGGCTTCGAGCCAGCGGTCAATATCGGCGCGCGTGCGAATGCCGCCGCCAAGCTGGACCGGAACATCTGTGTTCTTGAGAATGGCCTGAACCGCGTCCGCATTTGTCGCTCGTCCATCAAAGGCGCCGTTCAAATCGACCACATGCAGCCGGTTAAAGCCCATTTTCGCGAATTTTGCCGCCTGATCGCCGGGGTCGGCATTGAATTTTGTGGCCTTGTCCATCTCGCCGCGGATCAGGCGCACACAGGCGCCATCCTTGAGGTCAATGGCAGGATAAAGATTGAAAGGGGTCATGGCGTCCATTTTACAAAGTTTGACAGGAGCTGGAGTCCCGCTTTCTGGCTCTTTTCGGGGTGGAACTGGGTGCCGAATAGATTGTCGCGCCCAATCGCTGCGGTGATGGTCTGGCCATAGTCGACCGTCGCCATCACTGTGGACTGGGAACTGGCCTTAAACGCGTAGGAGTGGACAAAATAAGTGTGGGATTGAGCGCCTAAACCTTGCAACACATCATGCTCGGCGGCCAGCTGTAACGCGTTCCATCCCATATGCGGCACCGCCAGATTTTCCGCAGGGGTGATCCGTTCGACGCGGCCTGAAATCCAGCCCAAACCCGCCGTTTCGCCGTCTTCAAGCCCGATATCGGCCATGAGCTGCATGCCAACGCAGATGCCAAGGAAGGGTTTGCCGCCTTTGATGACCTGGTCTTCGAGCGCTTCGATCAAGCCGTCACGCGCCTTCAGATTGGCCATGCAGTCGGCAAAATGTCCTACACCGGGCAGCACGATCCTGTCCGCCGTCGCCAGTGCGTCAGGGTCCGAGGTGACCCGAATTTCCCGTGTTTTCCTGGCATTATTGGCGGCCACCCGAAGGGCGCGGGCTGCCGAATGGATGTTGCCAGAGCCATAATCTATAAGGGCGATCATCTTCATGCCACTGTCCTTAAGCGCAAACATGGCCGACCGCAATTGCTGTCGGGGACCTTCGCGGCTAGAAAAGAGCGGTGCGTTTCAGCCCAACCCGCGTTCCCGTAGCTCAGTCGGATAGAGCGCCGGATTCCTAATCCGGAGGCCACAGGTTCAAATCCTGTCGGGGACGCCA
>CAZXXY010000128.1:4169-6520 GCA_964644755.1 uncultured Hyphomonas sp. | reverse complement strand
CTGATCCAGTTTGCGACGGGGCTGCCAAAGACGCGCTCGGGCAAAATTATGCGGCGGATCCTGCGCAAGATCGCCGAGGACAGTTTTGACAATCTTGGGGACACCAGTACGCTTGCCGAACCTGCCGTGGTCGATGATCTGATCGAGAACCGGCAGAACAGGGCGTAGAATTGGTGAGAGGTGAGTAGATGAGCCGACCTGTGCGCAGGCATACCCCATTTGGACGGCTTCGCGAATTGTTGGATGCGAGTGCGCTTGGCGTCGTAACGCTATTGCTGCTTATCGCATCCTTCTATGCGACATGGCAGGGGATGAGCGACTTTGTTGCCAGCAAAGGGGCACAGAGCGAGGTCGGTACCGGCGCATTGGTTGTGCTCGTCGTGTTGACGCTGACCCTCGCCATGTATGTCGCGCTGCGCGAGACAGTGAACCCGATCCGTTGGCGCAATATTGTTATCGCCTTTCCCCTCTATGCCTTGCTCGCGCTTTGGTCTGTCGGCTTTGGCTACGGGTTCTGGTGGAGCCTGATCGCGGGGGAGGATGCAACAGAGGCGGCTTTGACGCGGACGCTCGATTCAGTCGTCGATGCCGGCACGGAATTAAAAGCCGAGATTAGCGCGGCTGTGGCTTTGGTCGATGGGGCTGAGGCGTCCTCTGAAGCCCGCGCCGAGCTCGAACGCACCGTCGGAGGCACATGCGGAGCCGCGTCACCAGCAGGAAATGGTCCCCGCAGCCGGGCGCGGGAAACATCACGCAGCCAGATTGCGGATATCGGCAAACTCGCCCGCGAGACCTGGCTTCCCGAAACGACACAGTTTCTGGATGCGTTTGAAAGCTCCGACTGGACCGAGACAATCGAGGGGGAAACGCCAGAAGCCCGCAAGCAGAGATTGGTTGAGGCCGGACGCCGGGCCAATCGCTGGGCGACAGAACTTTCCGCAAAGTCTCAGCTTTACGGGGAAATTATTGCCGAACGGCTCAAAGGTTCTGCGCAATTTCTCTCCGTGGAGCCTACGTCTGGAAGCGTGGATTTTTGCTATGACCGGGATCTGGCCGAGCAATTACGGTCCGTGGCCAGTGCGCTCGACAAATCCTATGAAATCACGCCCATTCCATTCCGTTTTGCAGAAGGGGCTGACGGGGTGGCCCTGGCGGTCGAAGATTTGTGGATCGGCCTGTTTTCGCGCGTTGGATTGGTCGAACGCAGGGCCGGGGCAGGCCTTCGTCCCGATGGCCGCAGCCTGATCGCATTGATGGCAGCGATCGGAGTAGATTTTGCCCTGTTCATCTTTGCGCTGCTACGGGGCGGGAAGCGGCGAGACTATCGTGACCATAATGATGAGCCGCCACCACCAGCTACAAAAACCATTATCGAAAACGATCCGCCCGTTGAGGGCGGGCGAGAGGCAAAGCCTGTGCTCGCCCATAAAACTCCAATAGCTGCCTTACCCGTGAGTCTTCAAGAGACCGAAGAGCCAACACGCCCTGTAGGACGCCCGCGCGTCGAAACGAACCCTGAGGCGCTGAATATAGGGACGTCGGATTTCGGCAGTGAGTCTCAGGAGCCAGAAGAGCAGCAATTGGAAGACCTTTTCGGGCAGGCCAGGTTCCATCTGCAAGAAATGCATGTTGCAGGCGGTGCTCTCGAGAAGTCAGAGGCGCTCGGACGTTTCAACGAGGTTCTCCGGAAGCTGAAGAAGGTCGGTTATAAATCCGTCGGTATGGATGACCGCGAATTCCATCCTGACCTGCATGAAATTGTCGACAAGGAACCAAGCGACAAACCGGCAAACCAGATTGTCCGCATGGTGCGCCCTCGCTTTATTGGCGCTGACGGTCAGACCATACGTGCGCTGGTCATTATTTCATTGGGGTTCAAAGGCTCTGACGACTAGAAAGCGCCTTTGAGCGCAAATCTTTCCAACCGCTTCAGAGTCTTGTTGACGTGCCCGCATGCTTTCGGTATGGACCCCGCTTACGCCCGCGTTGGGCTCAGGAGTTTTTCATGGCGAACACACGTTCAGCAAAAAAGATGGTGCGGAAGATCGCAACCCGCACAGCCGTTAACACAGCGCGCCGCTCGCGCATGCGGACATATGTTCGCCGTGTTGAAGAAGCGATTGTTTCTGGCGATCAGGCCGCAGCACAGGCCGCCTTTAAAGACGCCCAGCCCGAAATCATGCGGGCAGCTGGCAAGGGCCTTATCCATAAGAACACATCGGCCCGCAAAGTGTCGCGTCTGGCCAAGCGCATCAAGGCGATGGGTTAGCGTTCGGAACGCTCATATTTATCCCGAACATTTGTGACAGAGTTTAAGAGGTCCGCTCATTGCGCGGGCCTCTTTTTCGTTT
>CAZXXY010000128.1:0-4069 GCA_964644755.1 uncultured Hyphomonas sp. | reverse complement strand
TTTATGCCAGTGCTGATGAAACCTGGAGGTCCGCAAAAACAACTGCTATTTCACCCCTAGGTCGGTTGACTAAATTAGAAGATGTGCCGTGCGAGACGTCCTCGAATTTTTAGTCATTAACCATATCTAAAGAAAGTTGAGAGGATTCAGTTCTTTGACAAATTCCTTGGGATGGACTCGCTTGGTCAAGTCGAAAAACCACATGATTCGCAAGTTTTCGCGCTAGCTTTTTCGGCGCCTGTCCGGTAGAGATTGTAATTGGATTTAGTGACGTATTTTACAAAATTGTGACAATGACTGACCTTCGGCGTTTGGAAAAAAACGTTCGGAAGTGGGGGTAGATCTTTGCGCTAATTTGGGGGCGCGAAAGCAATGGAAAGGGTGAGTAAATGGATGTTGAGGGTGACGGTAAAAATCACGCCGGAGAAGCGGGCTTTGGGGGAACTGGCGTGGTTGAGAACTCGACATCTTTAGGTCCGGAAGTTTGGTCTATGGTTCTGGGTGTCATTCGGGAGCGCACAAGCAAAGCCGAATTCGACAAGTGGATCGCGCCGCTCAAATTCGTTGCCGAGGTGAACGGGAGCGTGCTCATTCTTGCGCGCACCAAGTTTGACCTTGACCGCGTAGACGCGGAGTATCGCCGGGACATAATGTCCGTATGGAAACATATTGATGCGCAAGACCGGTCCGTGAAGCTGCAATGCTGGGAAAACGCACCGAGTGATGTGCGCAGCCTTATCGATTATCCGTGGGCGGATAAAATTGTAGAGTCGCGATTGGCTGATGCGGAAGCAATTGCTGCAAAAGGGCCGCAGGAAGTGTCGCCATTGGGGCCGGCAGTGATGCGGTTTGATACGCTTGTAACCGGCGAGTCCAATAGTGTCGCCGCCCAATTGGCGCGTGATGTCGCCAAGGGTGGACGTTTGCCGGTTTCAGTCGTTGTCATCAATGGCCGGCAGGGTGTTGGCAAAACCCATATTATGAAAGCTCTGGAGGCCGAGCTTGAAGGTGTGGGCGGGCGCAGCGTTGCCTATATTTCGGCTGAAGAGTTTTACGTCGCTTATGTCGAGGGCGTTATGAACGGAGACACGCGCGCTTTGAAGGCCCGTGTGCGCAAGGCCGATATTGTGCTGTTTGATGATCTTCAGATCATTGCCGGCAAGAAGGGGGCCAACACGGAACTGGCGGGAACCATTCGGACGGTCAGCGAACGCGGCGGTATCGTGGTCGTGACGGCTGATGCGCCGCCGAGTGAGCTGCAGGGATTGTCGGCGCCTGTCATGACGGTTCTAAAGGGCGCAGCCTGTGTCGAAGTGAGTATGCCCGATGATGGCATGCGCCGCGAGATTGTTCTCCAGCGTATTGGATTGCTGTCGGCATCGGCCCCGCGTTTCTCGATTTCCGACGATTTGGTCGACTATATCGTATCGCGCGTGCGCGGGCCCGGACGGGATCTGTGCGGTATTGTTCTGAGCGTTTTCGCAGAGACACGGTTTGGTGTGATCACGCCAACCCTTGAGCTTGTTGATCGGGTCATCTCGCGCCAGCAGGGCAAGGCGCGGACGGTGACGCTTGATGCGATCAAGCGCGCAGCCTGCTCGGTTTTCGACGTGACGAAATCAGATTTGGAAAGCAAGCGCAAATTCCAGAAACTGGTGCGGGCGCGACAGATCGGCATGTATCTGGCACGTGAGATGACGTCGAAGTCTTTTCCGCAAATCGGCATTGCCTTTGGCGGACGTCATCACACAACAGTCCTTTATGCCCGGCGCAAGATGGTCGATGCTCTGCGGGAAGAACCGGAGCTGGTTGCAGATGTGGAACGGGTTACAAAAGAGATCAACAATATCATGCATGGCTAGGTCGTGCATCGGGATTTCAGCGATTCGTTGAATTAGGGCTTGCTTTTTCTCTCAATTTGCCAAGTCTGTCGGCCCGCCCCTTTGTGGCGGGCTGATTCTAAATAGGCGATCACCGAATGGGCGGTGTCTCCAGCAGTCCGATAGGCCGATTATAATGAAACTTACCCTCGAACGCTCCGCTTTGTTGAATGCCTTGTCGCATGTTCAGAATGTTGTCGAGCGACGCAACACGATTCCGATCCTTTCAAATGTTCTCCTCGTGGCCGAAGAGGGGGCTTTGCGGCTCACCGCAACCGATCTCGATATCGAAGCCATTGATGAGGCCGAAGCCAGCATTGCCAGTGGCGGCTCTGTGACCGCGCCGGCGCAAACCCTGTTTGATGTGGTGCGCAAATTGCCAAACGGGGCAGATGTCGAACTGGAGCTGCAGCCTGAAAACCAACGCCTGTCGATCCGCTCCGGTCGCTCGGACTTCGCTCTGCCGACTTTGCCCGCTTCCGATTTTCAGGTCATGGCTGGCGAACAGGAAGGCAAGCGGTTTGAAATTTCTGCCGCCGACTTGCGCCGCTTGATCGACAAGACACGCTTTGCCATCTCGACCGAAGAGACGCGCTACTATCTCAACGGTGTCTACCTTCATGGAACCGACAGTGATGGCACGCAGGTATTGCGCACCGTCGCCACCGATGGGCACCGTTTGGCGCTGGCCGAAATTGCAGCCCCCAAAGGGGCCGAGGCGCTCGCCGGTGTCATCGTGCCGCGTAAGGCTATTGGTGAAGTGCGCCGTCTGATTGACGGGCTCGACGAGACGATTGTCGTCGACGTTTCCGATGCGCGCATCGTCTTCCGCGCGGGCAAGGCCGTGCTGACTTCGAAACTGATCGACGGCTCATTCCCCGATTATGCCCGCGTGATCCCGCAGGGCAATGATAAGAAAATGGTCATCGACAATAAGTCATTCGAAGCGGCGGTTGATCGCGTCTCGACCGTCTCGACGGAGCGGTCACGCTCGGTCAAAATGTCGATGTCGTCCGGCAAGCTCGTTCTGGCCGTCAATCATGCTGAAACGGGCCAGGGTCACGAAGAGATCGAAGCAGATTATTCGGCCGACGCGATGGAGGTTGGCTTCAATGCCAAATATCTTCTCGATGTTGCAAGCCAGATCGAGGCGGATGAGGCCGAGTTCATGTTCAATGATCCGGCATCACCTGCATTGGTGCTTGATCCGGCTGATCCATCCGCACGTTATGTGTTGATGCCGCTCAGGGTTTAGGCGCCAGGCGTATGGCCCAGCAGGCAAGCCCGATCCGGAATTGGACGCCGAGCCGCCTGGTTCGGCAGGACGGGCAGACCTTTGTCATCACAGGGGCCAATAGCGGGATCGGTTTCGAGGCGGCGAAAATTCTGGCGCGCCAGGGTGGCCGCGTCATCATGGCGTGCCGCAATATGACCGCTGGCGCAAAAGCCCAAGCCGACGTGCAAGCCGCAGCGACAGGCAGCGGATCGGCCGAACTGGTCGAGCTTGATCTTGCCAGCCTCGCTTCGGTGCGTCAGGCGGCCGGGCAGATTGCCGAGCGGGCCGACAGGATTGACGCGCTGGTCAACAATGCCGGTGTGCTGCATCCGCCAGAGCGGCAGGAAACTGAGGACGGCTTCGAGCTGCAATTCGGGGTCAATCATCTGGGCCACTTCCTGTTGACGGGGCTGCTGGCCGAACAAGTGTCCTCGGCGAATGGACGTATTGTCTGTGTTGCCTCGAGCATGCACAAAGCCGGCCTGAAACGGATCAGGTTTGAAGACCCGCACTGGACCAGCGATTATGGCGCCTTCAATGCCTATGCCCAGAGCAAGCTGGCCAATGCCCTGTTTGCCTATGAGCTGAACGCGAGAAGCGCCGCTGCGGGGCGCGAGCCCAAAGCGTATATCTGCCATCCGGGGTATGCTGCGACTGGCCTCCTGAAAGAAGGCCCGAGCGCGCCAGCCCGCGCGTTGATCGGGATCGGCAATGTCCTGTTTGCGCAATCGGCCGAACGGGGCGCATGGCCGACCGTTCTGTGTGCGGCAGATGCGGATGCGACGGCAGGGCGGTATTACGGCCCGACCCGTATGGGCGAATTGCGCGGCCCGGTGGGCGATTGCGAACTGGCCGGCCAAGCCACAGATGCGGACGCAGCCGCAAAGCTCTGGGCACTGTCAGAAGAGGCGGT
>CAZXXY010000127.1:1520-6539 GCA_964644755.1 uncultured Hyphomonas sp. | reverse complement strand
CTGACTATATTGGTGTTGATAAGGCTGGCCCCTATAAGCCCGAGCATTATCGCTACTAAACAAATCAGCTTTTAGTCTGCCATAGACCCTCCGCCTTTGATCAGGTGGAGGGTTTTGCATGACGGCAGCCACACGGGCGCCACACTTCTCTGTGACAGTATGTGAGTTGTAACGGATGCGAGCCACATCTATATCAGCATCATAGTCGGCAACGGCCACAAGTTATATATGAAAAGGACACCAGAATTATGCGTATGTCACACATCATAGCTTCGATTGCACTCGGAACCGCAGCGATCTCCTTTCTTGCTCCAACCGCGCTTGCGCAGGACGCAGCTGAGGTGACGACCTCTGTTGAAGCTCCTCTGCCATCTGGCGAATTCATCAAGAAAAAGAAAAAACTCAAAGGGGACTGGTCAGTCGTTGAAAGAGACGGAAGCACATATATCCAGTTCGACGAGAATTTCCGCGCTGCACGTGGCCCCGATCTGAAAGTCTTCCTGTCGCCTACGGATGTTGCGACGGTCACAGGCGACACGGCTGTAAACGGCGCGATCAATCTGGGCGAGTTGCAATCTACCAAAGGCGCTCAGGAATACCTTGTTCCCGAGGGCGTAAACCTCGCTGATTATTCGAGCGTGCTTGTACACTGTGAGCAGTATGCCGTTCTTTGGGGCGGGGGCGACCTGTAGCGCCTGAACAAACGAAATAATCGGCCGGGCTTCTTTTCTCCTTCCCCTCCCTCCCCGAAACCCGCCGATTTTCCAGCACCTTCACACGCCGTATCCACGGGTCTGTTGTGAAGGTGCTTTTTTGTGCGCGGGGAAGAAAAGACCTAGCCTGCCATCAATCCGGCAAAGCGATCGAACAGGTAGAAGCTGTCTTGCGGGCCGGGGCTCGCTTCGGGGTGATGCTGGACAGAGATAATCGGCTTACCTTCGACGGCGAGACCACAATTGCTACCGTCAAACAGCGACCGGTGGCTCTCCGAAACGCCGTCGGGCAGGGTGGTCACATCAACCGTAAATCCGTGATTCATCGACACAATCTCGACTTTTCCCGTCGTCATGTCTTTGACAGGGTGGTTGGCCCCATGATGACCTTGCGACATTTTCATCGTCTGCGCCCCCAGCGCCAGGGCCAACATCTGGTGCCCAAGGCAGATGCCCAGAAGCGGCGTGCCCGAAGCGACAAGCGCTTTGATCGTCTCGCCCGCGCGTTCAAATGTAGCGGCAGGATCTCCGGGGCCATTGGAAAGCACAACGCCATCGGGCTTGAGCGCAGCGATCTCTTCAAAAGATGTATCGCCGCTGACAATGGTCGCGCGCGCATTGACGCTGGCCAGATTGCGCAAAATATTCTTTTTGACGCCAAAATCCATGACAACGACGTGGTAAGCTGGATTTTCCAATGCCGGAAACCCTTGTTCAGGGTGCCAATTGGCTTCCTCATGCGTGTAGCTTTCGGGCTGGGAAACGTCTTTTGCAAGATCGGTTTGCTTGACGCCGGACCAGTTTTTTGCGGCCGCTGCAAGCGCTTCGATATCGAATTGTCCGTCTGGTGCGTGGGCGATAGCAGCTTTGGGCATACCATGCTCGCGAATCCGGTTTGTCAGCGCACGCGTGTCAATGCCGCTTAGGCCGATAATGCCTGATTTGGCCAGCCATGCATCGAAATGATCGGTCGCGCGATGATTGGACGGGGGCGTGATCGGAGCACGAAAAAGGGTGCCAACTGCCGCTTTCGACGCATTTTTTGTCGATTCTTCATGATCTTCCGCATTGGCGCCAACATTGCCGATATGTGGAAAAGTGAACAGGACGATTTGCGCTGCATAGGAGGGATCAGTGAGAATTTCCTGATACCCTGTGACAGCTGTATTGAAGCAAAGCTCGCCGATTGCGACCCCCCGCTCACCACATCCTTCGCCGAAAAAGGCTGTTCCATCTTCGAGCACAATAATACCGGTCGGGGTCGTTTCGGCTTGTAAATGATTTTTCTCTGTCATAAAAACACGCTCTTCTCTCGCTGCGTTTGGCATCTGTTAATCAATCGCGCAAACACTGGGGGACTAAGAACAATGTTCCTGACCGTCAACCGTATCGGGCAGGAAAATAGGAGCGGCCTTTTATGGGTGCTGAAATTTTGATCGAAGATGCGCCTGCTTTGCGGACGCGCCTGGTGGCTGCGCGCGCGGATGCGGAAGCCATTGATCGCGAGAGCATTGAAGCGGCGACCTTGCGGCTCATCCTGTGTGCGATTGATGATCGCGACGTGACAGCGCGCCAGCGGGGCGAATGCAGTGGTTGTGCTGAGTCCACGGTCAAGGAGCTGTTGGCGATGATGGCCACACAGCGCGAAGTGTCGGCGCGCGAATATGATGAAGCTGGCCGCATAGAAGAAGCCGAACGCGAACGCGCCGAACTGGCCATTATCGAGTCTTTCCTACCCAAAAAGCTCTCCGGAGCAGCGCTTGAAACCGCAGTGTCAGAAATTGTCGAAGAGGTCGAAGCCACCCGTCTGAAAGACATTGGTCGCTGCATGGAAGCCCTTAAGGCCCGGTATCCGGGACAGATTGATTCGGCCACGGCAGGCAAAGTCGTCCGCGCCGCTCTTCAGGCGCCTGCCGAATAAGGATAGCCTGCAAGCTGGACTTGGCTTAGATTGGCCAATGTGAATGGACTACGTATCCCTGATGGATTTCTTGACGAGCTGAAGGCACGCCTTCGGCCATCGGATGTGATTGGCCGAAAGGTAAAGCTGAAAAAGCAGGGCAAGGAATGGGTCGGTCTCTCACCTTTCACAAATGAGAAAACGCCGAGCTTTTACGTCAACAACCAGAAGGGCATTTTCAAATGCTTCTCCTCCGGGCTTGGCGGTGATGTCATCAAATTCATTCAGGAGACCGAGCGGCTCTCCTTTATGGAAGCGGTCGAGAAACTTGCCGATGAAGCGGGCATGGCGCTGCCCAAGGCAACGCCCGAAGCCAAGGAGGTCTATGACCGGCGGCTCAGGCTCTATGAGGCGTGCGAGGCCGCGTGCAAGTTCTTTGAAGCCGGACTGCGCGGACAGGCAGGAGCCGAGGCCCGCAGCTATCTGCAAGGGCGCGGGCTGCACACTGAAAGCTGGGGCCGGCACAGGCTCGGCTATGCGCCGGATGAATGGCGCGGGCTGATTGCCCATCTCGGCAAGGCAGGCTTCTCGCAGGCCGAGATTGTCGAAGCAGGGCTGGCCGTGCAGAAAGAGGGCGGGGCCGAACCCTATGACCGGTTTCGCGGGCGGGTCATCTTTCCAATCGAAGACAGTCAGGGCCGCGTGATCGCATTTGGTGGACGCGGCATGACCCCTGACGCCAAGCCGAAATATCTCAACTCGTCGGACACGCCGCTCTTTCACAAGGGCAAAGTGCTCTACCGCTACAAACGCGCGCGTGAGGCTCTGGGGCACGGCGAAGGCGGCGGCTTGATCGTCTGCGAAGGCTATATGGATGCGATTGCGCTGACCGAGGCAGGGTTTGGCCATGCGGTCGCTCCCCTTGGCACGGCGCTCACCGAGGATCAGCTTGGCCTATTGTGGCGCGTGGGACCGGAACCGATCCTCTGCTTTGATGGCGATGCGGCTGGCCTACGTGCAGCTTACCGGTCGATTGATCGGGCTTTGCCATTTCTTGAGCCGGGGAAAAGCCTGTTCTTCTCGCTCCTGCCTGAAGGCATGGACCCTGATGATGTCATCCAGAAACGCGGCAAAGGCGCAATGGGCGACCTGCTCGGCAGCGCGATTCCGCTATCGCAATTATTGTGGCAGCGCGAACGGGACGTGGACCGGATCGATACGCCTGAACGTCAGGCCGGATTGGAACTGCGCCTGAAGCAGGCCTCTGGCCAAATTCAGAATCAGGCTGTGCGCAGCGCCTATGAACGTGATTTGCGGCGGCGGATGAATGACCATTTCTGGCAAATGCGTGCTGCGCGGCGCGGTAAGTCGCAACATTCCGGCCTGAAAGCCGACACCAAAGTCCGCGGCCTCGGCCTGTTGGTAAAACTGGTTGAAAGCCCACGATTGCTGGAGGCATGCCTCGAACAATTGGCCGGAGCCCATTTTCCCGATCCGCGTGTCTGGGAAATCCGCGAGATGATTTTTGAAGTCGTGTCCTCGGGCACCGATCTCGACCGGGCCAAGGCGATAGACCTCCTGAATGCGCGCGGTGCGGAGGCGTCAGCCGCCTTGATCCACGACTACAATGCCGGTGAACCGGTCGATCCCGAAAGCCCACTAGGGGCCGAATGGATGGTGGCGCTGGAACAATATTGCATCCAGTCAGAGCAGGATGACCTTGATGGTATTGGAAGCGAAGGCGTTTTCGCCTCGGCCGAAGATGGACGCCAACGCCACAAGAAAGTGGCAGGCCGGTTTGAACAGGCGGCGAGACGCAAAGAGGCCGCAGACAATTCGGACGTATAGACCAGCCTGTTCTGGTCCGAAGCGGCTGGGCTGGCGGAAGATAATTCGCAGATGGGGGCTATGAATTCCCACCATATCCCCTTGACCTATAAGCGATTTGGCCCCATTTAGTTGGAACAATTGTATTGCGCTTGATATTTGCCAGAAATTAACTCGATTGCCCGATTGATACGCTCAATCTGATGCGGCAGGGGTTTCGCGAAACGCTCTAAGGCAAGATGACGCAGGGTATAGTTCTGAATGGTGGCATGTTTCATGCCTCACTGGAGGCTATTGCCTCTTTTTGTTGTGTTTTTTGGGCCTGTGCACGGGCCTCGAAGAACCTGCTTCAATATCGGTGATGGTCTAGGCATCATCGACACAAGAGCGGAACGACAAAGAGACGTAAACCGACAGAGCCAGCAGGACTCTCATTTTTAAGGTCATGACGTCGATCGTCATGGCACCAGGAGCGACAACAAAGATGGCAACAGCCAAAACCAAAGCGACCCCGAAAAAGGCTACAAAAGCAGCTACAAAAGCAAAAGCAGAGACCGCGGCGACCCCGACCGCCAAAAA
>CAZXXY010000127.1:0-1420 GCA_964644755.1 uncultured Hyphomonas sp. | reverse complement strand
GCCAAGCCGAAAGCCGAGACTGCGGCAGCAAAAAAGGCATCGGCAGCGAAGACACCTGCGGCGAAGAAACCCGCAGCCAAACCCAAGCCTGCCCCCTCTAAAGCGGCTGAAAAGTCCGAAGGCCCTGTTCTCGATCTGTCGAGTGCTGGCGTTAAAAAATTCCTGAAGGATGCCAAGGCCAAAGGGTTTGTCACCCATACCGAACTCAACAAGATTTTGCCGCCCGACGAGCTGACCTCCGATCAGATCGAAGACACCATGTCGGCCCTGTCCGAAATGGGCATCAATGTGGTTGAGTCCGAAGAAGAGGGCGAGGGCGGCGCGGTTGCCAAAACGAGCACCAAACAGGTCGTCGAGAAAAAAGGCAATGCACGCGGCTCCGACCGGACCGATGATCCGGTTCGCATGTATCTGCGCGAAATGGGCACGGTCGAGCTCCTCTCCCGCGAGGGCGAAATTGCCATCGCCAAAAGGATTGAAGCTGGCCGGGACGCGATGATCCGCGGACTATGCGAAAGCCCGCTCTCGTTTGAAGCCATGATGGTCTGGCGTGACGAGCTTATGAATGAACGTATTCTGCTGCGCGACGTGATCGATCTGGAGGCAACCTATGGCGCAGAAAATCCGGCGCCGCCGCCTAAGGATGACGACGACGAGGATGACGACGAAGCCAAGTCCGAGAACGAAGATGATGATGACGACGATGATGAGGATGACGATGAGGGCGCAGCAATGTCCATGTCGGCCATGGAAGCCTCATTGCGCGACGGCGTTCTGGAAACGCTCGATGCCATCGCCACCGATTTCGGAAAATATCGCAAGTTGCAGGAAAAACTCGTTGCCCGCCGGATTGAAGGCAAGGCACTGACGCCCAAAACCCAGGAACAATACGACGAACTGGGCACGCGCATCGTCGAGAACCTCAAGACCATGCACATCAACAATGCGCGGATCGAGGCGCTGGTCGAACAGCTCTATACGATTAACCGCAAGCTGATGAGCCTTGAAGGCCAGCTGATGCGCCGCGCGGATGCTCACGGGGTGCCGCGCAAGCAGTTCCTCGAGAACTATTTCGGATATGAGCTTGAGCCTGAATGGGCCGAGCGCGTCTCCGAAATTTCCAAAAAGTGGAAGAAGTTCACCGACACCGACGCTGGCAAGATCGCTGAAATCCGCGACGAAATCACAGCCGTGTCTCAGGAAATCGGTGTGCCGATTGATGATTATCGCCGGATTGTCCAGACCGTCCAGAAAGGCGAGCGCGAAGCCCGCGTGGCCAAGAAGGAAATGGTCGAAGCCAATCTCCGCCTCGTCATCTCGATTGCCAAAAAATACACCAATCGCGGCCTGCAATTCCTTGATCTCATTCAAGAGGGCAATATCGGCCTGATGAAAGCGGTTGATAAGTTCGAGTATCGTC
>CAZXXY010000126.1:0-6549 GCA_964644755.1 uncultured Hyphomonas sp. | reverse complement strand
CGCGCGTTGGGTCGCGATTTGAAGATGTCTTGGGCGACCGTACGCTGATCGCAACGATCAGGGAAAAACTAGGAGATCCGGGGAAGGGGTCGGACAAGCCCATTCGGGACCTAAGGCAGGTGCGACGTTTCATTGGCAGCCCGGCGGTAACGGCGACATTCGATGCGCCCTTCTCATTGATGTTTCTTTTGATCATTTTCATGATCCACTGGTGGTACGGACTTCTGGCGCTTTTTGGCGGCATTGTGCTCGTCGGAATTGCATTCCTGAACCAGAGCCTTTCCAACAAGGCTGTGCGCGAATCCGAGGTGCTGGAATACGAAGCACAAACACGCGTGACGGAAATTTCGCAAAATGCAGAAATCATCGAAGCGCTCGGCCTGGGCGATCGTGTGCGAAAGAAATGGCGTGACGAGTTCGACCGCTCGGATGCGGCGCTGGTTGCGTCCAGTTCTTTGCTTGGTCGTTTTTCTTCTGGAACCAAGTCTTTTCGGCTTTTTCTACAATCGTCGGTTTTGGGGGTCGGGGCCTATTTGTCCATCATCGGTATTTCGACGCCGGGCGAGATGATTGCCGCCTCGATTTTGACGGGTCGGGCCATCGGACCGATTGAGCAATTGGTTGGCCAATGGCGCAGTATTGTGTCCGCCCGTGCGGCGTGGGTATCGCTCAGCGAGACATTGATGGGGCAAGCGGATCAAGACGATAGTATGGAGCTGCCACCCGTGCGTGGTGACATTGAGTTCGAAGGTGTCTCTGCGGGACCGCCGGGCGCGAAGAAGCCGTTTCTATCGCAATTGAATTTCAAAATTGCTGCAGGTGATGTGGTTGGCGTTATTGGACCCAGCGCTGCGGGGAAGTCTACGCTTGTTCGCATATTGCTTGGCCTGTGGCCTGCCCAGATCGGAACAGTGCGCATTGACAGTGCGGATATTTCGACATGGTCGCGCGATATATTGGGACCGCAACTCGGTTATTTACCTCAACAGGTTGATCTGTTCTCCGGTCGAATTCATGAAAACATTTCTCGCTTTGATCCTGACGCCAGTTCGGAAGCTGTGATCGCAGCGGCCCAAGCGGCAGGTTGCCACGATATGATCCTGCATCTGCCTGATGGCTACGACACGGAAATCGGGTTGAGGGGCGCTTATCTGTCGGCGGGCCAGCGTCAGCGTATTGGTCTTGCACGTGCGCTTTACGGCGAACCGAACATTGTTGTTCTGGATGAGCCAAATTCCAATCTCGACAATGTTGGCGAGGTGGCTTTACAGAAAGCGATTGCTGGTTTGAGAGCGCGAAATGCGACTGTAATTATGGTCGCACACAGACCAAAATCTATAGAACAATGCAATAAATTGCTGATGCTGGAGAATGGCCGGATGCGGGCCTATGGTCCGCGTGACGACGTGTTGGCTGAGGTCGCTCCGGCGAATGTCGTCCAGCCCAAGAGTGTAAAATCGAATTCCAGATTGAAGGCTGTTCCGCAAGGAGGGAGTGATGACTGACATTGCAGCGCCCACACCCCGCCCGGCTTCGAGTGTCAAAACCATGTTTCGGGTTGGCTGGGCCTTGGTCATTGCCTTGTTTGGTGGCTTGTTCCTTTGGTCGATTGTTGCGCCATTTGAAGGAGCGGTTTTGGCCAGCGGGCTGATTTCAGTCGAAAGTAACCAGCAAGCCGTCCAGCACCTTGAAGGCGGCATTGTCGGCAAGATTGATGTCAAGGAAGGCGACCGCGTCGAAGCCGGACAAGTTTTGATCGTGCTTGACGAGACGGCCATACAGGCAAGGCTGTCGAGTGTCGAAGCGCGTTTGTTCGAGGCGATAGGAGAAGAAGCCCGGCTCATTTCCGAGCGTGACGGCACCCGTACAATTTCGCTACGGCCAGAATTCCAATATCTGGCAAGCCGCCCAGAAATTGCGAGCGTGTTTCAGTCACAAAGTGACCTCCTGAGAGCGCGTGCGGCCTCCCGGTCAACGCAGGTGTCATTGCTGAACCAGTCAATTTTGCAACTGGAACGCAGGGCCACCGGACTTGAAAATGAGATTGCCGCGAACATTCAGCAAAGCAATCTGATCGGCGAAGAAGTTGTCGGGCTTGAGGAATTGCTTGAAAAAGGCCTGAGCCCGAGGTCCCGGGTCCTGACGTTAAAGCGGGAGCAGGCAAGACTGTCGGGAGCGCGTGAGGCCCTTTCGGCGGAAGTTGCGACAACCCGCATCCAGATCGGCGAAGCACGTTTGGAAGTCAATCAGCTCACAGAAGGGTTTCGCGAAGAAGTGCTGACCGAGCTGCGTGCCGTCCAGACACGTGTTGCAGAACTGGCCGAGGAGAGCATTGCAGCGCGTGACCAACTCAGGCGGCTTGAGATCACGGCGCCACGGTCTGGCCGGGTCATCGGCGTACAAACCCACACGGTTGGCGGTGTGATTGAGCCGCGTAACCCGATCATGTTCATTGTGCCCGAAGGGGACCCACTTGTTGCCTTGGTCCGCATCGCGCCGCCGGACATTGATAAAGTTGTTGAGGGCAATGAAGCTATTCTGCGCTTTCCGGCTTTTAGCGCGAATGTCACTCCGGAGGTCAGAGGGGTCATCCGGAAGGTTTCGGCCGACGCTTTGCAAGATCAATCATCTGGGGTTCTCTACTATGAAGGCGTCGTTGAAATCCCTGATGCCCGTCAGAACAATAGCGAATTTCAGCTTCTTCCCGGTATGCCGGTTGATGCAAGTGTCAAAACGGGCAGTCGCACGGTCATATCCTATTTGCTCAAGCCGCTGGCTGATGCCATGTCCCAGACCTTTCGCGAATAGAGTTGCTTTCGATTAGGGCATGTCTTTATGCCGACCGGCTTCTCCTTCATGATATGACCGATTTCGACAATGCAAACCGCGGATCTCTGGCGCGTATTATCATTGAGCCAGGAGGCAAAGCGCGGTATCGCCTGCGGAAAAGTAAAAAGGAATACGTATCTATGACCCTGTCCATTAATGCCGCTTTTGATGGCGGCAACATCATTTGCAAGTCATGCGATACGCCATCCGATATTCGGCTGGAAATTCGCAAGGATAAGGATAGCGACTTTTATCAATGGTTCTATTTCCGGCTTTCGGGCGCTCGCAATGTGCCGTGCAAGATGACCATCGAGAACGCTGCTGGCGCAGCTTATCCCCAAGGCTGGCCGGACTATCAGGCCTGTATGTCTGTGGACCGTGAGACATGGACCCGTGTGCCGACAGAGTTCGAAAATGGCGAACTGATTATCTCTCATACACCGGATGCAGATGCGGTCTACTATGCGTATTTTGCGCCATTTTCGATGGAACGTCATCACGATATGATCGTGGCTGTGCAAGAGTATGACGACGTGCGGGTAGACATGCTGGGAACCACTCTGGATGGCCAGACAATCGACTGCATTCGCGTTGGAAACCCTGATGTAGACAAGAAGCCGATATGGGTTATTGCACGCCAGCACCCTGGTGAGACAATGGCTGAATGGTGGATGGAAGGCTTTATCGAGCGTTTGCTTGATCCCGATGATCCGGTGAGCCGGAAGCTACGTGCCCGCGCGACGTTTAACATTGTTCCCAATATGAATCCGGATGGATCGCGGCGCGGTCATCTACGCACCAACGCCGCCGGAATCAATCTGAACCGTGAGTGGGATAAGGCGAGCTTGGAGAACAGCCCCGAAGTCTTTCACGTCTTGGCCGCTATGCGGGAAACGGGTGTATTCGTCGCCCTCGATGTTCATGGTGACGAAGCACTACCGTACAATTTTATCGCAGGTTCCGAAGGCGTAAGCGGCTTTTCCGAGACTGATGACGCCAGATTGCAAGCCTATAAAGCTGCACTTGTGAAAGCGAGTCCGGACTTCCAGACCAAGTTTGGTTATCCCCGTAATGCGCCCGGCAAGGCCAATCTCGCTATTGCTGGCAATGCTATATATGCGGCGTTCGGATGCCTCGCCATGACGCTTGAAATGCCCTTCAAGGACAATGCTGATTTACCGGATGCTGTGTCTGGCTGGTCACCGGAACGTTGCCGACATTTGGGCCGAGCCAATGTTGATGCGATGCTCGATGCGGTTGGCGGGTCGGATTAAGCGGTGGCTGTGGCAACAGACGGCAAACGAAAGGGCCATGTTCGCTGTAGAAACATGGCCCTTGATTTATGAGCTTCCGGGGCGTTCTAAAGCATAACCTTAGTGCTCTCGAACATAACGGGCGAGTTGCCGCGAAAACTTGCGGAATGAGTAATCTGCGTCAGACCAAATGCCCACTCGGGGACGGCCATCATTGAAGCTACCGTCTTGGCTTTGTTTCTCTTCGATGGCCGCGATGAGCGTTTCACCGCCGATCAGGTTGATCTGATAATCAGCTCCACCGACATAGATGGAACTAAAGCTCAAACTGATTTGAGCGGTCAAATCGGCGAGGGTAGGGCGCGTTGAGACGAGTTTTGTCAGCGTTGCTTCGATGGTCAGAACATCTTCACCCGGAGCATCGACAAGTGTATATTTTTTCCCGAAGACGCGTTCCAGATCTTCCGCAAAGTCTTCAGCTTTGCTCATTTGATCACGTTCACTCACCGGGCGGACACCTCTTGTGTCACGCAGGTTCCGGCGGATCTGATGCTGACTGAAGTCTACTTCTACCGGTGCAATATATATTTTCTCGTAGCTGGAAAGCGGGGCGTCTGTTGCTCGATCTATTGTGTCGAACGGGGCGGCATGAGCGGCTGTTGCAACCATCGTCGTTGCAGCCGTGAACGCGAGCGCGTGCTTTATGAATGATGTCATTGCGGATATCCTAAAGTTAAATGGGCATGATCCTTCGAACGATGAAGATAACAGAAATCATTCGATTTTTCCAGTTATCGCACCCTCATGTCCCAAAGATGTGATGCAGTATCAAATTTCCGATATGGATGAACCAATTGGCCGCTTCAAACGACGCGCTAGACGCGCTATTGGCTGGCCCATAATATTCGCGCGATCCACGCGATCTCGTGCCGTGCAAATTTGCGTGGCGGATAGTCCGGATTGAAGGAGATCAACTCCACTGATTTGTCCGTTCTCTGGCCAAGCAGCTTGGCTAAAACCTCTCCCTCGACGGTTTTCGCAACGACCCGGTCTCCCCGTCTTATCTGGGTATCCGGCGAGA
Source organism: uncultured Hyphomonas sp. (assembly GCA_964644755.1). Taxonomy (GTDB): domain Bacteria; phylum Pseudomonadota; class Alphaproteobacteria; order Caulobacterales; family Hyphomonadaceae; genus CALLCD01. The sequence continues at coordinate 1,386 of CAZXXY010000126.1, read as the reverse complement.
CAACAATTCTGTCACCAGCGCGATAGACCGGCTCCATACTGTCCCCACTAATCTCCAGAGCGTAAACCTGCTCCGCGCCAAGACCGGGAAAACGCACTTCGTCCCAGCCCGATCCAGCCGGAAACCCCGCATCATCAAAGAAGCCATCATTGCCCGCTTGTGCAAATCCGATCAGCGGCGCACTCGCCCCGCGTTTGCCTTCAATCAGGGCGGCGAAATCATCGAAGCCAGCCCCCACGGCCGTCAATGCACGTGCGACACTTTCCGTGGATGGCCAACGCAGTCGCCCGTCTTTTGCGGTTCGTTTCGATGGATTGAAGGAGGTCGGGTCCAGCCCGGCCAGTTTGGCCAATCCCGAAACGCTCAATCCATGATGGCTCGCCAATTTGTCGAGCCCGTTCCATATATCTTTATGGCGCATAGAGACGCGTCCTTGTGGATAAGTCTGTGCATATCTTATGCAACAGGTAAATAGGAATATCAACCTATTAGAAGGTGTAAATTCCTAACAATGTCTGATGTCTTACACTGCTGGATTGCATAATGGGGCGAAGGCTGTTTGAACCCGCTACATGATAGAGACACATGTATACAAGATTCTCGGTGCCGAGGACTGGTCCGCCGCGGAAGCTGCGGGCTACCCTTCAACGCAGCTTGATGTTGGCGACGGCTACGTCCATCTCTCGACGCGTCGTCAGGTCGGGCAGACATTAGCACTGCATTACAAAGGCGTCCGGGATGTCCGCCTGCTGGAATACAGGCTGGACGATTTAGACGGTACCGGCGAGCTGAAATGGGAGCCGTCGCGCGGTGGGGATTTGTTTCCGCATCTCTATGGCACATTACCGATCGCGCGTGCGCGTCGTATCTGGACGCTGGACATTGGTGCTGACGACGTGCCCGTCTTGCCGGAGGATTTGTAACTATGCCCATCACCACGATCGGTACATCACTCATCAAACGACTGCCAGCCGAACAGGCGCATAAAGCGACGATTAAAGCGTTAAAGCTGGGATTGGGTGCGCCTCTGTCTACGCCGCGCGAGTCTGAACGCTTGCAAGTCACACTGCCCGTATCGGGCCTTAAGCTTCCCAACCCCGTTGGTCTGGCCGCTGGGTTTGACAAGAATGCCGAAGTCTTCGGGGCAATGTTCAAGTTTGGGTTTGGCATGGTGGAATGCGGGACGGTGACGCCGAAGCCGCAGGCAGGCAATCCGCGCCCCCGCCTTTTCCGGCTCACAGAAGATCGCGCCGTTATCAACCGTATGGGTTTTAACAATGAGGGGCTTGCTGCCTATGTGGGTCGCTTGCAAAAAGCCGGACCCCGGCTTGGCGCGCTGGGGGCAAATGTCGGCGCCAACAAGGTGAGTGAAGGGCAGGATCGCTT
>CAZXXY010000125.1:0-6549 GCA_964644755.1 uncultured Hyphomonas sp. | reverse complement strand
TGACCGCCACATCAATCGACCGGTGTTGCAGGTCGAGCGCTTCCAGAAATCCGCCGTCGGCCACGCCTCGCCCTGCCCATAAGGGGAAGCAAGCCTCCATGAGCCAGTCGCGCGCTGCACCGGCTCTCAGCTTTAAATCCCCCGTCGCCGTCATTTCCATTCCTTCATGGGTGAATTGCCCTCGCACCCGACCTTTAGCTCTGCTAACAGTAGACGCACAAAAGTTCCAGTAGGCAGGCCCGTAGACGATTGACCGACACTGTATTTTTTCCTCTTGCCGCTTTACTGGCAATTGTCATGATTTTCCTTGCAATACGCCAGCCAAGTGGCGCTTTGCCGACAGGTTCCGTGAGCGGTGCTGACACAGATTACCGATTTGTGCGTGTTTCTGGTCTCGATTTGAACCGCTTTATCGCCGGTGAGTATTCTGATTACGCCATCGTACCAACCGATGCCGGGCCGGCTTTGAGAATTTCCCCAAAGGCTGACTTTTTTCCGGACAATGCGGACAGTGGACCACATTTCCGGCTTGCGCCTGACCTGGAAACCGTCTTTTCCGGCAAGGATTTGCGGATCAATATACGAGCCCGCGCCAGCGAAACAAATGGCGCTGCATATTTTGAAGCCAATTATTTTGCTGGACCGGAGGGACAATCAGGCTGGCAAAAGTTTGCATTACAAACAGACTTCAAAAATTACTCGTTTGAATTCACAGCCCCGCTCGCAGAGCAAGATCAAGGCGTCGATTTTCTGGGAATTCGCCCCGTTATCGGTGACAAAGGCGCCACAATGGAAGTTGAAAGCCTGACATTCATAAACTTACATTTGTGGCGAAATCAGCCACCGTCCACTGGAGGCGAATGATGAACGAAAATCCTGCACACAAAACTGGCAGACGCGTCATAGATCTGGAAGCGGCAGCCCTCAGCGCGCTCTCTGACAGCATCGGCGAGGTTTTTGATGCGGTCATTGAGGAATTGGTCCGCTTGGAAGGCCGGCTGATTGTATCGGGCATGGGAAAATCAGGCCATATTGGCCGCAAAATTGCTGCAACCCTTGCCTCAACAGGGACGCCGGCAAGCTATATTCACCCCGGCGAAGCAAGCCATGGCGATTTGGGCATGGTCGGCCAGCAAGACATCTTGTTGGCCTTGTCTCGTTCTGGCGAAACCACAGAATTAGGGGATCTTATTGCCCATGCCGGTGCCGTGGATATTCCGATCATCGCCATCACGTCGAAAGCAGCCAGTACACTGGCCCGCACGGCAACCCATGCTCTGATACTGCCAGACATGGACGAAGCCTGCGCCGTAACACAGGCCCCAACCACCTCCACCACAATGATGGCAGCCTTGGGCGACGCGATCGCCGTCACCCTTCTGGAACGCAAAAACTTCACACAGGAAGATTTCAAACGGTTCCATCCGGGCGGCAGTCTTGGGGCGCTGCTCAGCACGGTTGAAGACATCATGCGAACCGGAGAAGCGCTTCCGCTTGTCGCAAAGGGAACCGCGATGGACGAAGCGCTCGCGGTCATGGGACACGGCGGCTTGGGCTGCGTTGGCGTTCTGGGCGATGATGGCAGCCTTGTTGGCATGCTCACGGATGGCGATGTCAGGCGCATTGTCACGGGAAAGAAGGCCTATGATATAATCGACCAAGGCATGAAGTCCGACCCGTTCACACTGACCGCCAGGACAAGAGCCTCAGATGCAGTGACCATGCTCAACGACCGGAAAATAACGCAAGCCTTTGTGATCGAGAACAACTTACCGATTGGTATCGTTCACATGCATGATTTTTTGCGCGCTCAAATCCGGTAACGGGACATGGCAAATCCCGTCCTGCTTCAACACTCGCCAACGCAATTCCCTTGCCCCGCATCCTACTCTCGGAGTAGTGATCAAATTTCGCCGGTATGGTTAAAATGTGCGCAGAAGAGGCCTTAATAAGCGACGCTATGCTTGAATTGGACAGTCTCAAAAAAAGCTTTGGGCAGACCATTGCCGTCGACAATATCTCCTTGTCGATCAAGAAGGGCGAGGTTCTGGGCTTTCTCGGGCCGAATGCTGCCGGAAAATCGACGACGATCCGTATGATTGCGGGCGTGCTGACCCCTGATGCCGGTGACGCGACAATCAACGGCCATTCAATTGTCACAGCCAGACAGGATGCCCAAAGACAACTTGGCTATCTGCCTGAAGGCGCGCCCCTCTACGAAGAAATGACACCGCCCGGTTTCCTGCGTTTTCTGGCCAATGCCCGCGGATTGGGCAAAACCGCTGGCGAGGCGGCTGTTGAACGCGTCATTGCCGACGCCCGCATTGGATCCGTCAGCAACAAATATATCGGGGATCTCTCAAAAGGATTTCGTCGCCGTGTCGGGCTTGCTGGCGCTATTCTGACCGACCCGCCGGTTTTGCTGCTCGATGAGCCGACAGATGGGCTGGACCCCAATCAAAAACGCGCCGTGCGCGCTTTAATCGCCCGAATGGCTCCAGAAAAAGCTATTTTGATCACGACTCACACGCTTGAAGAAGTTCCAGCGATGTGCTCGCGCGTCGTCATCATTGATGGTGGACGTATTGTCGCCGACGAAACACCCGAAGCGCTGGCTGCCGCTGAAGGCGGTCTCGAGGGTGCCTTTTCCGAATTGACCCATGCCGCGGAGAAACCCACAGCATGACCACGACAGCATATTGGCAGACCTGCAAAAAAGCATTTTCCGGGCTGACGGCAATCTACCGGCGCGAATTGCGAACCTATATTCGCACGCCCATGGCCTATGTCTTTCTCGCCATTTTTCTTCTTTCACTCGGGGTTCTGACATGGGAAGCGGGCCGGTTTTTCGATACCAATCGCGCTGACATGGCACCGTTCTTTGTCTGGCATCCGTGGCTCTACACCGTTTTCCTGCCAGCCCTTGCCATGCGTTTATGGGCCGACGAACAAGCCAGCGGCACGGATGAACTTCTCCTGTCGCTCCCCGTCGGTCTGGGAGCACTGGTCTCGGGGAAACTCCTTGCCGCCTGGACGATTACCGGATTTGCCCTTCTTCTGACTGTGCCGATGTGGATCACTGTCAATTTTCTCGGCTCGCCCATCGATGTTGAACTGTCCTGGTTAAACCCTGCAAGCCTGTTCCGCTGGCTTGGATCAAACGTGTTTGGCGGTGCCGACAATGTCGCAATCCTCATCACCTACATTATGAGCTTCCTGATGGCAGGCGCCTACCTCTCTATCGGCATGGCGCTCTCGGCCGTCACACGTAGCCAGGTAACCGCCTTTGTTATGTCGGTTTTCGTCGCTTTTCTGTTCACCGTAGCCGGGTGGCCTCTGGTGCTCTCGGGGGTGACGAACAGTTTTGGAGCCGATGCCGCCGACAGTGTGGCGCGCCTGTCCTTTCTCAGCCATTTCGAGGCCGCCCAGCGCGGGGTTCTCGAATGGCGTTCTGTTCTTTACTTTGTCGGCTTTATCGGCCTCTGGTCTACCCTTTGCGGCCTTTGGGTCGCGCGGATGAGGGACTAGTCCATGATCGAGAAAGTCTTCACACCGCTCACAAGCGTTCTCGCCATTGCGATTTTCCTGCTGCTCAACGGCATCATCCAGCCGCGTCTTGCCTCATGGCGAATAGATTTCTCGCAAGGCGATCAGTACACCCTCAGCGAGGGCACTCGTGAGACACTCAAAAGTCTGGCCGAGCCGGTCGATTTGACCTTCGTCTATTCGAGAACGCTGGGTCAGGACTTTCCGGCCGTCCGCGCCTATGCCGAGCGCGTTCGCGAATTGCTGCAAACCTATGAGAATATCGGACAACGCAAGCTGCATCTTATCGAAATCGATCCCAGCCCGTTTTCCACCGCCGAAGACGAAGCTCTGGCCGCTGGTATCACGGGCATTCCGACCGCGAACGGTGATCCACTCTATTTCGGCTTGATCGGCCGCAACGCTGTCGACGATGAACTCGTCATTCCGTTTCTCGACCCTGAGCGCGAATCAACTCTCGAATACGATTTGACCCGACTCATTGCTCGGCTCGACAACCCCAAGCCTGCCACGGTCGGGATCATCACTGATCTACAAAACTTTCAGGGCACCGGCACAGAGGCTGATTATTTCGTCCTGCGCGAGATTGCAGCCTCTTACACAATTGAGCAGATCACACCTGATTTCCTTGAAATTCCTGACACGGTAGATGTCTTGCTACTGGCGCACGCAGCGGATTTGACCGAGCGGCAAACCTACCTGATTGACCAGTTTATTCTGGCAAAGGGCCGCGCGCTCATTCTGATCGATCCGGCCTCCAAGGCCGCCGCGGCCTCTGGCGGCGTCTTTTCAACAAGCAACGGGCTCACCCGGTCTGACCTGGGCGTTCTCGGCGAAGCATGGGGCGTCAAAATGCTCGAAGGCGCCGTCGCGGACGCCACCCACGCCCTCCCCGTTGGCGTACAGGAAAACGGCTCGATCATCGAAATGGGACAGCCGCTCTTTATGGGCATTCCAAGAGGCTTGATGTCGTCCAGCGATCTGGTCACCGCGCCGCTTTCGCTCACGCTCAATCTCGGTGCGCCCGGCGCCTTGCAGGCTTTCCCGCCAGAAGGCCTCGCCTTCTCCACACTGGTGCGCACCGATGATGCGCCCTCCTTCATTGATGCCCGGACGGCAAGCACCGATATGCCGCCGCAAGACGTGCTTCGCGCCTATGAAGCCGAGGACGGACATCTTGTCCTGGGCGGACGGTTAACCGGAACATTGCCGACCGCCTTTCCAGAAGGAGCGCCCACAAGTGAACTGCCTGACGATCCGGTTGAAGCCGAGCTCATGGCCATTGCAAATGAAAGTCTTGGCGCACATCTCTCCCGCAGCGCGGACACGGCGCAAATCATTATCCTTGCAGATGCCGACATTCTCGATGACGGGTTCTATATCGACCCGCGCTCAGGCAATCCGGCGGGCGACAATGCCACCTTCATCCTCAACGCACTGGACAATCTGGCTGGCGGCGATGCGCTGACAAATCTACGCTCACGCAGTCCCAATCAACGCCCAATGAACCGGATTGACCGGATGCGCGATGTTGCCCAGCGCAAATTTTTCGCCGAGCAGGCTGCACTCGAAGACAGATTGGTGGCAGCTCAAAGCCGGCTGGAACAATTGCAAACCAGCAGCATCGAGCAAGGCTTCTATTCCGGTGATCTCGAAGCCGACCTCAGCCCCGAAGAGCGCACCGAACTTGCTGCTCTGCGTCAGAGCGTCGTTGAAACCCGTGCAAGCCTGCGCGAGATTGAACGGGATTTCAGACATGATATTGATGGGCTCGTCGGCACGCTCCGGTTTATCAATATCTGGGGCGGACCTTTGACGCTGGGACTCTTGGGCTTTCTGATCTGGTTCCGGCAGAAACGGCGGATGAGATGAACGAACAAAAACGTCAAAGCCGCAAACGAACGCTCGGTATTCTTGCAGGAATTGCCGCAGTCCTGTCCCTGTTCAGCATCTTTTTTCAGGACGGAAACACGGCCCGCCAGCAAGGCGAACGCGCAGGCGCCGCGGTCTTCCCGAGGTTTGAGCGCAAAATCGACAGAGCCCAGATCATCCGTGTCACCGTTGCGGATGTGCAATACACGCTCAAGCGGGTGTCAGAAGACGGCTCTGACTGGGTTATGCTGGAATCTGGCTCCTATCCTGTGCGCGGAGACCGGCTCAACCAGTTGGCCACCGGACTGACCGAGCTAGTCTGGGGCGACAAACGCACAACCGATCCGCAAAAGCTGGACCGGATCAGCCTCGGTCACCCCGAAACCGGCGGCGCAGGTGCACTAGTCGATGTGCTCGACGATAACGGACGCTCGCTCGCCTCGTTGATCATAGGACGGCAGGCAGACCGGCTTTATGGCCGCTTTCCTGACGAGAACAAAACCTTCCGCATGATTGGCGATGTGCCTCCCCTCTACACACGCGAAGCATGGCTCGATCTCGCCATCATCGATATGCAGCCTGATGCAGTGGGCGCTGTCCGTATTACCCAAGCCAATGGCCAGAGCATGTTCATTGCCCGTCCGCCCGGTGCAGGGCCCCGTGCCTTCCGTCCGGCCCCGCCTTTTGCGTCCGACAGGCTGGTCAGCCGGCTCGCCATCTCCGGTCCGGCACTGGCCGTCAGCCGCTTTGCCCCACTTGATGTAAAGCCGGCCGCCGCCCTGGAAACCCGCCCCGTGGGCCGTCACATCACAACCACACATGACGGGCTCGAGATTGACATCTCCGCCTTTCGGGAACCTGACGGTTTCTTCGTGACCTTGCGCGCCATTGAAGCCGGCGAGGGCGCTGTCAGGGCACAATCCATCAATGACCGCGCCAGTGGCTGGGCTTACCGGCTAACTGAATTTGACTGGAACGATTTCACGCCGCGCATTCGTGCTTTGGTGCGGCGACCTGCCCCCGAACCTGTCGTCGAAGTCGCGTCGCCCCCTTCCCCGCCGCCCTTTTCTATACCAAATCCGGAAAACATCCCGCCCATTGATCCCTAGACATGAAAAGGCCCGCAAAGCC
>CAZXXY010000124.1:0-6571 GCA_964644755.1 uncultured Hyphomonas sp. | reverse complement strand
TTGGAAGTTCTGAATACTAATCGACCTTAAATCGAGGGCATTTTAGGGGAGCAGGTCAAGGTCAGGGGCGCGTTTCTTTGATGCCGGTTTCCCTTAGCAAACCCGTGCGGCGCTTGTCGCGCTGAGGCGACAGGGTTCTGACGCGGCTTTCAAGATATTCGATCATCATTGTGGCGACATCCTTGCCGGTAGCAGCTTCTATGCCTTCAAGCCCGGGAGACGAGTTTACTTCCAGAACTTTCGGGCCATCATGACTTGAAACAATATCGACGCCTGCCACGGCAAGCCCGAGTTCTTTGGCGGCATTGCGTGCGATGGTTTTTTCAGCCTTGGAGAGTTTGGTGGCATGTGCAGTGCCACCGCGATGGAGATTGGATCGGAACTCTCCTTCGGGCGCTTCTCTGCGCATGGCGCCTACAACCTTTCGTCCGATCACGAAGCACCGCGTATCTACACCGGAAGATTCGGAAATGAATTCCTGTACGAGAAAGTCCGCATTGAGCCCTCGGAACGCGTCGATAAGGCTTTCGGCGGCTTGGTAGGTTTCGGCGAGAACCACGCCGCGCCCTTGGGTGGATTCGAGGAGCTTGACCACGACAGGCGCATTGCCTGCGACCTTGATCAGATCTTTGGTGTCTTTGGGCGAGCTTGCAAAGGCGGTCATTGGCATATCGATGCCCGCGCGCGCCAGCAGTTGATGGGCGAGCAATTTATCACGCGACGAGGTGATCGCGGTTGCAGAGTTTAGGCAGTATGTACCTGCGCTGGAGAACTGGCGCAAAATTGCTGCGCCATAAGCTGTAACCGATGCCCCGATGCGCGGTATCACAGCATCATAATAGGGCAGGGCGCGTCCGTCATAATGGACGCCCGATCCCAGCGAGCCAATCTGGATATAGCAGCGAGACGTATTGACCTTTTCGATAATATGGCCACGGGCGGTCGCGGCCTCGGCGATGCGGCGGCTTGAATAGCTTCTGGGGGCCTTGGTCATAAGCGCTATGCGCAATGGCCGCTGTACCGGTGCCTTGCGTGGGAGGTTCTTATAAAGGTCAAAGCTGAGCTCGGGTTGGACACAGGAGCGGTTGGGGTCGACAATCATCTCGTTGCCAATGGCCGAGCGCCCGAGCAGCATCCGGTGTGCCATGTTGTCCCGATTTGTCAGGCTGATCTCGATTGGCCAAGTCCTGTCCCCGATCTGGACATCCGCCGAGATGACATAGCGCAGCTCGGTTTCATTGTTCGAGCTCGTCACATTTCTTTGGTCAATAACGGGCGCGGAACACGTCACGATTCGTTTGGGATTATTGATGTCGGGTTGGATCAGGAAGCGCACTTGCGGATTGGAGGGCGGGCCAAACGGTTCGATCACCGAGGCATGGAGCGCAGATGTTTTCGCGCCAGTATCGACTTTGGCCTTAATGGCAGCCAGCCCAAGGGTCGGCAGACCCAGCCATTCTTCCCAGCCGAGTGTCAGCTCTTGTTTGACGCCCATCAGTTTGTTTCCGTTTTGCCGTTTGTGCCAAACAGCGCATCATATTGAGGGGCAATCTGGTTGAGCTTGATCTCATTGAGGAAAGTCGAATAGGCGAGATAGGACAATAGATGCCGCATATCAGCGACCCATGGAGGTAAAAAGCGCGGCGCGACAATGAGCTTGTTGCTGCGAAGCATTTTCATGGCCTCTAGGTCGCCGAGATCAATTTTGCCGACAAACAATAGCCGGATATAGTCCGCGTCTCCTGTGCGCACGGCTGTACGTAGATAGTTGTGAACATCGAGCAGTCCGCCCAGATAAACTGAGTCCTTGGTAAACGGGGCACCGCCTTCGACAAGGCCACCGCGGACAACCCGCCGGGCACTTTCAAACGCTTCAAATGGATCATCTGTTGCTCCGCGCTCGCGGAAAAAATTATAGAGCTGGATAAAATCTGCGCCGTTTTCAGCCATGTCGATGGCAATAACGCGATTGGCGAGCCGCTTTAACCGGGAGGGATCGAGGGCGCCCGATATAAATTCGGCGAAGACAGCTAGCCCTTCTTGTGTCCGCGAATTGCCAGGGTGTGCCTCACCAAGAATTGGAAAACGGCTCTGCGCCTGTCCGTTATAATTGGTGCCGATATGGATAAGCCCTTCGTGTTGAAGAAGCTGTACTTCGTCGAGATCGGAGAACCGTGCATCTGTGCGCAGCTTTATATAAGTGCGCCCCGCAACCGCTTTCGCTGACAGGGTTTCCGAGAGCCGAACCTCTGGCGCTTCGTCACCAAAATATTGCGGCAATGCTGCTTCGAGCCGTACCTTCAAATCTCCGGCCGATAGAATCGAGGGAGAGGACAGGCCCTGACACCCGATATCAAATTCGGAGAGAACATCGTCGAGCCGGTTGGCAAGCCCGAGCCATGCATCGTCGCGCCCGCCAATCGATGTGCTGGGGCCGCCATATAGATCCATCGAGTATTTGTAGAATTCCACCGTGCCGACATGCGCCATCATTGATGCAGTGAGCTCGAACGTATCGGCGAGCCTACCGAGCCAGTCGTGTACGGGGCTGTCGCCTTCAACAAGCGTGCGCGCTGCTTCGATCCGTTCGAAAGAAGGGGCGGGGTCAATCGGTTCGTAGACGGGTTTGGGCAGCGTATTTGCGCCAGTGTCTAGAAACTGAGTGGCCAAAGAGCGGTCCCACTTCAACCGCCCGAGCACGGGCAAACGTTTCTCCGCTTCCAGCAGCAGAGATCCCGCTTGTTCGAGGCGGCCAATCTCGGCTTCGCTAAATTCTGTCATGGATGGCGCAACCTTTTGCTTTACTCAGTTTCGAGTGTCCGACGTTCAAGGCGCAAGTTCAAGACATGAATGCGGTGGGGATATAGTCGATGCGGTTCCCCGTCAGCGACCATTGGAAAGTTTGCGTGATATAACTGCGAATACAGTATTCCGCTTTGCTTTGGCAGTGCCGTTGCGTGGGCTGGTGCTTTGTCAAAAGGCCGGGCGGATGTTGGGGCTACGTCTTCAGGATGCTGAGATATTGCGAAGCGGCGTTTGAAAGATAATCCATAGATGCTTTGCTGCGTGCGATGATCATTGCCCCTTCGAGGCCCGAAACAAATGCAGGAGCGAAGGCTTCGGCTTCAATTGACGGCTTGATATTGCCTTCCGCCTGACCGTCACGGATTGCGCCCGAGAGCCACTTTGCCTGTTCAGTGAAAAAGGCGTCGATCTCGAAGCGCACCTCCTCGTTCAGCGACCCGACTTCTGTCGCCAGAATACCGGCCAGGCAGACGCACTCCTTTTTCTTAAGCGTCTCTTCGAACAGCCCGGCATACTGCTCCAGTTTTTCCAGTCCGGTCAGGCTTTGGGCGTCAATTTCACCTAAGGCCAGCTGAAACGCGGCGCGATAATTGGCGGCGATCTCTTTGACGAGATCACTTTTGGTGGGGAAATGATAGTGAATGCTCGCGCTTTTAATGCCCACAGCATCGGCGACGTCTCGAAAACTGAAGCCGTTATATCCCTTATTCTGGATCAATTCCTGCGCAGTGGACATGATCTCCAGCGCTTTGGCAGGGCGTTTGGTGGCTATTGAAGCGGCGTTGGTCATAACATTACTCGACTTTTCGCAGATACGTGATCTATCAACTACTAGATACATCTTGACGACGCAAGACTCTGGACGTACTTGGCATTATGGCAAGCTATCTATTGATAGGTAGTTTAAGAAAACAAAGGAATTTCTACACCCATATGGGGCCGAAATAGCAACAAGTGACAAGCTTATGTTCAACTTATTCAAATCCAAGAAGAGAAACAAACTCATGAAAATTTATGATGTTGAGAACTTCCCCAATCCTGCTCGCGTGCGCATCGCACTTGCCGAAAAAAATGCTTTCGACAAAGCGGAGTTCATCCCTGTGGACGTTATGAATGGCGAACACCGCACCGCCGCTTTTAAAGCCAAAAACCCTGACGCTGCTGTGCCGTGTCTGGAGCTTGAAGATGGCACGACGATCAGCCAATGCACGGCGATCACGGAGTATATTGATGCCAAATTTGAAGGACCGTCCCTGACCGGTGGAACTGACCCCAAGCAGCGCGCCATTGTTCACATGATGAACCGCCGTGCCGAAGCTGGTCTGCTCGATGCTGTTGGCGATTACTTCCATCATGCAACCCCGGGCCTTGGCCCGGATCTTGAGACAAACCAGAACGCCGACTGGGGCAATCGCCGCAAGGAGGTCGCGATCCAGACAATGGCGTATCTCGACAGTGTTCTGGCCAACCAGCCTTATCTTGCCGGCAACAGCTTCTCGATGGCGGACATTACAGCGTTTGCTGGGCTTGCTTTTGCCGATTTTGCCGCTGTTGAGATTCCAGCGAGCCTCACCAACCTGGCTCACTGGCGAGGCCGCATGGCCGCGCGTCCTAGCTGCGGCGGTTAAGTCCAAAGATACAAAAGATATGGTCCGGCGGCGTCTATGCCGGGCCATATCTCTTCTTTGCATATATGAGAGCCAGATAGAGAAAGTCGCCCGATGCAAAATACGGACAAGGCAAAACAGGCTCTTGGCCATCAAGTCTCTGGCACAGTCACGGCCGATTTGAACTATATCCAGCCTGATGCAACAATAGCACCCGAAGTGATCTATTCTGGAGGCGCTGCGCCGCAGGCTTATAATGAAGCATATAAGTTCATGCCGGCCGAGATCGTAGATGTTCGCGAGACGGCCGAGACGTTTACCATTCACGAGCAGGGGTTCGAGCTTGTCACCGCCCCGACCCGGAACACGAATTTCAATGATGATGATGTTATCAAGGGCCTATATTATGATGAGGTCGCAGACATTGTTCGTAAGACCACGGGCGCCAAAGCTGTCGTCGTCTTTGATCACACGGTTCGGCGCGGACACAAGCAAAGTGTTCGCAAGCCCGCCCACCATGTCCACAATGATTATACGGCCAATACCGGTATGACGCGGGCCGAGGAAATGATGGGGGCCGAAGCGTTCGCAAAGATGAAAGGCCGCCGCATGATCCAGATCAATGTCTGGCGCGCCCTGAATCCGATTGTCCGGCGTTCTCCGCTGGCATTTTGCGATGCTGCAAGTATCAAACCCGATGATTTGATTCCGACGAAGATACACTTTACGGATAATGATTTTATCGGCGAAATTTTTGCTCTGCGGAAAGCGGCTGGTCAGAAATGGTATTACTTTTCGGAGATGGTGCATGAGGAGGCGGTGCTTATCAAAGGGTACGATACCGAGCAGGAGGGGGTCGCCCGATTTACGCCGCACACTGCGTTTGAGTATCCTGATCAGGACCCCGCTATTCCACCGCGTGAGAGCATCGAGACGCGCACATTCGCCTTCTACTGACGATCTGAGGAAATCTAGCTGATGGAACTCCATGCCGACTTTAGCCAGCGCGTTTTGATCCATAGTGAAGAGATTGACTGGATTGCTTCCCCCATGCCCGGCGTTGACCGGCGAATGCTTGACCGGATCGGGGAGGAAGTTGCGCGGGCAACCTCGATCGTTCGATATGCGCCGAACAGTCATTTCTCGCAGCACACGCATGGCGGCGGTGAAGAGTTCATCGTGCTCGAAGGCGTTTTTCAGGATGAGCATGGCGACTATCCTGTTGGCTCATATGTACGCAATCCGCCAACTTCCTTTCATACGCCGGGGTCTGAGTCCGGCTGCGTAATTTTCGTCAAGCTCTGGCAGTTTGATATGGCGGACCGGACATCCGTGAAGATCGAAATGAATAAGGTGGAAAACACTCGGGCCGCTGATCGACCTGATGTTGTGGTGAAACGCCTGTTTGAAGATGATCGTGAAACAGTGAATCTCGAGCGTTGGGAGCCCAACGCCACCGTGTCGCTTGATACGCCGGGCGGGGCGGAGCTTCTGGTGCTTGATGGCTCATTTGCGGAAGGTGGGGACCATCTGCGGAGGAATTCATGGTTACGTTTGCCGCTTGGTGGTCGCCTTGATGCCAAGGCCGGGCCTGATGGCGCTAAGGTCTGGATTAAGACGGGGCATCTCCGGTTCGTCGATCCGCCAAAGGAGATGGCTCCCTAGGCTTCAGGGACGGCTTGTGAAATTTTCTCGGTTTCTTTTGGTGCCTCGACACCACGCTTTTTGGCTTCGATTCTTGGCTTTGGCAGAACTCTGAAACGCGATTGGCACCAGGCAAATCCGACACCAACATCCAGCAAAGCGTCAGACCGCCCGCAAGGACAGGCAAATTCCATAACGGCCCAAACACGATAAGTTTCTCCAGCCACGAGCGGTACCGGCTCGCCGGTCACGTGATTGGGAGCTGCATTTACGCAGAGCACAAGATCATCTGAACCAACGCTGTAAGTCATACAGCCACTTTATCATGAAAGGTGGGCTAGGCCCACAATTGCATTTCGCTCGGAACAATTAGGGACGGTTGCAGCACGCTCGCCATGCGGCCAATGCAATCTCGCCGGTCTGCGCCGCCACGCCCGGTATCGAGACCATAGCGGGTCTGCCAATTGTCCACACAGGCGAACTCTCTTCACAAGCGCTCTGATCTGATGTTCAAT
>CAZXXY010000123.1:0-6603 GCA_964644755.1 uncultured Hyphomonas sp. | reverse complement strand
TCCATCGCCAAAATAAGCTGCGCATAGCCCTCTGCCATGCGGCCCATATTGGCCACCGATAGCCGTTCATTGCTGCCATGGAAGCCAGACACTTCTGCCATCGAGACATAGCTTGGCTGGAACCGGTACACATTATCGGAGATCTTGCTCGCATAGCGCGCATCCGTACCGCCAACCACGAGCGCCGGGCCCACCGCAATATCGCCGCCCCCAATTTGCGACGCCACCGCAGACAAGACCGCAAATGGCGTATTGTCAGACGGCGAAACCGGTGAAGCTTCGGACCCGATACCTCCACCATTAACGGTAATTTCCAGCCCGGAAATTTTCCGCGTCACAGCTTCAACGTGCGCCATCACATCCTCAGCCGTATCATTTGGATGCAGCCGGAAATTGACCAAAGCTGTTGCCCGCTGCGGCAAGACATTCTCCTTCACAGACCCTTCCAACATTGTCGGCGCAGTGGTCGTGCGGATCATCGCATTGGCCCCGCCCGCCGCGCTCATTTGACCTTCCACCATACCGCCGAACAGCCACATATTCGCAAGCGCCATCCGATTGAAAAATCCCATATCCGCCGCCGCAGCGCGGAACAGGTCCGAGACAGGCGGCTTCGTAAAGTCAGCCTTCATCTGGTGTTCTTCCAACGCCACAATTGCCCGCGCCAGACGCACATTCGCGCTATCTGGCGGCGGCGTGGAGGAATGCCCACCCTCAGCATGCGCGGTCATCCGCAGCGTCACATACCCCTTTTCAGACACGCCAATAAACCCAAACGGTTTGCCCGTCAGCGGACTATCCGAAATCACAAAGAAGCCTTCATCCAACACCATTTCCGCGCGCACACCGCGATCATGCAGCAGCTGGAACATCGCCTGAGCCCCGCTGCCGGAGACTTCCTCATCATGACCAAACATAAGATATACAGTGCGTTTTGGCCTGAACCCTGATGTGATGAGCGCCTCGCACGCCTCCAGAATGGCGACAAGCGAGCCCTTATCATCCAGCGCCCCGCGCCCATAGATCACACCCTCAATGATCTCACCTGAAAACGGCTCTGCCTCCCAATCATCCAGCGTCCCGAAATTCAGCGGCACAACATCCTGATGCGCCATCAAAACAATCGGGTCGAGCGAAGCATCGCTGCCCTGCCACTTATAGAGCAGTGAATAGTCAGCAATCTTTTCGAGCGTTAGTCCCGCATGCACGCGCGGGTAAGTGGCGACCATCCAGTCATGCAAGTCCAGCCACGGTCCGGCGGCTTCAGGCGCAGGATCACCGCCTTTATAGGTCACCGTTTGAAAGCGGATTGCCTCGGCAAGATGGCGAGCACCTTGCTCTGCAGAAATAGCCGGCGGCTCTGGCAAAGTAATGTCGACCACGCCTTCGGGCGGTCCGCCATAGGTAAAAGTCCGAAATAGGACAATCAGCACAAGCAGGAGAAAAGCGCCTGCAATCCCTAACAATCCCCGCTTGATCAAACCCGCCTCCCGAACTGCCCGAACGGCCATTAAGCCCTTTCTGGCAAAAAAGGAAACCGGTTTGCGAGCTTGGTGCTAGCGCTTCATCACCATATTGAGAATGTCGTCCATGGGATTGCCGTCGCCGTCAGCATCAAGCAAACCGCCAAGCATACCGAGATTGACGCCGCCCGCACTTGGGGCCTGTGCCTGCTTTTGTCCGCCGCCCAAAAGCGAGCCAACCATCCCCGCAAGACCGCTTCCACCAGCGCTCTGGCCGCCTCCGCCAGACAATGCTCCCATCAACGCATCTGCAACACTTGGTTGCTGGCTTTGTTTGGACAAGGAGCCCATGGCCATCGCCGCGACCATTGGCAACATCTGCTTGAGAATACCGCTATCAAGACCGGTCTTCTGCGCAGCATGACTGGCCACCTGCCGGCTCATATCTTTCGACCCCAAAAGGTGCCCTAAAATAGCATTGCCATCATGCACGGTCTCGGGCGTGGCAACCTTGTTTGGGTCATCAAGATATTGATTGTGACGACCGTTTTGCAACGCGCCCATCAGGCCTTGCAAACCGCCCTCTTGCTGCGCGTTGCGCTTGAGACCGCCAGAAATGGCAGGAAGCAGCGCACGAACCGCGCCTTCAGCTTGCGAGCCATTCAGTCCAAACTTCTTCGCGACTTGCTGCATGACCATGCCGCCTGCAGCGCCCTTGATCATATCAAACATATTTACACCGGCCATAATCCGTCCCCTTTTCAATAGACTAGATCTCTAGGTTACGACAAATGTCCGCGCGCTTCCAGCATGGCACAGGATTCAATTACAGCTCGTTCTATTCATAAGCGGCCATCGCTGTCACAACGTTACCGCCAGACCCGAACACAAACGTCTCGGTGACCATCTGATCTCTATGATTGGTGTAAAGCAGGGTCAGCGTGTCCGATCCGGCAAAGACGCGATCAAGCTCGAAGTATAGCTTCGGTGCACGATCAAGGGCGGCCCGCCAATAAGCTCGCAAATTATCTTTACCGCTCACCGATGCTGCATCTCCACCCAGCACATCGGCAATGCGCGGAGAATGAAACACCACATCCTCATCATAATGCGCGAGGATGGCCTCAATGTCGCGATCATTCCACGCCGCAACCCATGCACGCGCGAAAGCATCCGCCTCTGTCAAAGTCATAGCTCACCTCTGTTTTCAGGATGAGTTACGCCTCAACGCCTAGGCTGGCAATGGTCCCACTTCCAAAACATCTTCGACGGTTCGAAGGCCCGGACGCGGCGCTGTTACGAGCACGGCCATATTGCCCGGCTGATGCTTATTATCGAGCATCTTCTCATGCGCTGCCGGAATATCCGCCCATGTCATAACTTCCGACATGCCCGGGTCTATTCGGCGGTTGATCACCAATTGATTGGCCGCAGACGCCTGCTTCAAATGGGCAAAATGGCTGCCCTGCACGCGCTTCTGGCGCATCCACAAGAAACGTGCATCCATCGTCAGATTGAAGCCGGTTGTGCCCGCGCAGATCACCACCATGCCGCCGCGTTTGACCACAAAAACCGAGACCGGCATCGTCGCCTCGCCCGGATGTTCGAAGACGACATCAACATCTTTCTTGCCAGTGACATTCCAGATGGCTTTACCGAATTTTTTGCACTCACGCATATAGTCGTCAAATTCGGGACCGTTCACGGTTGGCAACTGGCCCCAGCAATTGAAGTCCTTGCGGTTGAGCACACCTTTGGCGCCAAGCCCGAGCACGTGATCCTTCTTCTCGTCAGATGACACAACACCAATCGCATGCGCACCAGAAACGGCACAAAGCTGGGTGGCGAAACTGCCCAAGCCCCCTGACGCCCCCCAAACAAGAACGTTCTGACCGGGCTTGAGCACATGCGGACGATGGCCAAACAACATGCGGTATGCCGTTGCCAAGGTCAGCATATAGCAAGCGCTTTCTTCCCATGTCAGATGCTTTGGACGCGGCATACATTGGCGAGCCTGAACACGGCAGAATTGGCCAAACGATCCATCGGGCGTTTCATAGCCCCAAATCCGCTGACTGGGCGAAAACATCGGGTCGCCGCCATTACATTCTTCATCATCGCCATCATCCTGATTGCAATGGATCACCACCTCATCGCCAGGTTTTACGCGGGTGACCTTGCGGCCAACCGCCCAGACAATGCCCGACGCATCAGATCCGGCCACGTGGAAATCGGCCTTGTGAACATCGAATGGCGAGATCGGCTCACCAAGCGCGGCCCAGATGCCATTATAGTTGACGCCCGCGGCCATCACCAGAACCAGCACTTCATCAGAATCAATTTCCGGCACTGGCACCTGCTCAAGCTGCATTGCTGTGGCAGGGCGTCCATGACGCTCGCGGCGGATCGCCCAGGCGTGCATAAATTTCGGCACATGGAATTCGGGCGGAATTTCGCCCATAGCATATATGTCTTTTTTCTCTCGCTTTGCCTGTCCACTCATGACAATTCTCCCGACATTCGTTTTATTATCACTGATGATTTCGTGACTTATTGTGCTAGTTTTCCTCATCAGCTTCGCACATGCAAGATTTTTTGTGCAGTGCAGCAGAAAAAGATCATGGAGTCCCCAGCAATGACCACGCCAATTGTCTATCTCAACGGTCACTTTGTCCCCGTAGATGACGCCAGAATCAGCCCCTTTGATCGCGGCTTTCTGTTCGCCCAAGCGGCCTATGAAGTCACGGCGGTGTATAATGGCCAATTGATCGATTTTGACGCTCATTTGGCCCGCCTTGGCCGAACCCTCGATGGGTTGGAAATACCGCATCTGCCAGATGATCTGGCGGCTTTGCACGACGAACTCATCGCCCGCAACGGGTTGACCGAGGGGCTCGTCTATTTGCAAATCACGGCAGGCGATGATGGATCTCGCGACTTCTATGGACCGGAAGACTTCTCCCCCTCGATCTTCATGTTCACCACCGCAAAGCCACTCATTGGCGATGTGGCGCGCGATGGATTGACCGCCATAACGCTGCCGGACACACGCTGGACACGGCGCGATATGAAGACCACACAGCTCGTCTCCCAGAGCCTCGCCTATCGCAAAGCCCGACGCGCCGGCGCAGACACTGCGTTTCTGCATGAAGACGGCGTGATCACGGAAGCGGCCTCAGCAAATGCGTGGATTGTGCTCAATGATGGCACGCTGGTCACCCGTCATCTTTCCAATGCGCTCCTGCCCGGCATTACGCGGCAAAGCCTTTTGAAAATTTTGGAAGATGCAGGTCTTCACACCGAAGAACGCAGCTTTACCGTCCTCGAAGCCAAGGCCTCGGCCGAAAGCTTTACCAGCTCCACCGGCACTGTCATCGCTCCGGTGCTCAAGCTTGACGACACTGTAATTGGCACTGGCTTACCCGGCCCTGTCACGCGCGCCGTACAGAGGGCTTATTACACCTATATCGGAGCAGATTTGGCGAGCGTCGCCCCTTGGGCGCTGAATTGAACCGCCAAAGAACAGGGATACAATGACGGTCGATCTGGGAAAAATCGGTCTGGGTGGCGGCTGTCATTGGTGCACCGAAGCGGTGTTCCAATCCTTGCGCGGCGTTCACGAGGTCAGGTCAGGCTGGATCAGCTCCGAGGGGGAAAACAGCACAGAGTCCGAGGGCGTTCTGGTCCATTTCGATCCCGAGCAAATCAATTCCGGAACTCTGATCGAGATCCATTTATTGACCCATGCCAGCACCTCGAACCATTCGATGCGGCGTAAATACAGAAGTGCAGTTTACGTGTTCTCGGAGCGGCAAGCCGAGCATGCCCGTTCAATCCTGCAAGCCTTGGCCAAGCGCCACGGCAAGCCCCATATCACGCAAGTCCTGCGCTTTACCGCGTTTCGATCCGTAAGCGAGGCTTACAAGAACTACTATTACACTGCGCCTGATCGCCCCTTCTGCGTCAACATGATTGAACCCAAGCTCAAAAAGCTCGTCGCCACCCATGGTGAGTATTTCGCCAAGACGCATTTGGGCAAGGAACGATAAACGTAAGCAGCGTTACACGGCAAAGCGGTTTGAAAACACCGGAACAGATGTCACACGTGTAGCGTTTGGCCCTTTGACTTGAGACCGTGCCTTCAGCACATCGCGCACTTTCAAATTCAAAATGAGCAGGGCCAGACTCAGTGTCACAAAGTTCGACAGGATAATTGGCAAAGCAGATGTCATCACGCCATAAGTCAGCCAGCCGGTAACACCCAGCGCAAACAGTGCATACATCAGCAAAGACACGCCTTGCGTATTGCCCGTGCGCATGACCAGAATAGCCTGCGGAACAAACGAAAGCGAGGTTAGGGATGCGGCGAGAAAACCAATAAGATCAGTCATGCGGAAACTCCAAAGTTGAGCCCGCCATATGTCAGACTTTTGCAGATTGGACAGCCCACAAGATCACCATACTGCAATGCATTTTTGCATACATATAAAATTAATCGTCACGTAAAAGCATATCTCATTGACATTCCTGTATACCGCGGCTTGTCAAACACCCCTTCGCCCTCCATGCTGCACTGCAACAATTCGTTGGGGGACAAACTCATGACCGATTACCAGCACGCGCCCGATCGCCCGTGGATTTTCCGCACCTATGCCGGGCACTCGACCGCGGCCGCCTCCAATGCCCTATACCGCGAAAATTTAGCGCGTGGGCAAACCGGCCTCTCCATCGCATTTGATCTGCCGACACAAACCGCCTTTGGCGCAGACCATATTCTGGCCCGCGGCGAAGTTGGCAAAGTGGGCGTGCCCGTGGCGCATCTG
The DNA here is from genome assembly GCA_964644755.1 of uncultured Hyphomonas sp. Classification (GTDB taxonomy): domain Bacteria; phylum Pseudomonadota; class Alphaproteobacteria; order Caulobacterales; family Hyphomonadaceae; genus CALLCD01. The sequence continues at coordinate 317 of CAZXXY010000123.1, read as the reverse complement.
GGAGATATGCGGACTTTGTTTGATGGTCTTCCGCTGGAGGAAATGAACACCTCCATGACGATCAATGCGCCTGCCGCATGGTTGCTCGCACTTTATGTGGCGCTCGCAGATGAGCGCGGCGATGATCGCAAGAAGCTGCGCGGGACGACCCAGAACGACATCATCAAGGAGTACCTCTCGCGGGGCACTTATGTCTTCCCGCCAGAGCCCAGCCTGCGTCTGATCACTGATATGGTGACATGGTGTTATACCGAAGTGCCCAAGTGGAACCCGATGAATGTCTGCTCCTATCATTTGCAGGAAGCAGGCGCGACACC
>CAZXXY010000122.1:0-6673 GCA_964644755.1 uncultured Hyphomonas sp. | reverse complement strand
TCGTCGCGCCGACAAGCGTGACGACACCCCGCTCGACAAAGGGCAGAAAGCCATCCTGCTGGGCGCGATTGAAACGGTGTATCTCGTCGACAAAAAGCAGCGTGCCCTTGCCCATATCACGTTGGCGCTCGGCGCGGTCGAATGCAGCACGGAGGTCTTTAACGCCAGAGAAAACAGCGGAGATGGCTTGATAGTCGAGATCGGTTTCGGCGGCGAGCAGCTGAGCAATCGTGGTTTTGCCGACGCCCGGCGGTCCCCACAAAATGATCGAGGACAGCCGCCCCGTCGCCAGCATCCGGCCAAGCGCACCGTCAGCGCCGATCAAATGATCTTGGCCGACAACCTCCGAAAGCGTTTTCGGGCGCAGCCGGTCAGCCAGTGGGCGCGGTGCATCATCAGCAAGGCCAGAAGCAGCGAACAAGTCAGACATAGACGCGCTCTAGCGTCTTTTGGCGGCAAAGACCACCTATGGCTATCGCCCTAAAGCGTAAAGCGTGGCGTGGTGATGCGGCGGCCATTGCGTTCGATGGTCACTTCCCAGGTGTCATCTGCGGCAGCAATAGCTTCTTCGAGCTGGCGCTTATTGGTTGTCTCGCGGCCATTGATCGCGACAACAATATCACCCAGACGCAAGCCGACGCGGCGGGCAATGCTACGCCGCGGTGGATTACGCGTGACCAGAATACCCTTGGTGAAGGGGTCACCGCCGAGACTCTCAGCTAAGGCAGGTGAGAGCTCAGCAATCTCCGCGCCCGAGAGCGGGTGTGCGCCGCCCATCAGGTGAAGCTCGGCATCGGTCGCGCCGGGTGGTGGGGTCAGCAGAACATTGAGGCGTCTTGCCTTTCCGCTGCGTAACACATCAAGCGTGACACGTTCACCCGGAGACTGGGTGGCCGCGAGGAAGTTCAAGCCGCGTTCGTCAAACACTTCACGACCATTAATCGCGGTGACCAGGTCCCCGCGACGCAGGCGCGCTTTGTCGGCAGGGCCATTTTCGTAGACTTCAGTGACGATGATTCCAACCGGACGCTCCAGCCCTTGGGATTGTGCAATATCAAAACTGACCGCCTGCCCTTTGAGCCCGAGCCAAGGCCGGATAATCCGCCCTTCATTGACGGCGGCATCAACCACACGCCGGACCATCTCGGCGGGAATGGCAAAGCCGATCCCGTTTGATCCGCCAGATCGCGAGAAGATTGCCGTGTTCACACCAACGAGCTGGCCGTGATTGTCGATCAGTGCGCCCCCCGAATTCCCCGGATTGATCGCAGCATCGGTCTGGATGAAGAAAGCATAGTCCGAAATGCCGACATCTGTGCGCGCCGTTGCGGAAATGATGCCGCTGGTAACTGTTTGCCCGACGCCGAATGGATTGCCGATGGCCAGCACCAAATCGCCCACCTCCGCATCGCGCGTGTCAGCAAAGGGCAGAATGGGAAGTTCACCCGCTTCTGTGTCAATCTTCAGCACAGCGAGATCAGTCCGTTCGTCAGCGAGTAGCAATTCGGCGGAATATTCACGGCGGTCAGACAAGACAATGCGGAACTCATCAGCCCCTTCGACCACGTGATTATTGGTGACTATAACACCGTCGCGCCCGACAATAACACCAGACCCCAACGACTCCTGCCCGCGCTGCTGCCGACGCCCGAACAGGCGGCTGAACACAGGATCATTGGCAAAAGGCGACTGCTGGACAGTTTTGCGGGTATAGACATTGACCACGGCGGGAGAGGCCTGTTTGACCAATGGCGCGAAGGTCAGATCAATCTGGCGGGCCGAGTGCGGGACGGCCTGGGCGTGCGCCGACGGCGGGGCAAATACGGGCTGGACCAGTACAAAAAGCAGGATAGCCACTGCAAACAAGGCTGCTGCGAGAAGTTTCGTTACGTGTTTTGTCATAGGGTGTTGAATATACATCATTTGTGTTTGTATTGCGGTGATTATGAGCGAGCAATCATGGCTCACATTACATTTCAGTCAGAATCCTGGTTCGAGACATAAAAAAGCCCTGCACGATTAGGAACAGGGCTCTCTTAATATGAAACTGGACAATTAGACGTCTAAGCGTCTGCAGCCTCTTCTTCTGCTGCGATGCGCGCCCGATCAGGAGCGCCGCGAGCTTCAGGGTCGCGATCAACCAGCTCGATAACTGCCATGGGCGCATTGTCGCCATAGCGGAAACCAGCTTTCAGAACGCGGGTATAGCCGCCATTCCGGTCAGCATACCGCTCACCGAATACAGCAAACAGCTTGTTGACGGCAGCCTTGTCACGAATCTTGGCAATGGCCTGACGGCGAGCTGCCAAATCACCCTTTTTGGCAAGCGTTACAAGCTTGTCCATAATCGGCTTCATCTCTTTCGCCTTAGGCAAAGTCGTGACGATTTGCTCGTGCGTAATCAGGGACGCCGCCATATTGGCGAACATCGCCTTGCGGTGAGACGAGGTGCGGTTCAGTTTGCGGTGCGCAAGTCCGTGGCGCATATTACTCTCCTTGGAAAAGCCAGATCAGCTTTCTCTAATGGTGGTCATCATACTTTTTGGCGAGGCCTTCGATATCTTCTGGTGGCCAGTCAGCCACTTCCATACCGAGGTGCAGTCCCATACCAGCAAGCACTTCTTTGATTTCGTTCAGCGATTTGCGTCCAAAATTCGGTGTCCGTAGCATTTCGGCTTCGGATTTCTGGATAAGATCACCAATGTAAACGATATTGTCGTTCTTCAGGCAATTTGCAGAGCGAACAGACAGTTCCAGTTCGTCGACTTTCTTGAGAAGGACAGGGTTGAAGCCCAGATCCTGCTCTTCGCTGACAGGCGCCTCAATCACAGGCTCATCGAAGGTGATGAATAGCTGAAGTTGGTCCTGCATGATGCGTGCAGCATAAGCGACAGCATCTTCGGGCGTAATCGATCCGTCTGTTTCGACATCAAGGGTCAGCTTGTCATAGTCAAGCACCTGACCTTCGCGTGTGTCCTCGACGGTGTAACCAACGCGGCGGACGGGGCTGTAGATGGAATCGACAGGAACGAAGCCAATCGGTGCATCTTCCGGGCGGTTCTGCTCAGCGGGGACATACCCTTTGCCTGTTGCAACGGTGAACTCCATCCGCAACTCGGCCCCATCATCGAGATGACAAATGACCAAATCAGGATTGAGAATCTTGACATCGCCAGATGTCTCGATCTGTTTTGCTTTTACAGCGCCAGATCCGTTTGCCTTGAGCACCAAACGCTTTGGTGTGTCAGACTGCATCGCGATCGCAATACGTTTCAGATTGAGCACGATGGTTGTGACATCTTCGCGAACACCGGGGATCGCAGAAAATTCATGCACAACGCCATCAATCTGTACGCCGGTGATCGCTGCGCCTTGCAAAGAAGACAGAAGGATACGGCGCAAGGCATTGCCTAGCGTGTTGCCAAATCCACGCTCAAGCGGCTCAACAACGAGCTTTGCTTTGCGAGTTGGATCAATTCCGCCATCAATGACGGGCCGGTTTGGCCGGATCAGTTCTTTCCAGTTCCGGTCATTTACAGTGACATCAGTATCGGCCATGGCCGTTTCTCCCTATGGAACTTAATCTTACAGCTTAGACGCGCCGGCGCTTGGGCGGGCGGCATCCATTGTGCGGAATTGGTGTTGTGTCACGGATCGACGTTACCGTCAGTCCAGCAGCTTGCAGCGCCCGTAGGGCTGATTCCCGACCTGAGCCAGGACCACGCACGTTAACTTCAACCGTCTTCATGCCGTGCTCTTGCGCTTTGCGCGCCGCATCTTCTGCTGCAACCTGTGCCGCATAGGGTGTGGATTTGCGCGAGCCCTTAAAGCCCATACCGCCAGCCGACTGCCAGGAAATCGTGTTTCCCTGTGCATCCGTAATGGTGATCATGGTGTTGTTGAAACTGGCGTTCACATGAACGACGCCAGAGGAAATATTCTTACGTTCGCTACGGCGAACCCGTTGTGTATCACGAGCCATATCCGCCCCCTATTTCTTCTTACCGGCAATGGCCTTTGCAGGGCCTTTGCGGGTGCGAGCATTGGTATGGGTCCGCTGTCCGCGAACGGGCAACCGGCGACGATGGCGAAGGCCACGATAACAGCCAAGGTCCATAAGACGCTTGATGTTCATGGATACTTCGCGCCGCAGATCACCTTCAACAGTGAACTGGGCATCGATCGTTTCACGGATCTGGATCACTTCTGCATCGGTCAGATCAGCCACGCGCCGTTCGGACGCAATGCCCACCGCCTCAGTGATTTCACGAGCCTTGGCAGAACCAATTCCATGTATGTATGTCAGCGCGATTACCACGCGTTTATTTGTCGGTATGTTGACACCTGCTATGCGGGCCAAATTCGTCTCCTAAAACTCAAACGAGCCCGTAAACGTGAATGACGACGCCATATCACGTACCGGGCACTAGTCTTCTATCGAAGAGGGCGTTATAGCCCCCTTTTTTACCGCGTCAACAGTCTTTTGCTGGATTATCCAGCTTCTTTCAAAGCCACGTCGATTTCAGCAGAGACAGCCTCTGGCGTCCCCATTCCATCGACCTCGACCAATTTCCCCTGATCGGCGTAAATCGGCAATAAAGGAGCCGTGTTTGCATTGTACTGGTCGAGCCGGTGAGCAAAGCTTTCAGGATTGTCATCCTTGCGGCCTTCTTCGTCGAAACGCTTGGCGATCCGCGCCAGAAGCTTCTCTTCATCGACCACCAACCGGATCACCAGATCAACGCCGCCGCCCCGGCTCTTGAGACACTCATCTAGTGCCTCAGCCTGTCCGACGGTGCGGGGGAAGCCATCGAAGATAAAGCCAGCCGCTCCGGTATTCATATCCAACTGCTCTTCAATCAATTCGATAACGATCTCGTCCGAAACAAGCGTGCCGGCATCCATAATTCCAGCCACACGATTGCCAAGTTCACTGCCCGACGATCTTGCTGCTCTCAGCATGTCACCTGTAGACAATTGAACGAACCCGCGTTCAGCAACAAGGCGTTTTGCCTGCGTGCCCTTGCCAGCGGCAGGTGGGCCAAACAGTATCAAATTCATCTTTTACGTCCCCCCAGCCGAGATTTCTTGATCATCCCTTCATATTGGTGGGCGATCAGGTGCGACTGGATTTGCGCGACGGTATCCATGGTCACCGAAACCACAATCAAAAGCGACATGCCGCCAATATAGAACGGAATCTCGGGATAGTAGACCCGCAAAACCTCTGGCAAGAGACACACGAAAACCAGATAGATCGCACCAATTGTCGTTAGGCGTGTCAGCACATAATCAATATAAGCGGCTGTGTTTTTGCCCGGACGAATCCCAGGGATGAACCCCCCATGCTTGCGCAGATTGTCAGCCGTCTCTTCGGGATTGAAGGTGATCGAGGTGTAGAAGAAGGTAAAGAACGCAATCATCAAGCCATAGGAGATGATGAAGCCTGGAGAGCCTTGGCCAAAGTTAATGGCCAGCCATTGCAGAGCTCCGCCGAAGGCGCTGGTTGAGCCGCCGGAACCTGCAGCGCCGCCGCTAAAGCCGATCGCTGTGGTCGGCATCAGCAAAATCGCAGACGCAAAGATTGGCGGGATAACGCCAGATGTGTTGAGTTTAAGCGGCAGGAACGAGGTCTGGCCTTGAGCCACCTGATTGCCTTGTTGACGCTTTGGATACTGAATCTGCAACCGGCGCTGCGAGCGTTCGATGAACACCATGAAAATGACTAGCGCGATGACCAGAGCAGTGATCACGAAAATGAACACTACATTGGTTGAATTGCCCTGTGCCTGACTGAGCAGGTTCACAATTGCCTTGGGCATCTCGGCCACGATACCCGCGAAAATAATCAGGGAAATACCGTTGCCAATGCCGCGCGCAGTCACCTGCTCACCGAGCCACATCAGGAAAATCGTACCGCCCGTCAGGGTTACAACCGATGTCAAAATGAAGAACCAGCCCGGCACAGAATCCAAGCTTAGCGCTTGTAGTCCCACCGAAATCCCGAAAGATTGGACCAGCGCGAAGCCGACCGTCAGATAGCGGGTGTATTGGTTGATTTGTTGACGGCCAACCTCCCCTTCCTTCTTCAAGGCAGACAGGGTGGGCGATGCCGAAGTCATCATCTGCACGATGATCGACGCCGTAATATAAGGCATCACATTCAATGCAAAGATGCCCATACGTTCAACGGCACCGCCAGAGAACATATTCATATTGCCGAGAATGCCGCCCGCCTGTCCTTCAAAGAATTGGCGATAGGCTACAGGGTCGAGCGCGGGAACGGGGATAAATGTCCCCAAGCGATAGATAAGCAAGATACCGAGCGTAAACAGAATACGCTTTTGAAGCTCTTTGGCTTTCGAGAACGTCTCGAAATTAATATTACGAGCCATTTGTTCGGCTGCTGATGCCACGCGCGAATCCTCCAGACATGGGTTCGCCGCCAAGATCGGCGGCGAAAGGGGTTTTGTGAAGGGGTAAAGCTGATTTTTTTCCGCAAAATTATGCGGCAGCTTCGGCCTTCACTCCCGTTACGGTGACTTTACCGCCAGCTTTTTCGATCTGTTCGATCGCCGCCTTGGAAGCCCCTGTCACTGTAATATTGACCTTTTTCGGGGCATCACCTTTGGCCAGAAGACGAACACCGTCTTTTGCGCGGCGCACAACGCCC
>CAZXXY010000121.1:2509-6695 GCA_964644755.1 uncultured Hyphomonas sp. | reverse complement strand
CGCCTGCGGCGGATATGTTCGGACAGGTGGACGAGGCGGTAAAGCATGAGCGGCTCTTGCGCTTGCAGGATCTGCTCAAAGATCAGCAGACGGCGTTTAACAAGGACTGTATTGGACGGACCATTCCGGTGCTGGTGTCGGGAACAGGCAAGCGCGACGGACAGCTGCATGGCCGCTCGCCCTATTTGCAATCTGTGCATTTTCAGGGTTCAACAGAGCTGATGAACCAGATTGTCGAGGTTGAAGTATCGGGAGCAACCATGTCGTCGCTGACGGGCGAAATGGTGCGTGTGCGCGAGGCTATGGCGTGACGACAAAGCGGCGCGCGGGCGGATATTCCAAGAAGACATATGAGGTGGCGACGGCCGAGCGGCTGCAGGATTTGTGCGGGCCGCATCATCGCTATCTGCAATTGCTCGAAGTGAAGCTTGAAGACTATGGCCTGAAAGCAGAAAGCCAGGGCGGCGCGATTTTGCTGTCGGGCAAGACCGAAGGCGTGCTGATCGCGGAGGCTGCGCTTGCCGAGTTCGAGCGCAAGCTGGCGCGCGGGGCTGCGGCCAGCGAACTGGAACTTGAAGGCGCGCTCGAAGCGGCCACCGCGCCGGAAGGGTCCTTTGCGCCATTGCGCGGCTTGAAACGTCCGATCACTGCGCAGACACGGGGACAGGCGCGCTATCTCGAACGCCTTGTCGATCAAAATGCGGGACTTGTTTTCGGCGCAGGGCCTGCGGGGACGGGCAAGACCTATCTTGCGGTTGCTGCTGGCGCTGCGGAATTGCTCCAAGGGGTGCGCGAGCGCTTGATTGTGACGCGACCTGCGGTCGAAGCGGGTGAAAATCTGGGGTTTTTGCCGGGCGATCTGAAGGAAAAGGTCGATCCGTATATGCTGCCGATCTGGGATGCGATGCGCGAACTGATGGGGCAGGAACAAATGGATCGCCGCCGCGCGCGGGGCGAGATTGAAGTTGCTCCCCTCGCCTTCATGCGGGGCCGGACGCTGAAAAACGCGTTTGTCATTGTCGATGAGGCGCAAAACGCGACCATTCCGCAAATGAAAATGGTGCTGACACGGCTTGGACGCGATAGCCGCATGGTGGTCACAGGCGATCCGGGCCAGGTCGATTTGCCGGGCCGGCAACCCTCCGGGCTCGCGCATGCTTTGCGTATTCTCGAAGGGGTTGAGGGGGTTGACCAGATGCGGCTGACCGCTGCGGATGTGGTGCGCCATGATCTGGTTGGCCGGATTATCGATGCCTATGACAGCGCTGAGTCCTCTGCCAAACGCAGCCCCGCCAAGGATGACGGCTAGGGATGCCGGTAGACATCGACTTGCGCGTTGAAGATGAGCACTGGACCGACCTGCCAGATCTGAGCGGCGTGTGCGAACGCGCCATTGGCGCCGCCGCGGACAAAGCCCTGCCGGACAAGACCGTCACGCTTGATGTATTGCTGGCTGACAACCACATGCTGGCGACGCTGAACAAGCAGTGGCGCGGCAAAGAAGGGCCAACCGATGTACTGTCCTTTCCGGCCGCGCCCAATCCCGAGAATTTTCTTGGCGATATTGCCATTGCCTTCGGCGTCGCACTCAAGGATGCGCGCGCCAGCGACGTGTCAATAGAAGCCCACTTATCACATCTGCTGATTCACGGGTTTTTGCACTTGCTTGGACATGACCATGTTGACAATGATGAGGCAGAGCGCATGGAAGCCATAGAACGAGAAAGCCTCGCCAGTTTGGGATTTGCCGATCCCTATTCCCGAATCGCGTAAAATGACGCTATATTACGAGAAATTATGACAAACCTGCCATCACCGGACGATCCAGACCCCAGCCCGAGCCGCCGCCGCGGCCTGTTCGGCTTTGGACGTCGGGCAAAAACCGGCGATTCTGCAAAGGATAACAGAACGGCCGCGCCCTCGTCCGGTCAATCGGCCATGCGGTTGCGATTGCAGGAATTTGAACAGGCCCGCGTTGAAGACGCGATGATTCCCCGTGCGGATATTGTTGCCGTTGAGGTCGAGACCTCCTTTGACGAACTGATCGCTGTGTTTGCCAAAGCAACCCATTCCCGCCTGCCGGTCTATCGCGACACGCTCGATAATCCGATCGGCTTCGTGCACATCAAGGATGTTGTCGGCGAGATTGCCCGCAGCGCAGAAGCACCGGCAAAATCACTCGAACGCATCGCTCGCAATACGCTGATTGTGCCACCCTCTATGCCGCTGGCAGACTTGCTCGTCAAAATGCAGGCGACGCGCATCCATTTGGCGATCGTGGTGGATGAGTATGGCGGCACGGACGGGCTGATCTCGCTGGAAGATCTGGTCGAGGAAATTGTCGGCGATATCGAAGACGAGCACGATGCCGGCACACCGATGCTGACCCTGCGCGGGACCGGTATCTGGGAGGTTGATGCGCGGATGGAGATTGAAGATTTTGCCGAAGAGACAGGCATCAATCTGGAACTTGCCGATTTTGAAGATGATATCGACACGCTGGGCGGGGTCGCTTTTGCTCTGGCCGGACGCATTCCCGAACGCGGTGAAGTTCTACGACATCCGGAAGGGACGGAGTTTGAGATTATTGATGCTGACAGCCGCCGTATCCGGCGCATGAAACTGCGCAAGCGGGGCGACGGCAAATGACCCGGACCGTCTCCAGTCACGGCTTCACGGCCCTTGGCCCGATGCAGGAAGCCTTTGCCAGACTGCAAGGGTGGCGGGCGCATCTTATGGCGATCTTTCTCGGGGCGATCTCCGCCCTCGCCTTCGCCCCTTTTCATTTTAGCCTCATTCTGGCTTTCTCGTTTACCGGCCTGATCTGGATGATTGATGGGGCACGTGGTTCCACTCAATGGCGCAAGATGGTGTTTGCCCGGGGCTGGGCCTTCGGGTTCGGTTTTTTTCTGGTTAGCCTGCACTGGATTGCTTTCGCCTTTCTGGTCGAACCCGAGAAGCATGCCATATTCCTGTTCCTGCCGCTGATCCTGCTCCCTGCGGGATTGGGTTTGATCTGGGGGGCAGGCACCTTTCTGGCTGGCGCCTTCTGGTCGGCGTCGCCATCGCGGATCTTCATCTTTGCAATATTTTTCTCGCTTGCCGAATTTGTGCGCGGGACTTTGTTTGGCGGGTTCCCATGGAATTTGCCAGGCACGACATGGACGCCGGGCGGGCCTTTGTCGCAAGCGGCCTCGATTGGCGGCGTTTACTGGCTGACCCTGATGACGGTCTTCGTGATGTCAACGCCTGCGGCGCTGGTTGATACACGCGAGACCAATAGCATCAGCCAGCGTTTGATACCGGCCCTGATGGCCGTTGTTCTTGTTGGCGGCGGCTGGACCTGGGGCGCGCAGAGGCTGAACGAGCCGACCATGGTTTATCGCCAGTCTATCAGCCTGATGGATGCGGGACTACCGCAGGACACGAAATGGGAGGTCCCGCCATCGGATGTTCTCGTACGGTATCTGGAACTGCTCGATCATGGCGAACAGGACGATACGGATGTGGTGATATGGCCGGAGGCGGCAATCCCTACGGCGGTCTTGCAGGACCCGAACGCGCTTGATGCCATTGCTGCCTTTATCGGAGAGCGCAAACTGATTTTGGGAACCCCCAGAAGCGAGCGGGTTAGAACTGATGATCCGAACGGTTCGGGCTTTGCTTCGGTGAACCCGGACGCCCGCAACTGGTTTAATTCTCTGGCCGTCATCGACAAATCCAGCGCGCGGACCGGCCAACCTCTTGCCCTGTACGACAAGCACAAGCTTGTGCCCTTCGGCGAGCTTTCGGCTGCCAGCATCATTCCGTTCGGGAGAACCCTTCGTGGTATCCTGCCAGAAACGTTGCAACAGGCCGTTCCGACCGGCTTCCAACCGGGTCCGGGCCCTGAGGTCTCCTATCCGGGTGAAGCAAGCGGGGTTCGTCCCTTCAACGCGCTGATCTGTTATGAGGGGCTGTTTCCGGGGATTCCACGTCACAAAGACGCAAGACCCAGAGCGGACTGGATGGTCATCATCTCGAATGACGCCTGGTTTGGCCGCGGCATGGGACCGGAACAACACTATGCACAAAATCGCTATCGCGCGATCGAAACCGGTCTGCCAATTGCGCGGGTGGCAAGCCGGGGGGTGACCTCCATGATCGATGGCTTGGGACGCGAACTTGCGCGCGGGGGCAATGTGCC
>CAZXXY010000121.1:0-2409 GCA_964644755.1 uncultured Hyphomonas sp. | reverse complement strand
ACGCTAGAAGTATTCAGTATTTTCTAATACCGGGGGTGAAGATGTCAGAAAGCAAAACGCCTAGCGGCATTGATCGCCTTGTAGGTCAGCGCTTGAGATGGCGACGCAGAGAGCTGAGATTGACTCAGGAAAAACTTGGCGATCTGCTGAATTTGACCTTCCAGCAAGTTCAGAAATACGAAAAAGGTGTCAATCGGATTTCAGCGGGCCGCCTTTACGAAGTTGCCGCAGCGCTTGGGGTTCCAATCGGATATTTCTACGATGGTGCTTCGGAATTGCTTCCAGACACGGGATCACGTGTGACAGAAGACCAAGCCTCCCGGCAAGCTCCCGTTCTCAGCCCGGATTCGATTGAACTGGTGACGGCTTTCGAAGCGATTACCGACCCGGCTATGCGCAAAACGCTTCTGGATACGGTAACGAACACAGCTGCGGCGCTGAACCGCGATAAGTTCAACACGCCATAAATCAGGCACAAGCAGAACCAAAATAATCAGTCATTGCGTCATCATGGTTGACAACCTCCTTGCCAGAGGATTGATGGACACCGACGATTAATCATACATTGCAAGCGGGTATCAGGAGCCTGAAATTATGAGCGGCAGACCATTTGTTTTCACGAGCGAAAGCGTATCCGAAGGCCATCCCGACAAAGTGTGCGACCGCGTATCGGATACGATTGTAGACCTGATTTATCAGGAAGCGATTGATCGCGGTTTTGACACAAGCGCGGTTCGTGTTGCCTGCGAGACGGCGGCCACCACCAATCGCGTCTCGCTGCTAGGGGAAGTGCGCTGCCCTGAAGGGTTCAATGTCGAAACCGACAGCGCCGCGCGCGACAAGGTCGAAGCGGCGGTTCGCGGTGCGGTCAAAGACATTGGCTATGAGCAGGACGGGTTCCACTGGAAAAATCTGGACTTCTCGAACTTTCTGCATGGCCAGTCGGCTCATATTGCACAAGGTGTTGATGCGTCCGGTGACAAGGAAGAAGGCGCAGGCGATCAGGGTATTATGTTTGGATATGCCTCGGCCGAGACCGAAGAGCTGATGCCAGCCACCCTGATCTATTCCCACAAAATCCTGCAGCGCATGGCCGAGCTTCGGCATTCGGGTGCCCGTCCGGAATTTGAACCCGATGCCAAAAGCCAGATCAGCTTACGCTATGAAGACGGCAAGCCGGTTGGCGCGACCTCTGTGGTTGTCTCGACCCAGCATAAGGACGGCTACAGCGCCAATGATATTCGCGAACTTGTTCGCCCGATCGTCACCGAAGTGCTCCCTGATGGCTGGTTCCCGCCCGAAGAAGAGTTTTACGTCAACCCGACCGGCACTTTTGTTATTGGCGGCCCTGATGGGGATGCCGGTCTGACCGGACGCAAGATTATTGTCGATACTTATGGCGGCGCGGCACCTCATGGCGGCGGCGCTTTTTCAGGCAAAGACCCGACCAAGGTTGACCGTTCGGCCGCTTATGCCAGCCGGTATCTGGCGAAAAATGTCATCGCAGCCGGATTGGCAGCGAGATGCACATTGCAGCTTTCTTACGCCATCGGCGTCGCCAAGCCACTGTCGATCAATGTGAACCTGCATGATACTGGTCATGTTGACGAGGGCAAACTTGAAACCGTTCTGGCCGAGATTATGGACCTGACCCCGCGCGGGATCAGAACCCATTTGCAGCTTAACCGGCCGATCTATGCCCGCACGGCCGCTTATGGACATTTTGGCCGCACGCCTGATGCGGATGGCGGATTTAGCTGGGAAAAAGTGGACCTGGTCGATGCGCTGAAGTCCGCCTTTGCCTAAGAGGCCGCCACAAGGCGCAAGACCGATGCGGACATTCGGACGCATCGGTGGCCGGGCGCTTTCGGCGCGCCAGCAAAACCTGGTCGATACCGTCCTGCCCGGTCTGAATGTGCCGACGCCTGCAGATGGCTCGGTTGATCCGGCCGGTCTGTTTGCGCCCGGGACCGGCGAAGTGTGGCTCGAAATCGGATTTGGCGGCGGCGAGCATCTTAGCGGTCAAGCGGGCAGACATCCGGATATCGGCTTTATCGGCTGCGAGCCATTTATCGAAGGCATGGCCAAAGCGCTCGGCCAGATCGAGGATGGTGGGCTGACCAATGTCCGGCTGCATATGGATGATGCCCGCCCTGTTATTGCCAGCCTGCAAGATCAGTCCATTGCCCGCGTGTTCATTCTGTTTCCGGACCCGTGGCCAAAGAAACGCCAGCAGAAGAGACGATTGATCCAGCCTGACTTTCTTGACGGACTTGCCCGTATCCTGAAACCGGGCGGGCAGGTGCGGTTTGCCACCGATGTCAAATCCTATGCCGATGAAGCCCTCTACCATTTCACCGAGCATCCCCGCTTTGACTGGACTGCCAGCACCGCGGATGACTGGCGCAA
>CAZXXY010000120.1:0-6712 GCA_964644755.1 uncultured Hyphomonas sp. | reverse complement strand
TTCTCCTCAAAATAGACACGAATACAGTATTCGGCATTCCTTTGACAGTGCTACCATTGGCAGGAATTGTGGAGGCTGGGTCACTTCTCCAGAAGCTGTCTCATAGATTGAGGAATCTGGGTAAATATCTCCCAAGCAACTTGTCCGATTCTATTTATCGAAAATCCAACTAGAGATGGTAATCGAGGTCAGGAGGAATTGTTATGGCTTTTACATCTTACTGGCGCAGGATAGCTGTAATAGCCGTTTTGGTGACCATCGGTATTGTTATCAATAAGCACGTTTCTGCGGAGCCGAGTATCACGACAGAACCATTATTTGGCACGTTCGGTGATTGCCGATCAACAACTATCACGCTTGATGATCAGCATGTGGCAATCGTGACGAACGGCAAAGCAGCGACGATAACATCCCCAGTCGAATTCGCATGGAGAGCTCATGTTGATGACCTCGGCGTTCTCGGCGTATGGCAGTTTTTTATAGAGGGCGCAGACGGGCCGGGGTCTGGTGATTGGATGGTTTTCTTGGCGGATGCGAGACTCGAAGAAGTCGACGGCCATGCTTACCACAATCAAATATATTCAGATGGTGTTATGTTGTCAGGGTTTGTGAATTCGGAGCAACATTCACTGAACTCTGAATTCATTCAATCCTTGCATAATACTCAGAACACTGCAGCCATAAATGGGTTCATACCTAGATGCCAATCTGGAGTTTAAGGAAACTATTTTCCGCACACAATTCGGGGAATTCGCGAGAACACTCTTGCCATTGAGGTCACCCTTGCGGTCTTTAGTGGCACTTACCGTAACGGAAAGACCGTAAAGCGGCGGAAATCCAATGGTTGAAATTTCATCTTTTTACGGAAGTTTGGCAGTCCGTTCGTTCAGCAGGACCATAAATTGTGGCGAAGTTAATGATTGCTCACACAAAATCGCCTTTTTCCGCGCGTTCTGGTGCCACATTACTGGTCTGTAATAGAAAATGACGGGGCTTCCAGCAAATGGCGAACCGTGATTGTATGGGCTGTAATCAAAGTAGGAGTGGGATATGCCGACCTTAGCGCTTGTGGATGATGACGAAAACATTGTGACATCATTGAAGATTTTCTTCGAAGCCGAAGGGTATCAGGTCCGGACATATTTTGATGGTCAGAGCGCCTTGCCGGCTTTGACGGAAACGCCGCCCGATATTGCCATTTTCGATGTAAAAATGCCGAAAATGGACGGCATGGAATTGCTACGCCGGTTGCGCCAGACCTCCGACTTGCCGGTGATTTTCCTGACCTCCAAGGATGAAGAGATCGACGAGGTGATCGGCTTCAATATCGGCGCTGATGATTTTGTCCGCAAACCGTGTTCAACGCGGCTTCTGTCCGAGCGCGTGAAAGCCGTTTTGCGCCGTGCGCGAGGGGGAGCGGCCGGGCCAGAAGAGGGCGATCACAAACCGATTGTCCGGGGGCGTTTGACGCTAGACCCGAACCGTCACGCTTGTGCGTGGGATGACAAGCAGGTCCGACTCACCGTGACCGAATTTCTGATCCTGCAAAGCCTCGCCCAGCGGCCCGGCTATGTGAAAAACCGCGACCAGCTTATGGATGCGGCTTATGATGACCAGATTTACGTCGATGACCGGACAATTGACAGCCATATCAAGCGCTTGCGCAAGAAGTTCAGGCAGGTAGATGGTGAGTTTGACGCGATCGAGACGCTCTATGGCGTTGGTTATCGCTACACGGAAAGCTAGGGTTTAACCGGCTTAGGCGGCGACGCGCTCGTCAATGATTTCTGACAGGCTGACCCCCAATTGTCCGTCAGCGATGACCAGCCGTCCGCGCGCCATCAGGCGGTCGGAGACATAGATCAATACATCGTCTTTGGTCCGGCTTTCGAGCGCCACCACTTCGCCCGGCGACAGGGCCATCAATTCCTCGATCGGGATACGCGCTTCGCCGAGCACAATATCGACTTGTACCGGCACGTCCATCAGGGATCTGGCCAGAGCGGGATTTGCGGGCTGTGTCATGGGTTTGGCTCTCAATCGTCGCAATCAGGTCGAGTATCTACGCGAAATGGTTACTGATCTGCAAACAGATCGCGTTGTCCGGCTACAATATGGGTGCAAGCGCCCGAAATGAGCATCCGGACATGATTTGCATCGTCGGGAGACAAAGCCACCCGTTCGAGACATTTTGCAAGCTCAAGCAATTCGCCCAGAGCCTTTTTCAACTCGTCAGACAAAGTCTCAAGCCGGTCTTGGGTATTGGCAGCCTGCTGTGCGAGGGCCGCCTGTAACCCTTCGGCGCGGGCATTGGCCAGCAGCTCTGCCAGCTCGCTTGCCGTGACCGACACGGTATCGAGCGCATTCGGGTTGTGGGTTGGAGCCTCGAGATCGGGCGTGTCGAAATCACTGCGAAATTCGAAGTCGACCAGAGATTTCAACGTGCGCAGGCTCATGCGATCAGGTCCGTGTCTTCGAGCAGATCATCAGCTGGATCGGACTGGAAAATTTCGCCGGTTTCGACGAGATGGCGTGCGAGCACGATCAAATCTGTTCTTGCCGCCTCGACATCGGCACGCCGGACGGGGCCCATCGCATTGATTTCTTCCACCAGAACCTCGCGGGCGCGGGCAGTCATATTCCGGAACATGGCGTCTGCGACAGGGCCTTTTGTGCCTTTGAGCGCGAGGATCAAGGTGGCGCGATCGACCTTGGACAGGAGTGTTTGCAAACCGGCAGGTGTGAAACCGGCAATATCGTCGAGGGTGAACATAAGCTTGCGTACGCGGGTGCCGGCGTCGGCAAGGTTTGTCAGCAGAGGCTCGCTCGTCTCCGGGGCCATGAGGTCGAAGATACGTGCGAGGGCCGCGTCGCCCTGAACGGGAGCGGGATCATCGGTAAAGCCAAGCTCCGCTTCAAATAAGCTTTCAATGGCCGCAATGGCGCCTGGATGGGGTTTGCCCATTTGCAGCATGAGGCGCAATGTCTGATCAGTTGCTTGCTCGCCCATACAGTCGAGAAGGTTTGCAGCCGCTTGCGGGGTTAGTCTGACAATTATCAGAGCGATGATCTGGGGATGCTCGTTTTCGAGCATGGCAAAGAGCTGACGGGCAGGGAGCGCCGAGAGTTTTTGCCAGATCGGCGGCGTGCCATATTGGCCCGCTTCGTTGAGAAGCGCTTGCGCGGCGGCGGTATTGGCGGTTTCATCGGCTGGCAGAGTGTCCATGACGGCGCGCAATGCGTTGCTGTCGGCCGGACTTAGCTGTGCCCAGATTGGCGCCGCGTTGGGGCCTATGGCTTTGAGCAGGCGCGCGGATCGGGTCAGGCCGTCCTCGTCCGATTTATTGGAGAAAGTGGTCAGGGTCCGTGGCGTCATTGCTTGAACCCCCGTGCGCGGATCCATGTCTCGATGACTTTTGCGGTAACTTCAGGGTTGGCTTGAGCGAAGCTCTGGGCGTCGGCAAGGGCATGTGGACGCGGATCAGGCTCCGTCATTTCGACCGGTGCCAGCTGTGGCCCCACATCGAAGGGAGGCGGGGATAAGGTATCGCTGGAAACATCCGGAAATCCTGTCACATCAGATGCCGATTGTCCGGCATGGGCGCGCGGGTCGTTCATGGCTGGATCGGTATGCGATCTGCTGGCAAAGGCGAGCAGGAGGGCGAGACCTGCGAGCAGTCCAAGTCCGGCCAGTTCTGCCAGCTCGGTTTCGGTCGGGTTGAAGCCGGCGCTTTTGGCAAAGGGAAGCTGTTTGAGAACGGGGCCGGTTTCATTGCCACTTGTGGTCTGCACAAGCTCTGTGAGCTGGGCTGCGATGGCGGGGTCAATGGCACCCGTTGGACCATTGAGCAGGATCAAGAGGTCGCCAGTGGCCGTTTCGTCAATCAGGGCATTTCCCTGTCCAACAATGGCCGTGACGAACTTTGATAGGGGATGCTGGTTGTCTACAGCTGGCGGGGCTGTGTAAATCGAGAAGCATCGCAACGCCAGAAGGCCAAACGCCAAAGCGCAGAAACCCCACATCAGCACGGGCTGAAGTGGGCTTTTGCGTCGGGAGGGGTCGGTTAAATGGCTCACATGCTATTCCTCTTCCTGCGAACATGCAGGCTAGAAAATTGTCATACGCTGTTTACCGTAAACACCGGTTTAATACCCGATAAGATCGAGCAGGCTGTCTTAGCTGTGCCGACGGTATTGCTGCAGACGTGTGGCGCGTAGGCCTTTTGTTCCGTGATCAGCGTAAAGGCGCAGCCAGCCGGAGAATTCTTCGTCCGATAGGGAATAACGCTCGCAGGCGTCTTCCTTGCTTAGCAAACCGCCTTTAACGGCCGCAACGACTTCCGCCTTGCGACGCGTAACCCAGCGTTTGATGCCGGGCGCGGGAAGGTCATCTATAGTCAATGGCTGTCCGTTAGGGCCGTTGACGCTCATTACATGGGCATTCTGCTCAATCATAATATTCACCTTTATTCCGAGACACTTCTTGTCTCTTGCCGTCAACATTACAGGTTGGGCCTTAAAACGAGCCTCAAGACGATGTGTCAGTTTTGATGAAAATTCGTCAGGTCTTTGCCGATCGCGTTTGTACTTTGTTGGTAAAGCTGTGCCGGTTTGAGGCATGAACCGCTGTTCATGAGAAAAAACTCAAATAATACCGTAATGCCCCCGGCGTGACGGCGAAGCGCCATTGCGTGACCAATTGATGAAAGAAATAAAAAAAATGAAATTCAGGCGGTCAGCGTTGAAGCGATGAAACCGCCGCCCAGAATACGGGTCTTGCCGGCGACATCATACAAGACGCAAGCCTGCCCGCGGGCAACGCCCTCTTCGGATTCGTCGAACCGCACGGCCGGTGCCCCGTCGACCAGACAAAGCCGGGCCGGCAAGGGTTCACGTGTTGACCGGACACGGGCGAGGACAGGCAATTCTTCTGTGCAGGCCTGCGCCAGAGGCGTGTCGCCCAGCCAGTTCAGCTCTTCGAGTGTGAGCGTGGAGGTCCGCAATGCCTCACGGTCGCCGACAATCACCTGCCGCGCCGCCGCATCGATCTTGACCACATAAAGCGGCTCGCCCGTGGCCACGCCGAGGCCACGCCTTTGCCCGATCGTGTAGTGGATCACACCCTGATGTTGTCCGAGTACGCGGCCATCTACATGCACAATGTCGCCGCCGCGTCCGGCACCGGGCCGGATGCTCTCGACCACTTTGGCGTAGGAGCCTTCGGGCACGAAGCAGATGTCCTGACTGTCCGGCTTGGCGGCAACCGGCAGGTTGAATGTATCTGCCAGCGCGCGCACGTCCGATTTTGGCAGATCGCCAAGCGGGAACCGCAAATAGTCAAGTTGTTCTGGCGTGGTCGCAAACAGGAACCATGACTGGTCGCGGCTTGCATCGTGCGCGCGGTGCAGCTCAGGCCCGTTTGGCCCATCGGTCCGGCGGATATAATGCCCTGTCGCCAAACAATCTGCTCCGAGCTCTCTGGCCGTAGACAGAAGATCTGCGAATTTGACTGACTGGTTGCACCGGATACAGGGCACAGGCGTTGCACCCGACAGGTACGTGTCGGCGAAATCTTCCATCACCTGTTCGCGGAACCGGCTTTCATAATCGAGCACATAATGGGCAATGCCAATCTGGTCGGCGACATTGCGTGCATCGTGAATGTCCTGGCCTGCGCAGCACGCGCCCTTCTTCTGGATCGCAGCCCCGTGATCGTAAAGCTGCAAAGTGATGCCGATCACTTCATAGCCTTCGGCCGCGAGCATGGCCGCGACAACAGAACTGTCCACACCGCCAGACATGGCGGCGACAACACGCGTTTCGGATGGAGGCTTGTCAAAGCCAAGAGAGTTGGTGCCGCCCGTATAGGGGGCAGGGGCATAGGTCATTTGATATCTCCAACAGGTTCAAGGGCCTGTGCAGTTTTATGAATAGGCTATTTAGGGGAGAGGGCGTTCAGGAGCAAGTCTACAAGATAGTTCATTATTTCTTGACTTACGCGACAAATACACCCAGTGGTTGTTCTGAACAGGGAGCATCGGAGCGGTTATGATACGATGGGTCTATAGAAGCCGGTTTTCAAAAACCGCAGCAATAAGAGACGTTGAAGATATTCTTCGCGTTGCCGTTCGGCGCAATCGCGATTTAGATGTCACTGGCGTTCTGCTTTTTAATGGTCACGCATTCTTGCAAGTTATCGAAGGACACGAGCGTACCATGAGTGTTTTATCCAAACGCATTCGCACGGATAAGCGGCATTGGGGGGGTCAAACGCTACATTGGGATGAGGTTACAACACGCGTCTTTCCGTTTTGGACGATGAAACTGGTCAAGGTAAATGCAGCGGCTTATACGCTACCAGCCTGGATTTCTGATTCTGCACCTATCGTAGATGACTTTATACAGGATTTGCCCGCAAACTTACGGCTTTCTATTTTGGCGTTTGAGGAGGGGCAAAGCACGCTGCAGCCTGATGCGAGACATGACGAAATGCCAATATCGGGTAAGTCTCATCGACAGGCATCCTGATGATGAGGGTTATGTCGTTTTGGTCTTTTGAGACAGTTTGGTCCTAGTGCGCCTGTCCCCACGTGTCGGCGGCTTGGGCTTCGAGCAGTATCGGGACAGTTAGTCCGGCAGCAGCTTTAAACAGAAGATCATATTATTCCGTTTCGATATTCAAGAGCGGATATCTTGACATGTCAAAAATAAT
>CAZXXY010000119.1:0-6751 GCA_964644755.1 uncultured Hyphomonas sp. | reverse complement strand
GCTTTGAAAGCATCAGGATTTTCGCGGATCGCGCGCAGGTCAAACATGGCATAGCCCTTGGTGAAATAGTGTTGTGGCTGGTCTAATCCGCTCCGCCGCGCATGTCCACGCTAGGCAGCCGCTCCATCGTCCTTGTCGCGCTTTCCCTCAATCAGTTTCACGCTCCAGATACTGACCTCGTAAAGCAGCATAACCGGCACCGTCAGAATGATCTGGCTGATCACATCCGGCGGCGTAAAGAAGGCCGCAAAGCCAAGCACGATCACCAGCGCATACTTACGCCCCGACCGCAGCGTGTCCGAGCCAACCACGCCAATCTTGCCCAGAAGCGTCAAGATCACCGGCAATTGGAACGACAGTCCAAACGCCAGCATCAGCGCCATCACCAGCGAGAGATATTCCTTCACGCTCAGCAAAAGCTGTATCTGTGCCGGCCCGTCGCCAAACTGTTCCTGGCCAAAGGCAAACCGCCCAACCCAAGGCAGCATGACATAATAGACAAAGGCCGCCCCGGCTACGAACAGGATCGGCGCGGCAATCAAAAACGGGTAAAATGCCCCGCGCTCATTCTTGTAAAGCCCCGGCGCAACAAACGCATAGACCTGCCACGCAATCACCGGAAACGCCAAAAACAGCCCCGCAAACAGCGCCAGCTTGATCTTCACGAAAAAGAATTCCAGCGGCCCCGTAAAGATCAATTGCATCTGCGTTTCTTTGCCCGCCGCTTCAGACGCATCGGCAAAGGGCTGGATCAGCCAATTATAGATCGGCAGCGCAAACGCAAAGCTCAGCCCGGCAGCCACCACAAGCGCGACAATGCACCAGATCAGCCGCGCGCGCAGCTCGTTGAGATGCTCGAGCAGTGGCGCCTTGGTGGCCTCCATGCCCTCATCCTCTGGCAACAGGTCCGGCTCATGGCCTTCGGGCAGGCCCTTTTCACTGGTCTGCAAGTCCGTCATGCGCCCGCCTTGTCATCAGATTTCGGGAGCTCGGCATCTGGCGTCGCATCCGCCTCGGCCGTTTCGCGCATCACGGTCTCATTCATATCGCGCTCGAAATTCGACATCTCCTCGGTCGCTTCTTTAACAGCATTGGAGTTCTTCAAATCTTCGATTTCCTGACGCAGCTCATCAAGCTCGGCTTGGCGGGCAATATCATCAAACGCTGCCCGAAACTCGTTCGCCATCGCCCGTCCCTTGGCCACGAACTGGCCGAGCTTGCGCATCATGACGGGCAAGTCTTTCGGGCCGACAACGACCAGCGCGACAATCGCGATCAAGATAAATTCTGTAAAACCGAATTGCGGCAACATCCGCGTGCGCCCCTATGGGTCAATCATCGTGAAGCGATCAGGACGACGATTTTGCTTCATCCTTAGCTGGGGTCACATCGACCATATCGTCCTTCTCGACGGATTTAGGCTCATCCTCATCCTTCAATCCGGTGCGAAACGAGCGAATGCCCTTGGCCATATCCCCCATAATCGAGGAAATCCTGCCACGTCCGCCAAAAACGAGAATGGCGACAACCAGAAAGATGACAATCTGTAACGGTCCAACTGAGCCCATGCGGGCCTCCTGTACAAAATATCTACCAATTATAGGCCCGAATGGCCTCGCGCTCAATGGCTAACCCGCTATGAGCGCCTATTCGTCCGCCTCGCCAATGAAATCAGAGACAAACTCGGAGTCCGTTTCGGGCGCGGTGTCTGTTTCAATATCGGTCTCATCCATGCCCGGCAGCTCATCGCTCTCAAACCCTTCCGGGATCACATCAGACAGCAGGCCTTCGGCTTCCAATTCCGCCTTTCCGGGCAGAACCGACAGGTCTTCAAGGCCGAAATGTTCCAGAAATTTCGGGGTCGTCCCCAGCGTCACCGGACGCCCGGGCGTTTTCCGACGGCCTTTGATCTTGATCCAGCCCGTTTCCATCAGGCCATCAATCGTCCCCTTGGACACAGCCACACCGCGCACCGCTTCGATTTCGGCCCGTGTCACCGGCTGCCCGTAAGCAATAATCGCCAGGGTTTCGAGCGCGGCCTGCGAGAGTTTCTTCTGCACCTGCCGCTCTTCAACAAACAGGAAGGACAGGTCTTCAGCCGTCTGGAAGCGCCATTTGCCGGCCACTTCAACCAATTGCACGCCGCGTCCGGCATAGGTCCGCTTCAGCTCCATCAGCACTTCAGCAGGCTCAATCCCCTGCGGCAATATCTCGGCAATCTGCTGTGCCCCCACAGGCTCTCCGGCAGCAAACAGGACAGCTTCCGCCCGCCGCAAACCTTCGGACATCAAGTCCTGCACCGTATCACGATGATCAACGGCCGAGCGCTGATAGGCAAAAGACAATTGCTGGACGGCTTTGCGCACATCCTCTGGATCGGAATCACTCGTCATTAAATCGTTAAGCGGGTTCATAAGCCACGCCCTTCCCTTCGGATGCTGGTATGCCGCGCAAATAGAGCGGTGTAAAATGTTCTGACTGTCGCACATCAACATCGCCGTCACGCGCAAGCTCTAGCGCGGCCGAAAAAACGCTCGCGGTCACAGAGCGCGTCGGCAAATCGTCTTCAACCACAACAACCTGTCTGCGGATCACATCAAGGCTCTCCCATTCGGCCAGATCGCCCAGAATGGATTTGAGTGACTTACGCGCAGCCTCAAGCGGCAACACGAACTGCTTTTCCACCTTATGAGGCGCCGCCTTTTCCTTACGCTCGCGAATACTCCCGAACGCTTGGGTCATTTCATATAGGCTCGCCGAGAACTCAGTATGCTTGATAATTTTCGGTTGCTCCGGCTCGCCGCGCAGAAACACCACATTGTTCAGCAAAGGCCCGTCCAGCAATTCTTCGCCCGCCGCCCGCATTGCATCGAGCCGCTTCAGACGAAACGCCAGCCTTTGCGCCATATCCTCCGGCGACAACTCTTCGCCTTCGTCCGACTCGACCTTGGGCAGCATCAAACGCGACTTCAAATAAGCCAGCCATGACGCCATCAGCAGATAGTCCGCTGCCAGATCAATCCGTGTTGCTTTTGCGTGCTCGATAAAGGCCAGATACTGCGTCGCCAGATCCAATATGGAAATGCGCAGCAAGTCCACTTTCTGCCGCCGCGCCATATCCAGCAACATATGCAGCGGACCTTCAAAACCGTCCGTATCGACGACAAATGCGTCGGCCTCTTCAACCTCCGCTGCCCCGCCAGACAGCGCGTCCATAACGCTCTTATCTGTCATGCGGCCACTCCAAGCAGCTCGGAAAATCTCTCCCATCCAGCCTGCGCATCAAATGCACGGTCCAGCGTCGCAAAAGCTTCGGCATGTTCGGCACGCTCAAGCGCCTTGCCTTCAAGCTCCGGCACAGTTTCAGCCACTTCGCGCATTTCAGCGAGGATCACATCCGCCTCTTTGACAAACCCCGAACAGTGCAAAACCGTATCGCAGCCTGCCTCAATCGCCCCGCGCGCGCGGTCGGCCAGAGTGCCCCCAAGAGCTTTCATTCCAAGATCATCAGTCATCAACAGCCCATCAAACCCGATTCTGTTCCGGATCACCTGCGAAATCACAGTTTTCGAAAGCGTCGCCGGAGCGCCCGCATCAAAAGCATCATAGGCAATATGCGCCGTCATCGCCATCGGAGCGTCAACCAGCGCAGAGAAACTGGCAAAATCCCGAGACAATTCATTGTCGCCTGCGGTCACGCGCGGCAAATCCTCGTGACTGTCAACCAGTGCCCGTCCATGGCCCGGCATATGTTTGATCACACCGGCCACCCCGCCGTCGCGCAATCCCTCAAGCGAGGCCCGCGCCAATCGGGCAATCGCCTCGACAGTGTTGCCCAGCGCTCTATCCCCGACAATCTGGTGCGCTCCGTCAAACCGGAGGTCCAGCACGGGCGCACAATTGGCGTGAATATTCATTTGTGCCAGCTCGTTCGCAATCAAACGATGACCGAGCCAAGCGGCCTCAAGCCCCGCTTCTGCATCACGCTCGAAAAGGTCACCATAGGACTGGCCACTTGGAAACACCGGCCACTCAGGCGGCTTAAGCCGCGCCACACGGCCGCCTTCCTGATCAACAAAAATCAAACAGGGCCGGTCAAGCGCCGCCCAGATATCATCGACCAAACGGCGCACTTGATCCCGCGTCACAAAGCTACGCCCCATTAGGATCACAGCCCAAGGCTGCATCTCGGCCAGAAACGACGCTTCATCAGCCAGAAGGTCAGCGCCCGAAACGCTCAATATGCAAGCGCGCGGCCGACCGCTCATCTGGCCACCACAATGCACGCCCGGTCCCGCGCCTTCAATTGATCACAAAACCCGCTTGCCTCGGCGCGTTCGTCAAAAGCGCCAACCCGCACACGAAACCAAACACCTTTGGCACCAAGATCGGCCCGTTGAATTTCTTTCTTCGCCCCGGCAAGCAAAGCGCCCTCGCTTGTCACCAACTGGTCCCAGGCCGCATCCGCAGCCTCTTGGGTCCGCAATGCCGAGACTTGCGCCAGAAAGGCACCATCCGTTGCAAAAGCTCCGTTTGGCTCAACAGCAGCAGGGGCAGCCGTTTCGACAGGCGCAGGTGCTTGAACAGGCGCAACCGCCGCAGCCGATGCCGCCTCCGGCTCTGCCAATGGATCGGTTGTCACCGTCAGCCCCGGCAAGGCCCGGGTGGTGACAGCTGGCTCGTCTGCCGCCGCTGGGCGACGGTCCACTGACGTGCTTGTCCGGCCAGGCCGCAACTCGACGGGCGGGCCACCAACAAGTGTTGCCGCAGGTGCCCGTGCGCTGCCATCAATCTGGTCATAAATTCTGTGTTCGAGATCATCCGCCGCCGTACCGCCCGGATTGTCCGGCGCGCGCTTATACGGCTCGGCATCGGCAAACACGACCGGCAAAGCCCCCGCCTGCGGCTTGATACCCTGCTTGTAGGTGTTCCAGATCACAGCACCAAAGATGAGGAAAACGCCCATCGCCAAAGCCAGAATGAGAGGACCACGCCCTCCCTCATCATCGCGCAAATCAAATCCGCGATAATCATCTTCAAATGCGCCGGCATCATGAGGATGCCTGTCATATGTACGGCTCATGCGAATCTCCCGCCCGGGTCCAGTGTGGCATTTGGTTAATTTTAACCCGCTTTTCGTTAACGAGCGCTAAACCAGATGCGTTTTCCAATCCCTGTCCATGATCAAAATCCTAACGTGACCGGGCTTATGCTCCGGCAATGTGACCAAATCGGGGTCAAATCATGCTTTCGAAGTTGAACAGGCGACGGTGCTCATCAATCGCAAAGTTGTCAGTCATACCCGCAATATAGTCACACACCAGCCGCGCTCGCCGCGTCCCGCGCACCTGTTCGGCATCGTTGCGCCATTGCGGCGGCAGCGTCTCTGGCTCGCGATAGAACAGGTCGAACAAGTCCTTCAAAATGCGCTTGGCTTGCGACCGCATCCGGTTGACCTTGTAATGCTTGT
Organism: uncultured Hyphomonas sp.; assembly: GCA_964644755.1. Classification (GTDB taxonomy): domain Bacteria; phylum Pseudomonadota; class Alphaproteobacteria; order Caulobacterales; family Hyphomonadaceae; genus CALLCD01. The sequence continues at coordinate 1,281 of CAZXXY010000119.1, read as the reverse complement.
ACATTCTCTCGTGCAAAAAGGCCCTTAGCGCCTTTTGCTGCTGGTCGAGTTCCTCCGAAAACGCCACCAGCGGCACCGGCATATTGCGCACATCCTCAGCTGATTTCGGAGCATGTTGCTTCGCGCGGCTTGTCGTTTCGGTCACCAGGTCCCTAATCCAGTAGCCAATCAATCGCCGCACCGCTTCGTAAACCATCCGCGTCTGGTCCAGATGCGGATAATCCTTTTGCACCGCGCGGAACGTATCCCCCACCAATGGCAGGTCCAGCATGTCCTCGATGCCAAACAATCCTGCGGCGATCCCGTCATCAATATCGTGATTATTGTAGGCAATATCGTCCGCCAGCGCCGCCACTTGCGCTTCTGGTCCTGCAAATGTGTGCAGCTCCAAAGTCTCCAATGGCGGATAATCCCGAAACGCAGCCGGCAGAGCGTCAATGGTCTGCTCGCCCGTCAGAAGCGGGCCATTATGCTTGACCAGCCCCTCCAGCATCTCCCAGCTCAAATTCAGGCCGTCAAAATTCGGATACCGCGCCTCCAGCTTGGTCACGACCCGCAAGGTCTGCGCATTGTGATCAAACCCGTCAAACTTGGCCATGCTCTCGTCCAGCTGGTCTTCACCCGCATGCCCGAACGGTGGATGGCCAATATCATGGGCCAGCGCCATCGCTTCGGCCAGGTCCTCATCCAGCCCCAAAGTCCGCGCCACAGAGCGCGCAATTTGCGCCACTTCGAGCGAATGCGTCAGCCGTGTGCGGTAATGATCGCCTTCATGGGCCACAAAAACCTGCGTTTTCTGCTTTAAACGCCGAAAAGCCGAAGCATGGATAATCCGGTCCCGATCACGCTGAAACACTGTCCGCGTTGCAGATTCAGGCTCGTCATACCGCCGCCCGCGCGAGCGTTTCCAGTCGGTTGCAAAGATTGCGCTCTTTTCCATTCGCGAAAATATCCCTATCTATAGGCTATGGCCCAAATCACTCTGACCCAAAACGCTGCACAACGTATTAATGCGATTCTCGCCAAGCAGACGGACGCGACCATGTTGCGCGTCTCTGTCGATGGCGGGGGATGCTCGGGTTTTTCCTACAAGTTCGATTTCGAAACCGCCGCCAATTCAGACGATCTGATCGTCGAACTCGACGGCGCAAAAGTCGCCATTGATGAAATGAGCCTGGAATTCCTCGACGGCTCCGAGATTGACTTCTCAACCGACCTCATCGGCGCAGCGTTCAAGATCAACAATCCCAACGCCACCGCCAGCTGCGGCTGCGGCACGAG
>CAZXXY010000118.1:0-6811 GCA_964644755.1 uncultured Hyphomonas sp. | reverse complement strand
GTTGCCGATGCACCGGTAGCCAATGCCGATGTTTCTGTTACGACGGATGAGAGCACGCCCGTTTCGATATCTGGTATTGGAGCTACGGCGACTGATGATGATGGATCTGAAGCACTCACATTTATTGTTTCAGGTGTACCAGCCGGTTCAAGTTTTGCCACGGGAATAGATAATGGGGATGGCACTTTTACATTTACTGCTGCAGAATTAGCGGCAAATCCTGTCTATAATCCGGTTCCAGGCTTCTCGGGCGAAGTTCAATTGGTTCTTACTGCACGTTCTACTGAAGCGCGTGACAATGGCGACGGGCTGAATTTTGAAGAAGATAGCCACGACATTACCATCACGATAAATCCTGTTGTTGATGCTGCGACTTTTGGCGGAACTGGCTCAGAAATTGTCAATGAAGACACTGAAATTAATGTTGGTCAAAACATCGGTATCATGATTGATGATGCATCAGATGGGTCAACGGATGCGGATATTACATTTAGTGGTATTCCTGCCGACGCGGCCATAGATTTTACTGCTTTTGCAGGTATCGACGTCATCGATACACGCGGTACAGATGGAAATATTACGTTTGATATCCCAGCAGGATCATCTGCGACGGTTCAAGATGTACTTGATTTGATTAATACGTTTACGGTTACCCCAGCGGAAGACGCTGACGCGAATTTCACTGTTGGTGTAGAAGTAACCGTTAGCGAACCGGGCTCGGGCCTTGCGCCTGAAACGACTACCTTCGATCATGCCGTGACAGTGCAAGCTGTTGCTGATGCTCCGACGGTTTCTGGTTCTGGTGGTGATATAGAAGATGCCACAACGCCAATTAGTGTGCCGATTACCGTTGGACTTACCGACACGGATGGGTCTGAGGAAATCACCGAGGTGGTGATTGATGATATTCCAGACGCTGCCACATTTGCGTTTACTGATCCGCTGCCTGCCGGTGTCACAATTGGTACTGTAACAGCAGCTGGCATCGAAACGGTGACTGTGACTGTTGACCCAGATGTGTTTACAGGCGGCTTGGCTGGATTGAACTCATTCTTAGGAACAGCAACGATTGTTCCTGCGGCAAGTTCAGGTGATGACATCAATTTGTCGGTAACGGCAACATCTACGGAAACAACGCCAACCGAACCAGGTGATGTGAGTGGTGGTATTGCTGTTCCAACAGCGTCAACGACAGCAACGGTTGTTGTTGATATTGTGCCGGTTGCTGATGTGCCCAATGTTGTGGCACCTGATGACCGAGTTATCAATGAAGATGCAACGATCACATTAACTGGACAGTCGGGCAACTTGAACGATAATGATGGTTCTGAAACGTTGACCTACCAGATCACAGCAAACAGCTTGCCTACAGGCGTTAATCTTGCCGATTTGAACTTTACGACTGCTGGTGGTGATCCAATTCCATTTGCAAATGGTGCATTTCAACTGACGGCAACGCAATTGGCGGGCCTTCAATTTGCACCGGCTGAAAATGCTGATGGTGTGTTTGATTTGCGGATTACAGCCACTGCAACAGATGCAGCAACGGATGATCCTGAAACAACGGCGACAGCGTTCGATGATTTTGTCATTACTGTTGCGCCAATCGTGGATGCACCGCTTGTTTCAGGCTCAACCACAGTCAATGAAGACGTTGGTGGCACAGGGGTTGTCAACTTCGGCACAAACATCAATGTTAGGCTTGATGATGATGATGGCAGTGAGGCCATATCATCTGTTACCTTGTCAAACTTTGCTGGACCAGCAGGAACAATTTCGTTTGATGCTTCTATCCCGAACATCACAATTGACACGTCGACACCTGGTTCATTTGTTATCACATCAAGCCGCACAGGTGCAGATGGTGAAGCGGATATTCAAGCAGCCATTGATAGCTTTGAGCTAACGCTTGAGACCCATAACGACGCGAATATTACCTTTGATGTGACAGCGGTTAGTACGCAACTTTCCGATAACACGACGGCTTCAGCAGGCCCGACCAGCCATTTGATCCGTGTACGGGCGGTGGCAGATGCTCCAACCGCAACGGCCAACGATGTTTCTGGTTTAGAGGACACACCGATCGCGCTTAATCTATCAGCGGTAGATTCTGCTGATAGTGATGGCTCAGAAACTTTATCTGCGCGCATATCCGGCTTTCCAGATGGATCGCTAGTGACCTCAACACTCGGCACCTTGCCTGGAAATGGCAATATCTCAGCTGCCAATAATGTGTTCACGGTGACAGCAGATACAACGGCTGATCTCAATGCGATCCTTGCATCTTTGCAAGTCAGTCTCCCTGAAAATTTCCCAACACCAGCCACAAGTAGCTTTAGCGGCACGCTAGAAGTGATTTCAACAGAAGCAGCGACAGGCATTGAAGTTGCCGTTGCGCAAGCGGTTGATACAACAACATTTACAGTTGATGTGGAAGCGGTTGTCGATGGCGCGACTTTGTCGGTAACAGATGCTACTGGCGAAAATATTGGTTTTGAAGATACGCCAATCCGCCTCCTGATTAGCCCGCAATTAAGCGATGATGACGGTTCTGAAGTCGTCACCGAGCTTGTGATTACCGGTGTGCCAGCAGGGGCAAGCCTTGTTGATGAAAATGGTAACCCAATTGGGACGTCTGTTGACAATGGAGATGGTACATTCACCTTCACCTTTGATCAGGCTGATTCTACGAATATTTTCGGCCAAGTGCCGCCTGCAATTTTCGTCGTACCACCTTTAAATTCGAATGAGGATTTCACCCTCGGTGTTTCTGTAACCGTTGCAGAAGACTTGCCTGGCAATGCTGGTGATGGTGATAGTGTCACGTCAGGGCCAGTCCCGTTAAATGTTGTTGTAACAGGTGTTGCAGACCCGGTTGTGGCACCACCTCTTGCGATCACGGGTGTTGAAGATCAGCCGATCACGATCGGTGATCAAATATCGGCGCTTGTAAGTAACTTGTTGGTTGATACCGACGGTTCTGAGACAACGTCTCTGGTTGTGTCTGGTTTGCCTGCTGGCTTTGTTCCTGCGGTTGGGTCATTGATTGGCCCTGGTGTCTATTCAATTCCATTCGCGGATTTGGATCAATTTACACTTCCGGCTGATTCTAATTTCTCAGGCGATTATTTGACTGATGTCTTGCCAAGCTTAGGTTTGTCAATTGTTGTTCAAGAAGACGACGGCAATCAAGCTGTGACTGATTTGGATGATATCACGATCACCATTTCACCCGTGGTTGATGGCGCAAATTTGAACGACACAGTTCAAGTGTTGGAAGACAATTCTATCCCGTTAGCTGATGCAGATAATTTCAATTTCCGCGACAATGACGGCAGTGAAAGTTTAGTCAGTATAACATTTGACCTAACAAGCTTGATTGCCAATGCCGGCATTCAAGAGCGTCTCAATGAGTTGGAACCTGGCAATGCCGGTAATTCAGACATTGATTTCTTCATCGCTAATTTCGTCAATGGTACATTCACGGACAATGGTGATGGCACCATAACTGTCGCGGCTGGTGATGTGGACGGCGTATCGCTTGCGCCCGAACCATTCCTTGATAGCAACAGAGATTTCAGCATCCCAATTACAGGACTGTTTGAAGACACCAATGGTGCCGAGACAGTTCAGGGCACAAGTTCTGGTACTTTCAGCATTGACCTGATCGGTGATGCTGATGTGCCAACGGCGTTGGCGGAAGATGCTTCAGGTGAAGCACGAAGCCCAATTGCACTTACATTGTCAGGTGAATTGACTGACCGCGATACAGAATTCGGCGAACAGTCATCAGAATCTATCGACTACATTATCAAGGTAGAAGACAATCCAGATGGTTTGCTTTTTGCCTTTACGGATGCAAATGGCGACCTGATTGGCACGCCATTGTCTCCGACCATAATTTCTGTGTCAGAGGCAGATTTGCCGAACCTTCATTTGCTCGCGAATGGTGGCGTAGGTGATAGTACAATAACATTCTCATTGACCTCTATCTCAAGAGAGAATGACGGAGATTTGGAAACATTTTCAGCGCCAGCAAATTTTGTGGTTACTGTTCAGCCTGATCCAAACGGCAATATGGGGGATGGCAATCCACCAGCGGTACCAAGCTTAAGCTTAAATTCTGCGTTGTCTGGGCTGGAAGATGGCGAGGTTGTTCTTGACTTAGCAGTTACGGCAGAACCGGGCACCCAAACTGGTGTGGTATTCTCCAATATTCCTGATGGCGTGATTGTTTCGGGCGCGCTTTTCGATCCAAGTGAAGGTGTTTATTTTGCCTCTGCTGAGGATGTGAACAGTGGTCTTGTAACTTTCAGCATTGATGAGGATGGTCCACTCGCAGACAGCGATGAAAATATTGATATTACGGTAGAAGCCACTTCAACCAATACAAACCTGCAATCGACTTCATCAGGTGCTATAAATTTCAGTATCCCTGTAACGGCTGTTGCAGATGGTCCGAACATTTCAATTGGTAATTCCAACGGTTTGGAAGATAACGAATTGGTGCTCGGTCTTTCTATAGGACTAGAAGATAATGACGGTTCTGAGAGTATATCGGGCGATGTAACAATCATTGTTCCAGACACTGTCGTACTCAACAATGCAGGCACTGGGGTGACATCAGGTGGATTTACCACCTTCACAGTGCCAGCGGCTGATCTGGGTAATGTTTCCCTTGCTCCAGAATCGGATGCGGCAGGTAGCTTTGACATTACTGTACGAGCAACCTCACAAGAAGCCAGCAATGGCGATAGCTTAGAGACGGAAGAGACCTTTACAGTCAATATTGACGCTGTCGCAGATGCACCAATTGCAACAGCAAGCGATGCGTCAGGCGACGAAGATACCACCATTGCACTGACAGGCCTTTCAGCTGCCTTGGTAGACACGGATGGATCAGAAACATTGTCTGTCACCATTAGTGGTTTGCCGGAAGATACGTTGCTTTCAGCTGGCTCGAACAATGGTGATGGGTCTTTCACAATTCCTGCGGCTGATCTTGCTACTTTGACATTGACGCCACCCCGTAACTTCGCGGGCGTGTTAAATCTCAGTCTCAATGCATTTGCAATTGATTCAAACGGTGATCTGGCATCAACATCTGTTCCGTTTGATGTGACGGTGAATGCGATTGTCGATTCAATTGGTATCACACCAGTCCCTGTAAGCGGTGATGAAGATACAGCCGTTACATTGAACTTAGATGTGCGCCAAGAAGATGAAAACGAACAGGTTGAGTTGGTTTTCACCAATGTTGCCAATGGTTCAATTATCAGCAGCGGCGGGAGCCTTGTTGACGATGGAAACGGGCAATTTACTTTCCTTGGAACAGCAGCAGAAGCGGCAACCTTGAGCTTTGAGCCTGATACTAATTTCTCTGGCGAAGTCATTTTTGACGTGGCTGCTACCTCTGTAGAAACGGATGCTGCGATCCAGCGAAGTGATACGGAAATAGCATCTGTAACTGTTACCATTGATCCAGTGGTCGATGCGGTTACATTGGCCCCAATCGATGCGCAGGTCTTAGCTGGTGGCATTGTCAATGTTGCTCATGGCGCTGAACTTGAAGACGCCGATGAGACGATCGAGCTGGTTATCACTGGTGTTCAAAATGGAATATTGGCAGCAGATGCTGGCGTCCTAACAGACGATGGTGGCGGACAGTTCACCTTTACTGGCACTCAAGAAGAAGCCGATACTTTGCAATTTGATCCAGTTGGCGGCTTTGATGGAGACATCAACTTAAGCATTGCTGCCACGCCGATTGATAATGGTGAACGGGGAACAACTGTCAATGAATCACTGACAATCACGGTGGATTCAACAGCCAACGATCTCACGGGTGATAACAACGCCAACGTGCTTGCTGGTGATGCTTCAAATAACACCATATCAGGTGAGCAAGGCGACGATGTTTTGATCGGTGGTCAAGGTGCCGATACATTAACAGGCGGTAGCGGTGCAGATACCTTTGTCTATGAGCTTAGTGATGATGACGGCAATGTCGACACGATCACAGATTTCAGTATTGGGGAAGGCGACGCGTTGGACTTATCAGCACTCATCGATCCGCAGGGCGATCCGATAGCCGATTTCTTGTCTTTGTCCGATGATGGTACGGATACGACAGTTTCCGTCGATGCTGATGGCAATGGCGGCGGCGGTGCTGTTGATGTTGCGGTACTGGAAGGAGTTAGTGGGTCTGACCTCACTACGCTTGTTAACAATGGCAACATCATAGCTTAACGAGGAACATGAGCCTAAAAGAATATATTACAGATCGTATCTAATATAAAACAAACATAGGTTGATTATTAAGCGGGGAAAACTGTATTTTTTGTCAATAAATACCAGAATCAGCGAGTAGGTTAATAATACGTTAACCAACATGCAGAATCGGTGTGGATTATGTGGCAAAGTGTTAAGTTTAGCGGATTTGTGGTCGTCTCTTCGCTTGTTTTAAGTATTGGTTCAGCCAGTGCGGAATCATTGAGAGATGTTGTACGCGAGGTCTTGATCGACAATCCAGAAGTGGCAGCTCTAGCGCTCAATCGAGCCGCTATTGAACAAGAAGAGCAGCAAGCAAAAGGCTTGAAACGCCCCGATGTAGAACTTTTTGGTGGTGTCGGCGTGGGTCGGGATGATAGAAATTTCATCCGCGATGGCGCCAGCGTCCAAGGAGATATCGGTGTTTCTCTTACTCAAAAACTTTTTGATGGTTTTGAGGCGAAAAACAGAATTAAACGCCAAAAAGCGCGCGGTGCTTCTGCACGAAGCCGGGTTAAAGACGCCTCTAACATTGTAGCTC
>CAZXXY010000117.1:0-6909 GCA_964644755.1 uncultured Hyphomonas sp. | reverse complement strand
TTTCTGTGGGCCACAACACGCTCAGGGTCTGGCGATCAATATAGTTGATGATTGTCGCCAATGCGACGAGGCTAACGACCCACCATCTCAAACCTTTGAATTTCATGATTGTGTTCCTTCCAGACCGAGAAAGTCTTCACGTACCGGGCTGAACACATCCAGCAGAATACCAGGCTCCAGACAGACCGCGCCATGCGCCTTCATAGATGGAATGAAGAAGCATCCCCCCTCTTCGAGCACTTGTTTGCGTCCGTCAACTTCAACTTCGAATTTGCCGGAAATGACATAAGACACCTGACTGTGATGGTGACTGTGAACCGTGCCAACTGCGCCTTCCTCAAACCAGACCTTCGCCATCAGGATTTTGTCATCATAACCAAGGAGCGTGCGATATATACCGTCGCCAAGATCCTCAGCCTCACTGCGTGGACTGTTCATGAATAATTGTGACTGCACCATTACACTCATGGCTGTCGCTCTCCCGTATTGTCTATTTATTGTCTATTTTTTGTTGTTCGTTTTGTGTGATGTGTAGCCCCACCGGCCCGGTCCATGACAGGGTTTCACCTGAATAGGCCAAGGAATGTTCGGCGCCTGCATCGACATTATCGGCAATCAGAAGACGGATGGTTTTTCCGGTTTCGGAAACCAGAGAATAGACATCAACCTCGCCTGAGCGGTCTATCTCGAGATCCTGCACAGATCCGCCGGAGAAGACGGTCACCTCTTCATCATTGTCGTACCGTCCGTGGCGCTCATAGACCGAGAAGAACACGGCATCGGTTTCTTCGGCGCGCAGCAGCAAGGCTTGCTCATTGCGTAGATTGTTATCGGGGTCATTCGCGCCAAGGCGGGTCAGGAAAGCCTTCTGGGCATGACTGGATGTGTAGGTCAGTGTGTAGAACTGGTCATCAAGGAGGAAGGACATATCGGACACAGTGTCCGCCGCAATCTCGGGAGTGTCCGCCGTTTTCCACAAATGTTGGTAGCCGTCGCTATCGCCAAGTGGTGCCAGCTGATCGGTGGCATGGCTAAACGGCAAGCTCGTTTCGATGAGTTGCCCGCGGAAATGGATGGGAAGGTCATAAGTGTGTCCGGCATCACTGATCCCGCGCATCACGTCGATGACATATTGGCTGCCGCTGTCTTGATTGACCATGGCGACAACGCGCTGAAGCGTCACACCGGGATAAGCGGTGTCGATCTGGGCAGCTGTAAAACTCGCCCCTGCGGTGTCGTCGAAAGCAAGGATTGTCGTGTTCTGTTCTTCGGCCGCGCGCCAGTCATTGTCGAACTGGCTCGTCTGATCCACGACGAGCGTATTGTGCGCGACGGTCTGCTTGGCCCAGCTGGTGTTTTCGGGCAAATACCGTCCGCCATTTTTTGGCTCGACATTGAGGAAACGTGCAGCCCCATAGTCAGCGACCACTTCGTCACCATTGTCATAATAGATCAGACTCAACCGGTCGAAATGGCCATGGCCGAGCCCTTGCGACGCGGCTTTGAAAACAACCGCTGCGTCATCTGCTGCCGGCCCTGAACGTAAGGCGACCAGCGCGCCGCGATCGCCGTCAGGTCCATCGCGGAACTTCAGGGTCTTGTAGGCGAAGGGACGCGACTTGCCAGCATCGATTGCTTCTGCAACCTGCCGTCCTTCAGGGGTTGGAACCACCCCGCTCTGCAATTGAGCGATGCTCAGAAGCGTCGGGTCGGAGGTCAGATCATAGGCGATCGCCACGCCATAGCGCAGCTCGGCCGTGTTCAGGCCTTTCTCACGAATGGCGTCATTGATCGGGAAGAAGCGGCCACCATAGCTTTGCTGGATGGTCGAAAAGATAGCTTTGCGCAAAACGCCGTCGCGATAGTCAAATATGCCGCGCTCGGGGTCATTTTCTTCGATTGCCTGCGCGAACAGGACAAACGGCATCAGGGCATAGCGCTGATAATATGGTCCTTCAGCGTAATACCCGTCAGGCGAGAACAGCAATTCGACTTGCCGGAGGAACCCGCCCTCACCGGATTTATCGAGTCCTAAAAGCGCCTTTTCGACATAGTCGTCGTCGCCCAGAACATAGCCGGTCATACCAACGGCTGCGGCGGCCCATGTGCCATGATTGTGGATACGGTTGAACGTCTGCGGCGAGCCTTCGGACAGAAAGTCAGCCATAGGACGAATAAGTCCCGCTTCGATCTCGCTACGCTCGTCTTCTGTAATATCGTCCTTGATCGCCTCATAGCCTTGAATGACATAGACGAGCCACCATGCTTCGTTCAGCCCCTGCCAGAACAGTCTGCTTGGCGTTGCAGGCTTGACCTTCGGGTGCAGGCCCAATGTTGGATAAAGCTCGGCATAGTCGCGCAGGATTTCGACCGCAAATGTACGATAGGATGTCTCGCCAGTTTGCTCGTAGAGCATGGCGGCTTCATAGATCGTCTTGGCATTTTGCTTGTGCTGTTCGTGCGTGTACCCGCCGCCTGCATCCGCTGGCACCGGCACCGGAACGCCGGCGGCTTGCCGTGCGTCGACCTCTGTCCGCAGCGTGGTTATGACCTGATCAAACGAACTCACACTCGCGGTAGCATCCGCACCCGTATCCGCAGTGCCCGGCGCCTGACCCTGGCCGCACGCGGCAAGCAGAACAGCAATAACAGCACCGGTCAGCGCTGACCGCCCGCGTCGAAAAGTTCGGCCATCGAAGATCATTTGCGGTTCCTCAGGTCGGAAATGTCAGAAAACTCGTCACGTCCCGATCCGTTCACAGAATTATCTTCCATCGTGAAGACCGGTAGCCCTGTGGTAAATGTCACCGCGACGGGCTGTGCGTTCTCGATCTTGTTGCCGATAAAGTGCCCGCGCTGAATGCCGTGGAGAACCATGAGCGGCCCCGTTCCTTTACCGACCTCTACAAAGCGCGACCCATTGACCTCGACATGGGGGCCGAATGTGCTCTCATCGCGGCCGCCACGATATACGGCTGCTATCGGCCCGCCAATCGTGTCAAATGCGCTGTCGGTGATGGTCAGATATTCGGCATTGTAAATCCCGTAATCATCGGTTTCGGCATCGAGCTTGAAGACTGTGCCGCTGATATTCTCGAAGGTTGATCCGGAGACATCGATGCGGTCGAAGAATGACCCCTTTGCGGCCGACACAACAGAAAAGCCGCGGTTCACATCGAACTCGTCCACTTCAATATTGCTCAGGGACAAAAGGTGATTGCCTGCGCCTTTCACGGAACTGGTCGAGATAAAGCTATTGCCCGAGCCGTCTGGCGCAGCTTCTCCGGTTACTCGCAAACCATCGAGCGCAAGCGCGCTATTGCCGGTCAGCACGAAAAGATTGGGCCGCTCAAACGACACGACCGGTTCGGCAGCCGCCGCAGCCCGCACTGTGACAGGAACTTCTAGCGTGATCTGTTTGGATTCATGGTAACGGCCCGATGTCAGGACATAGTGGTCACCAGGCTGGGCCGTCGCCAGCGCTTCCCACAAAACATCCGTACCCGGCTCAAGCACAATCTCGCGCGATTGCTCGAACGGGGAAGCCTCTGTGGGCTTTGGATACCAGTCCGTGCCAGTCTCCGAGCGGGCGACGCCAAAATCCGAGGCGCTTTTCTCTGTGGCAGCATCAGCCCCGGCCGTGAAACCGGATTTGAGCGCTTCTGGCACGTCGGCGGCTGCGATATTGTCAGAGAAACTGATCCCTGTCATATCATCATAGAGGGTGAATGGATTGGCCCCTGCGCGACCAGAGACCACATTGTTCTGGAATGAAGAATTGATCGGTACGGCTGTGCGCTCGGCATCGGACCCTTCTCCGAGTTCGATTGCAGCGACCTGATCAAACACATTGGCTTCAATGATTGCTCCGTCGACCTGATGGTAGCGATTGATCGGAGAGTCCGGCACCCCGTTCATGACCACAAGCGCGCCCGAGAAGCGATTGCCCGTCAGATTGGTGAAGTAATTGTTCCGGATCGTTTGCTTGGCATTGATCACCCGAACGCCGCCCGTATAAGGCGCCCCTGCCCCGTCAAACAGATTGTTCTCGACGAGTGTGCCATTGCCGTGGCGCAAGGTCAGGGTTCCGCGCGAGGCGTAGAATGTGTTGCCGCGAAAGACATTGCCGCCGGATTTGTTCGAGACGATTTCGACCTCGCCGCTACAGCGATCGAAGAAGTTGTTTTCAACCACTGTATTCGATTCTGTCAGCGAGAAATGGCTGGTGCCGATCCGCATGGTTTCGCCACCGTTTGACCCGAACACAGGACGGGGGCCAAAATAATTGTTCGCGATACGGTGATTGTTGTTCTGGCTTGCTTCACTGTTCAGCCGGACGGCCAAGGTAGGGCCAGCGTTTTGCTTGCCTGACAGGTGATTGGAGTCGAACACATTGTTCTGACCATAGAGCCCGACCCACAGGTCTCTTTTGGTGCGGTCGGGGTTGCTGTATCCATCAATCACCGTCTCGGTCACACGCGAGTGATATGCCAGTGTGTCGCTGTCTTTTCGAAAACTGATCACTTCATTTCGAGGGGTGTATCCATCTTTGAAAACCAGTCCGGACACGATCAAATGTTCGCCAGCAAGCCGCAGACTGGATTGTCCGGACAGAATGACCTCACCCGGGGTCTGCGCTACGAGCTCAATGGGGGCCTCGGCCGTCCCAGTCGCTTCGAACAAGATATCGAAATCTGCCCAGACGCCATTGGCCAGCACAATCGTGTCACCGGGCTGAGCAGCTGCAACCGCTTGCTCAAAGGCATCAGGCGAACTGACCAAAACGCCATCTACGGCTACGGCCTGCTCGGCAGCCACCCCAAAGGGCACAGACAAACCGTCAATCTGACAAGCGGAGAAAACAGATACGGCGAGAATGGCCGCCCCGCACATACGCATTTGCTTATTCATGACGTGTCCTTTGATCTAATCAGCAGATTGTGGCCTGACGCTAATGGCCTTGACAGTTATGTCAACCAGTAGCGCATACCAATTTCGGTAATTTATTTTGAGACCCCATCGAAATTGCGGTCGCTTCTTTGAAAATACGCCGCACACGGCCGACCTCAAAACGCACCAGGAACATCAAAAGATCATACCTGTCAAAACATCATCGCCCCCAGGCGGCCCCAAAGAACGCGGTGTCGACGAAAAAGAAACGGCTGCACAAACGCCCCCTGCTCTGGGGTTATAATCTCGTTGTTATTTGCCTTTTATTCCCGAAGCGACCGCCTGAAAAGGCGACCATAACCCCCGCAAAAATTGGCCCGACCATTTGGTAAACTCTTGTCTTTTGACGCAAGAACGATTAGTGTGACCTCTGGAACGGGGCTACTGACAACTCATTTTCCCCCTGTTTTCAAGAAGGAAATCGCAAGGAATGACCGAAAAACGACTTTACCATACCGTCGCCCGCGGCATTCTCGATATGATTGATTCGGGCCTGTATCCACCGGGCACACGATTGCCTGGCGAACGGGATCTCGCAGAGAAATTCAATGTCAGTCGTGTGGTCGTTCGTGAGGCGGAGATTTCTCTTGAAGCCATCGGACGGCTCGCAATCAAAGTCGGCTCAGGTGTCTATGTTCTCGACAAGCCTGCATCAATCGGCCTTGCGCTTCCCAACATATCTCCTTTTGAACTGACCCAGACACGATTATTGTTTGAGCCCGAATGTGCTGCGCTTGCTGCAAAACTGATCACGGACGAAGAAATCGCCGAACTTGAAGAGTCTCTGGACCGGATGATGTCTGCGCCGGTCGACTCCCCCGATGGCGAACAGGCGGATATGGACTTCCATTTGCTGATCGCAAAAGCAACAGGGAACGAAGCTAACGTCTTCTTTTTACAGACTTTGTGGAGAATGAGAACTGAACTTGAACCCGTCAAGCGGGTCTACTCCGCGATCTGTCATGAAGACTCTTCGCACCGCGTCAATGAGCATTCTGAAATTATGGAAGCTATGCGGCAACGGGACCCGAGTGCCGCTCGCTCCGCGATGCAAAAGCATTTCTCCCGGCTCCTCAAAGCGCTGCTTGACGTTTCAGAACAGCAAGCCATTGAGGATGCGCGGCGGCGGTCACATGAAAACCGGCAGCGTTTCCTACAGGACAATGTCACGGTCTAGACTTTAAGCGACGACGCCGCCACGAACGCGCCTACGACACCGGAAAAAACGCCGATAGCAGCACAGCTTCACAATCGTGATGGCGTATTGGATTTTGCGTCCAGAGTTGCGCCTATGCCGGCTTTGTGCACCCAAGTCCCATCTCGCGCATAATGTCCCAACACACCGTGACACTTCAGCAACAGCCTTAAAGAAATAGCACATTGGTCCTACCAGTTTATGGTTATTGGTCGCTCTCAAAGGTTGACATTTTTTAGATACGCCTTGTTAAATCATGCGTCAGCTAGAACAAAAAACTAAAAGCTATAGCGGCAAATCGAAGGGAAGAAATACTTATGTCGAACATATTGAACAAGAGGGGCCGCCGCCCCGATCAAGGGGCAAAGCACAGATCCGCTATCAAGAGCACGCTTCTCGCAAGCTCAGCATTTATAGCGATGGCCATGTTTCCAGGGGCAACTGCGCAAGAGGCCTCCTCCGACGATGATGAGCTCACGCAAGACGTCGTCGTCATCAAAGGGATACGCGGCAGTCTTCAAAGCGCCCTCAACCAGAAACGCAATGCCAATAGCCTGATTGAAGTTATCGAAGCGGAAGATATTGGTAAGCTGCCTGACCAAAACCTCGCAGAGGTTCTAGAGAACATTACAGGTATCCAGATTACACGGACCGCAGGTGTCGGTACCAATGTTCAAATCCGTGGTACAGATGATAACCGCACGGAAATCAATGGCGTTTCGACGCTCAGCTCGGGCTCTGGCCGGAGTGGTATCGACTTTGAG
>CAZXXY010000116.1:3735-6970 GCA_964644755.1 uncultured Hyphomonas sp. | reverse complement strand
TGAGAGCTTTCATTGTGGGGTTCCTCATTCTGAGCAAAGCGGATTTTCCGCCAGTTTGGGCATTTCTTGCAGCTTGTCTACATGTCGCTGGGGCAGGTCAGGCGAGACTAGACATCATCCGTGATATCAAGCGTTGCATGACGGACGCGGGCAGCATGCTCGATGGCGCTGGCCCCGGCATCGCTGATCTCGAGCTTGTCTCTCGCCATTTGCAGAACGTGTAATTCGGTGACATCGAGGCTGCCATCTGCTGTCACGACATCGACCATGGCGGCATAGGCTGTTTCACAAAGATGGGCGGGCAGGGCCGCTTTTGCTGCATCGAACACTTTGTGCAGTCCGTCCTGGCCCGACATCATCCGCCCGCCCGCAGCGGCCGTTGACACAAGACCTTGTTCATCCTGCTCGGTAAAGAGCGGGAAGGACCGCACAACACGGCCAATTGTGCGCATCTCATTATCCTGCATGTCGCCATCAGACGCTGACGTCATCACCATGAGATAGATAATGGCTTCCTGTGGGCTAAGAGTATCTAGGGTCATATGCCGTCTTTCTGCATTCAAATTTGAGTGTCTTTTCTGAGTATAGGCTTAAGCGGGTTTCAGCGTATAGCCTGCGCGCGGATAGTGAATATTGAGTGTGCCCAATTCGTCGGTTGTGCGGCTAATGACGATCGAGCGCGTATCGGCGCGCACCAGTGTGCCGGCCACCCAGTCGCGTCCATAATCATTCGGGGCCACTTCGACATCCTGTCCGGGCGCGGGTCCGTTTCGATCATGATCACTTGCCACGAGAAGGCGCGGCTCGGCCTGCTTGGCGATCTCGATGGCTTCCTGACCTGAGAGCTTGACCGGATCTTGCCCTGTCGTCTCCCCCAAACGCTCGAACCAGGCCTTTGTGCGGGGCGCGCGTTCGAAACAGTCTTCGACAAAATCGGGGACAGTCTGATGAACGAACCAGACATTCATATAGGCGTGCACATCAACGAGGCCGGGCTTGGTCGAGATGATGTAATTCCCCGCGCCTGCGCCCTTGCCGCCCGTCAATCTGTCTTCGATCCAGACAAGCTGGGAGAGCCATTGGCTGCGCAGGGCAGGGGCGGCGGCCTGCATGGCGGCGATATCGAAAGGTTGCCCGCTCAGCGCTTCGCGATCTTTGCGAAAAGCGTCATCTACCTTGTCCCCCAGCGCGCCGAAGATCACACCAACACTCGTCTGGAACCATTTTCCATCCGTCCACGCAGCAACCATCGACGCGACGCCCTCATGTCCGGGCAAGGTCAAAAGCGGAATCTGGTAGCGGCGGTCAAGCTCGGGAAGAATCATCGCTGTATCGCAATAAATGTCCGCCCCGATCTGCATCACGGGGATGCGTCTGTATCCGCCGGTGAGCGCTACAAGGTCGGGTTTGGGCATAATCACCGGCGCGTCCACACTGTGCCATGCAAGATTTTTCAGTCGAAGTGCCAAGCGCACTTTCTCTGCGAACGGGGATGCGTCATAATGGTGTAAGATTAATGTGCGGCCATCAGCCATCTCGAACCCTCCTTAGCCCTGATCGGGTTTAACCTAATTCGAGTTGTTTTGCGAATGAAGTGTTTTCGCCGCTGATGACTGCCAATCGTGCCGCGTGCGGGTGATTTAGAGAAAAGGGCCAAACCGTGATTGTATTTGATGGTGTTGAAAGTGTTGCAGATATTCCGCGTGTCCAGGCGCAGATCCGGCCGCAGGAAACAGCCATGTGGTTCGAGGGGCAGGAAACAAGCTTTGCCGAGATCGACACGCGTTCGAATCAGGTCGCAAACGCGCTGATTGCTGCAAATGTGCAACCGGGGGACCGGATTGCCTATCTGGGCAAGAATATGGACGTTTATTACGAAATCATGTTCGGCACCGCCAAGGCGCGCGGGGCACTGGCGGCCATCAATAACCGGCTGGCCGCGCCTGAAATGCAGTTTATTGCGTCAGACGCCAAAGCCAAAGTTCTGTTCGTGGCAAAAGAGTTTTACGAAATTGCCGGCATCATTGCCGAAGAATTGCCTGATCTGAAAGGCATTATTGCCATTGATGGCGGCCATCCCGAATGGCCGTCCTATCAGGACATCATTGGGCGTTACCCTGCTGACGACCCGGCGCTTGAAGCCGAAGCGGGTGATGATGTGATCCAGCTCTATACATCAGGCACAACCGGATTGCCCAAAGGCGTTATGCTGACCAATGCCAATTACCTCGCCTTCATGCGTCAGGCCGCTGTGCTCGAATGGTCATTATATGACGCCGGAGATACAGTCATGAATGCGATGCCGCTGTTTCATGTGGCGGGGGTAAATGTCGGTCTTCTGGCAATGGCGCAGGGGGCGCAGACTGTTATCTTGCGGGAAATTGACCCTGCGCAGCTTTTGAAACTCATTCCTGAAAAGAAAATTGCCCATGCCTTCTGGGTGCCTGCGGTGATTTTGATGATTACGCAGGTTCCAAATGTCGATCAGGTTGATTTTTCCTCGCTCAAGCAAGTGTTTTATGGCGCCTCGCCAATCACCGAGGACCTATTGCTTGCCGCCCGGAAATTGATGGATGCACGGTTTACCCAGCTTTATGGTCTGACCGAAACCGTCGGAGGCGCAACATTCTTGCCGCCAGAAGCGCATGAGCCGGCCTGGGGCAAGCTGCGCTCGTGCGGCGTGCCATATCCCGGGACCATCATTCGCTGCATGGATGAGGAGGGAAATCCGGTGCCAACCGGCGAGATTGGCGAGATCGCGATCAAGTCCGACTTTGTCATGAAAGGCTATTGGAACCGGCCAGAAGCCACGCAAGAGGCGATCCGCGACGGATTTTTCTATTCGGGCGATGCAGGCTATTTCGACGAGGACGGGTTCCTGTTTATCCATGACCGGATGAAGGACATGATCATCTCTGGCGGCGAGAACATCTATCCGGCCGAAGTCGAGAACGCCGTTTTTGGCCATCCGGAGGTCGCCGATGTTGCCGTGATCGGGGTGCCGGACGAGACATGGGGTGAGGCGGTTAAGGCGATTATCGTTGCCAAGCCCGGCGCCAATCCTGACCCGGCCGAGATCATCACATGGACCAAAGAGCGCATTGCCGGATACAAGGCGCCCAAATCGGTCGATTTCATTGACGCCATGCCGCGCAATCCTTCGGGCAAAATCCTGCGCAAAGACCTGCGGGAAAAATACTGGGAAGGCACCGAACGCCGCGTTGGGTAGGGGGCA
>CAZXXY010000116.1:0-3635 GCA_964644755.1 uncultured Hyphomonas sp. | reverse complement strand
GGCGCTGGCCCGCCGGGCATGATCGGGCGGTCACGCCATTCCCCGCTTGTGCGCACGCGGTCATACATCACCAAGGCGCCGGCCAAAGACACATTGATGCAGAACTTGGTCGGGATTTTGACGACATGATCGCAGCGCGCGACCATTTCCGGTGACAGGTTTCCGCGTTCAGGACCAAGCACATAGGCAGCCATGCGCGGATGCCGGAACTCGGGCAGCTCGACCGCCGTCTCGGTCAGCTCGATGCCGACCATTTGCAAGCCTTTGGGAAAATGCATCTCGTCATGGCTCTCCCATTGATAATAGGGGAGGTTCTTGAACGTCCGCGACGTGTCGGACTTATAGGCGATCTTGGTCCGGTCCTGCGCTTTGACCGAGAACACGAACGCCGCGCCGAACGCATTGGCCGTGCGCATCAGGGCGCCCAGATTCATCGGCTTGGAAATGCCTTCCGCTCCGATTGCAAAATATCCGCGCATGACTGTCTCCTTAGCCGCTTTGTCCGAACACACGCCATAGGGCAACCGTCAAGACAATCAGTCCCGGCGTGATCACCGAGACCTTTCTTGCCAGCCGCAATTGACGCACCTGTTCTGGATAGGTCGCATGAATATGGTCTGTCAGTTCGTCACCGCGCTCGCCATTTCCGGCGCGCACCATGGCCAGCCGCGAGGGCGCAATGTCGAGTGTCTCATCGCGTGCCCTGAGCGCACGGGCGACGATCACGCCGAGCACGATCCGCATTTGTACGGCCAGCGCAAAGGCAAAGCACAGCGCAGCAAAGACCGTCCAGAAGAGAACCTGACCCAGCACTAATCAAAAATCCTCACCGAGAAATGACCATTGGCATCGGCGCTCGCGCGCTTCATCCCGCGCGAATTATAGGGCAGGGCGAGATGGCCATGCCGGTCCACACTGATCAGCCCGCCCTTGCCGCCGAGGGCCGTAATCTCGCCAATCACGGCAGACGCGGCCGACCCGAGCTCTTCCTGGCCATAACGGACACGGGCCGCAACGCTCGCAGCGGCAGCCACGCGCATGAAATATTCTCCCTCGCCAGTGCACGACACTGCCACGCTCTCATCAGCCCATGTTCCCGAGCCGATGATCGGGCTGTCGCCAACGCGCCCCGGTGTCTTGTTCAGAAGTCCGCCCGTCGAGGTCGCAGCGGCAAGGGTGCCGGATGTGTCGCGGACGACAGCGCCGACCGTGCCATGTCCGGCGGCATTGGGCGGGAGTTTCTCTTTGACCGATGGCTCGTAATAGCGCGCGGGGTCTTCGACAATGGCATGGCCTTTGGCAGCCGCAAAATCAGCCGCCCCTTGGCCTGCCAGCATCACCGGCATCTCATCAAGCACATCGCGGGCAACGCCAACGGGGCTGAGAAATCCAACCAGAGCCGAGACAGCGCCAGCCTTTCTGTCTGGGCCGTTCATGATCGCTGCATCAAGCTCCCAGACCCCGTCCTGATTGGGCGAGGCGCCTTTGCCGGCAATATGATGCCCGCACGCTTCGAGCTCGCGCACGGCAAATTCTGCGACCCCAAGGGCCGCTTCCCCTTTTGCCAACATCCCGGACACTGCTTTGAGCAGGGCGCTCATATGGGTTTCGACATGTCCATAGTCGCGTCCCGGTGTGGCATCTGCGCCGCCATGTAGTGCTATTGCCCAATCTGCCGCCACGTCAGGCTCCTTTGCAGCTTTACCAAAGCGGGGTTTGCCCGTTAGGTTTGATCAAATCCTGTTTCTCTCTTTCGCATAAAGGACATTTGCCATGAAAGCTATCCTCTCAAAGACGGTCGGCGGCCCCGAGACACTCGTGCTCGAGGAGGTGGCCAATCCTGAAGGCGGTGCAGGGCAGGTGGTTATCTCTGTCAAAGCGTGCGGGGTGAACTATCCTGATGTGCTGATCATCAAGGATATGTACCAGTTCAAACCGCCGCGCCCGTTTTCTCCGGGCGGCGAAGTGGCCGGAATCGTCAAATCCGTAGGCGAGGGGGTTACCCATGTCAAAGTAGGCGATCGCGTGCTCGCCTCGACCGGACATGGCGGCATGGCCGAAGAAGTCGTCGCCGCAGCGCATGGGGTGACCCCCATCCCCGACGAGATGCCATTTGAAGAAGCGGCCGCCTTCGTTCTGACCTATGGCACGTCCTATTATGCGCTCAAGGATCGCGCCAATCCGAAAGCTGGCGAGAAGCTGCTGATCCTTGGCGCTGCGGGCGGAGTTGGTCTGGCAGCGGTCGAGCTTGGCAAGGCGATGGGGCTTGAAGTGATCGCCGCCTGCTCGACACAGGACAAGGTTGATCTTTGCCTTGAAAAGGGCGCGGACAAAGGCCTGATCTATCCAGGCGGAGAGCTTGGCCGCGACGAGCAGAAGGCGCTCTCGAACGAGATCAAAACAGTCTCCGGCGGCGGTGTGGACATTATTTATGATGCGGTTGGCGGGGCGTATTCAGAGCCGAGCCTGCGGGCGATGAACTGGGAAGGGCGCTTCCTCGTCATCGGCTTTCCGGCAGGCATCCCGAAATTGCCGCTCAATCTCACACTGCTGAAGTCTTGCGATGTGCGCGGCGTGTTCTGGGGCGCAGCCGTGGCGCGCGATCCGGCAGGCCATATGGCCAATGTCAAAGACCTGTTCGGCATGTATGCCGAGGGCAAGATCAAGCCGCACGTCTCGAGCACTTATCCGCTTGCCGAGGCGGGCGCGGCCATTGCCGAACTGATGGAACGCCGCGCCAAGGGCAAGGTCGTCGTCACCGTTTAAGCCATCTTGTAAAAACAAAAGGCGCGCTATGGGAAAACCGTAGCGCGCCTTTTTTAATGTTTGCGTTTTGCCGCGTGTCTTAAGTCACCCGCTCGACCATCATATGTTTGATGTTGGCAATCGCCTTGGCCGGATTGAGGCCTTTCGGGCAAACTTGCGCACAATTCATAATCGTGTGGCAACGATAGAGCTTGAACGGGTCTTCAAGATCATCAAGCCGCTCGCCGGTGCCTTCGTCGCGGCTGTCGATCAGCCAGCGATAGGCTTGCAGGAGTGCGGCTGGCCCAAGATATTTGTCGCCATTCCACCAATAAGACGGGCAGCTTGTTGAACATGAAGCGCACAGAATGCACTCATACAGGCCATCAAGCTCGGCGCGGTCTTCTTCCGACTGTTTCCACTCTGTGCCCGGCGCGGGCGAATCCGTTTTCAGGAAAGGCTGCACATAGGCATGCTGGGCGTAAAACTGTGTCAGGTCCGGCACAAGGTCACGCACAACCGGCTGATGGGGCAGGGGCGCGATTGTGATTGTCGATCCGGCAACCTCGTTCCAGCCCTTGGTGCAGGCAATTGTGTTTTGTCCGCCAATATTCATCGCGCAGGAGCCGCATACGCCTTCGCGGCAGGACCGGCGGAAGGCGAGGGTCGGATCAATATTGTTTTTGATATAGATCAGAATATCGAGCACCATCGGGCCGCATTTCGTCGTGTCGACAAAATAGGTGTCCCAGCGCGGATTACCGCCCTCGTCCGGACTATACCGATAGATCTTGAACTTCTTGATCTTTGAGCCCTTTTCCTTTTCAGGCTTGGGCCAGGCTTTGCCAGAAATTGGTTTCGAGCCTTTTGGGAGAGTGAGTTGTACCATG
>CAZXXY010000115.1:0-6976 GCA_964644755.1 uncultured Hyphomonas sp. | reverse complement strand
TGGCGCTGCACGGATGTCGCCGGGGCCTTAGCGGCTCGTGGTTGCGAATTCCGGATAGGCTTCGAGACCGATCTCTGCCTTATCAAGGCCGAGCATCTGGTCTTCATCCGACACACGCACACCGACGGTGACTTTCAGCAAGGTCCAGACAATGGCTGCTGCGATGCAGACAAACAGGCCGGTCAGTCCGACACCGACGAGCTGGCCGACATAGCTGACACCGATGGCGCCATCTGCATCGGGTGCCGGCGGCATGATCGCATTGCCGTAGGAGGCGGCGACAATGATCGTGCCCCAGATGCCGCACACAAGGTGGGCAGGAATGGCACCGACAACATCATCGATCTTGAACTTGTCGAGCAGAGGCACAGTGAGCACGACGAGAACACCGCCAACGCCGCCGATCAGGAGGGCTGCGCCCATGCTCGGTGCAAGCGGTTCTGCTGTGATTGAGACAAGGCCGCCAATTGCGCCATTGAACACCATGGTTGCGTCAATTTTGCCTTTGTAGAGCACGGATGTCAGGATCATTGCAGCCAGAACACCGCCAACTGCAGCCATGTTTGTGTTGGCGAAGATGATCGCAACGGAGTTGATGTCGGAAATGGTTCCAGCGGCCAATTGTGACGCCCCATTGAACCCGAACCAGCCGAACCAGAGAATAAATGTCCCCAGCGCTGCCAAAGGAATGTTCGAACCCGGCATCGGATTGACCTGTTTGCCGAAATATTTGCCCGCACGTGGCCCGATGATGATCGCGCCAATCAGAGCCGCCCAGCCGCCGGTCGAGTGGACAAGCGTTGATCCGGCAAAGTCAGAGAAGCCCCAAGCACTATCGAGATAGCCGCCGCCCCACTCCCAACTGGCCACGATCGGGTAAATGAATGCCGTTAGCACTGCGGTAAAGATCAGGAAGGGCCAGAGTTTGACCCGCTCGGCCACGGTGCCCGATACAATCGACGCAGCCGTTGCAACGAAGACCATCTGGAAGAACCAGTCAGAGGCCGACGCATAGTCGCCGTCAGATGTCGCAGGATCACCCGGCGTCCAGATAAAGTCGGGAATACCAAACAGGCCGCCAAGAATTGTGCTTCCGGGATAGGCCATATTGTAGCCCACAAGCCAGAACATCAATCCGGCAATCGAGAACAAGGCAACGTTCTTTGTCGATTGCATGGCGGCATTTTTTGACCGGACCAGTCCGGCTTCAAGGCAAAGAAAGCCCGCCGCCATGAACATGACGATCAGCCCGCCAATCAAAAACAGATAGCTGTTGTCTACATAGGCAGACCCCTGGCCCTCCAGCGCGGCAAGGCGCTCTTCCACACTTGCCTCCTGAGCAAATGCGCTCGCGTTCAGAGTTGCAAGAGCCAAGAGCCCCAACCCTGCACACTTTGTCCCCAGTTTTCGTGCTACTTGCATCATCTTCATCCTCATTGCAGTGATCGGCAGGCAGCCTCGCCCGCATCCGGAAGCACCCTGCCCCCAAGACGGCGACCTGGCCGCCTCACCAAGGCAGTCAGATATGAAAACACGGCCTGTTGACCAAAGCGCGGGCAGGAATCGGGCGATTCGCCTCAAGTTTGGTCGCGCTGGAAAAAGACTCTGCCGGGGCCATGATCGGGATGATGGACAAAATTTGCCCAATAGCGTTCACCGAACATCAAGCATGTTTGGTTAACCTTGTCAGATGACCCGTCTGTGCGTTGCCCTCATCACCGCGTTCTACGCCATAGCTTTTGCGTTTCTGGCGATTATGGCCGTGCGCTGGCCATCTGCGCTCGCGCTTGCAACACTGGTATCTGACGGTACAAGCAGTTCTTCCGAGGTTGGCAGCCTGATCAATTGGCGCCAGCTGGGTTTGTTTTATGGCGGATTGTATTTTTTCGCCGCGCTTTGCTTTTATGCCTGCTCGACCCTGATCCAGCGCAAAGCCCGGGGCGCTTTTACAAGTTTTGTCCTCGGCTCGGTTCTGGGCTTCCCGTTCCTGACTTTGTTCGATTTTTCAGCGGGATGGTGGCAAGCCCCGAACACGTTCGAGCAAATGGTGATCGGAGCGGCCGCACTTGCTCTGGTTCTGATGCCCGTCATCCATGCCCTGACGCCCAAAAAGCAGCGCCCTGAACCCGCGCCAGTCATCGTCCGGAGCCAGCCAGATCCTGTTCATGTTCACGCGCCGGTGGTCGTACAACGCCCGCCGCGTCGCCGCAAACCCGTTCCAGCCGCCATTGCCCGGCAACGGGAGAGTTTTGCCGCTCATGGCCGCCGCGCGCTGGCCCGAAAAAACCGCTAATTCCCTCCAAATTTAACTGTGGCCTTTACCCTTTTTTGAGGCGCTCGTGGTAGATTACGCGCAACAAAGCCATTTCGGCTGGAGAAAGATATGGATCAGGGCAAGATTTGCGGGGTCATTATTGGCCTGCTGGGCGGATGGCTCCTTTGGGGCGCTTGGTCTGCAATTGCATTGCAATTGGGCAATGGCAGCCCGATGAACGAGATATTCGATGTTGCGTTCAGCGTTCGAGTGATGTCCTCGGTCGCAGCTTTCGTCGCCGGCATTGCCGCACTTATCGAACTTAGAGGCGGCGCCTGGCTTGCCGGTATTGCAGCCTTTTTGATGGGCGTGTTGACGATTGCCATGATCGCCATGGGCGCGGACAAATCGCTGTGGCAAGATGAAATCATTATCCTCTTTATAATGACGGCTTTGTTTTTGGGCATTATGGTGGCGCGAGGACAGTCCGAATTGGAAAAAGAACGTGCTGATGCCAATGCGTCTGCACCTGCAAACAGTGCCGGAAGCGGTGAGCAAGCCTAAATTTCTGAAATCCTGCATTGATTTGGGCGCGTAAAGAGCTAGTTTGGACCAGAGTTCCAGACCCTACTCTTTTACAGGTAAAATTCTATGTCAGACCTTTTCGACGTCGTCATCATCGGTGGTGGCCCCGGCGGCTATAATTGCGCCATTCGAGCTGGCCAGCTGGGCCTCAAGACCGCGATCATTGAAATGCGCGACACGCTGGGCGGTACATGCCTGAACGTCGGCTGTATCCCGTCCAAAGCTTTGCTGCATGCCTCAGAAATGTTTGACGCCGCCAGGCATGATTTTGCCGGTATGGGTATCAAGGTGGGGCAGCTGGAACTCGACCTTGCTGCGATGATGGCGCAAAAAGATGATGCCGTAAAAGGGCTCACCGAGGGCGTTGCTTTTTTGATGAAGAAAAACAAAGTGACCCATTTTCAGGGCAAGGGCACGATCACCGGTCCGGGGTCGGTTGAGGTGTTGGGCGCGGGCGGCAAACGCCAAAGCCTGACGACAAAGCACATTGTCATCGCAACTGGCAGCGAGCCGTCAAACCTGCCCGGCATCGAAATTGACGAAGAGCGCGTGGTGACGAATACCGGCGCGATTGCGCTGAAAAGCGTGCCGGAGAAACTGGTCCTGATCGGCGCAGGCGTGATCGGGCTGGAGCTTGGCTCGGTCTGGCGGCGGCTTGGGGCCGAGGTGACAGTGGTCGAATATCTCGACCGCATCCTGCCCGGGGCTGATGATGAAATTGCCAAAACCGCCCAGCGGACGTTCAAAAAACAGGGCTTTACGTTCAAGCTCGGACAGAGAGTGACCGGCGTTGAAAAACTCGCATCCGGCCTGAACGTTTCGATGGAGCCAGCCAGTGGCGGCGCAGAAGAAACACTCGATGCCGATGTGGTTATCGTGTCGGTTGGACGGCGGCCCTATACGGATGGGCTGGGCCTTGAAACCGTGGGCGGGAAAACCGGTCCGCGCGGCGTAATAGAAACAACGGACCATTTCAAAGTCGCTGACGGCGTCTGGGCAATTGGCGACTGTATTGACGGCCCGATGCTCGCTCATAAGGCAGAAGATGATGGCGCCGCTGTGGCGGAATTGATTGCCGGCAAGGCGGGGCACGTCAATTATGATCTGGTGCCCAGCGTGGTTTACACCAGCCCGGAGATCGCATGGGTCGGCAAAACCGAACAAGAGCTGAAAACCGCGGGCATTGCTTACAAATCGGGCAAATTCCCGTTCATGGCCAATTCCCGTGCACGGACGAACCATCAGACCGATGGTTTCGTTAAAATCCTTGCCGATGCGGCGACAGACCAGATCCTCGGCGCGCATATGATGGGCATCGGGGTTGGCGAAATGATTGGCGAGCTTTGCGTGGCAATGGAATTTGGCGCAGCCTCTGAAGATGTCGCCCGCACCTGCCACGCTCACCCGACCCTGTCAGAAGCGATCCGCCAGGCCGCGATGGGCGTTGAAGGCTGGACCATGCAGATGTAGGCACGCGGTTCAGCCGTCGAGAGCAAACCGCTTGTTTCCCCAGCGCCACCTTGCGCAATGACGGCCGCCGCCTAGAGTGGTGGTCAAACCGCTATTTACTGGAGCTGCGCTATGACCAAGTATCCTGCCGAAATCGAAGCCGTTCGGGCTTTCCTCGCCGCGTCGCGGGCCGATGATGGCCCTGACCCGTCATGGGAAGACATGCGCACAGGCTATGAAAAGGCCGGAGGCGCGATGCCGGTGGCCGCAGGCGTGAGCGTTGAAGACACCGAGCTTGGCGGGGTGGCGGGGTTGAAGCTGACACCGGAAAACGCCATCGAAGGCCGGACGCTTTTGTATTTTCATGGCGGCGGCTATGTCATCGGGAGCCCCGTCTCGCATCGCGGCATGGTGTCCGAGCTGGCCAGTGCGATGAAAGCGACCGCCTATTCGATGGATTACCGTATGGCGCCAGAAGCGGTGTTTCCGGCCGCTGTGGATGACGGGCTGGCAAGTTATAAGGCGCTGCTTGATATGGGGGTCGACCCTGCAAACATGCTGATTGCGGGCGACAGCGCTGGCGGCGGGTTAACCATGGCTGTAGCCGTCAGTATTAGAGATGCCGGACTGCCCCTGCCCGCAGCCCTGGCGCCGATTTCGCCCTGGGTGAACCTTGCCAATGATGGACCGGCCTACCGGACGAAGGCGGAGGTGGACCCAATGGTGACCAAAGACGGTATTGATATGATG
Organism: uncultured Hyphomonas sp.; assembly: GCA_964644755.1. Taxonomy (GTDB): domain Bacteria; phylum Pseudomonadota; class Alphaproteobacteria; order Caulobacterales; family Hyphomonadaceae; genus CALLCD01. Next base: position 1,938 of record CAZXXY010000115.1, on the reverse strand, counting down.
GCGGGCCTTTACCTTAACGGGGCGGATGCCAAAACGCCGCTGGCCTCCCCTTTGAATGCTGATCTGGCAGGATTGCCGCCTATGCTGATCCAGGTCGGGTCCGAAGAGGTTTTACTGTCGGACAGTACGATGCTGGCGGCGCGTGCGGGCGCTGCGAAAGTGCCGGTGACGCTCGAAATCTGGCCGGATATGGTGCATGTTTTTCACTTTTTCTACCCCATGCTAACCGATGCGCGCACGGCAATTGTCCGCATGGGCAATTGGGTGGAGGCGCAATTTGCCTCGCAAAAAGGCTGATTTGGCTTGAAATGTGACGCATGCGTCATTATTATCCGCGAGACTTAAAGGAAGACCGGACTTGCCCCTAACAGATAGCGATACACTTCTCGTCATTGGCGGCGGACAGGCGGCTGCGCAAGCGATTGCCAGTGCCCGACAATGGGGGTTTGGCGGCAAAATTCGCCTGATAGGCGAAGAAACGGCACTGCCTTATCAACGTCCACCGCTCTCGAAAGCCTATTTAAAGGGCGAAATGGACGAAGAACGGCTCTATTTCAAACCGGCCGAATGGTATGCCGAACAGAATGTCGAGACCCGTCTGGGCATTCGGGCGGAGGCCATTGACCGGAAGGCGCGCAGTGTCTCGCTCAGTGACGGCTCGGCAGTCTCTTATGACGCCCTGGTGCTCGCCACCGGCTCACGGCCACGGCCATTACCGCTCGAGGGGGCCAAACTTGAGGGCGTGCACGAATTGCGCGATTTACGCGATGTCGACGGGCTGAAACCTGTTGTAACTGCAGGCAAAGCCATGGTTATCGTCGGCGCTGGCTATATCGGGCTTGAAGCGGCGGCTGTGGCGCGGCAATTGGGGGCGACTGTCACCGTTCTGGAAATGGCCGACCGCGTTCTGGCCCGCGTGACCAGCCCCGTCATGAGTGAATTTTACACAAAGCTGCATGAGACAAATGGCGTCCGGATCATGACCGGCGCGACGCTCACGGCTTTGCATGGCGAGCATGGGCGGATAAATTCCGTCGAATTGGCCGATGGCACCCGACTGAACGCAGATATTGTGTTGATCGGTATAGGTATTTTGCCCAATTCGGAGCTGGCCGAGGCTGCGGAACTTGATTGCAACGGGGGCATCCTTGTTGATGAAGACGCCCGCACAAGTGATAGGCGAATTTTCGCTGCCGGAGACTGCACAGTACGTCCCCTCGTCCACTATGGCCGCACAGGGCGGCTCGAAAGCGTTCACAATGCCATTGAGCAGGGTAAGCTTGCTGCCGCAGCTATTACAGGACGCGAGCGGCCGAAGCTGGATGTGCCATGGTTCTGGTCTGACCAGTATGATGCGAAATTACAGATTGCCGGGCTGAGCGAGGGATATGACGAGCATATTGTGCGCGGCGACCCCGAAACAGGGCGTTTTGCGGTATTTTACTTCCGTTCTGGCCAATTAATCGCGGTTGATGCGGTCAATGCTGCGCCAGAATTCATCGTGACAAAAAAGCTGATTATTTCAGGCCAATCCCTTGCGCCCGCCGAATTGCAGGATACATCCCTATCAATGAAAGACTTGGCTGCACGCGCAGCTGGCTAAAAAGGAACCAGATCCATGGCTAAAATTACCTATATCGACCATGAAGGCACCGAACGCGAAATCGAGGGCAAAAATGGTGAAACCGTCATGGAAGTGGCCGTCAAAAATGGCGTTCCGGGCATTGATGCGGACTGCGGCGGGGCCTGTGCCTGTGCGACGTGCCATGTCTATGTTGACGAAGCTTTTGCCGACAAGGTTGGCTCGCCGGAAGCCATGGAGCAATCCATGCTCGATTTTGCGGAAAACGTGAAACCGACCTCGCGCCTATGTTGCCAGATCACAGTGACGGACGCGATTGACGGGCTGAAAGTCACCACGCCGGAAAGCCAGCACTA
>CAZXXY010000114.1:0-7216 GCA_964644755.1 uncultured Hyphomonas sp. | reverse complement strand
TTGTTTCAAAACACTCAACTTCGATGCACTAGTTGACCTTCGGCGCTGGCCTTAAACCATTTGCCAGCCAATCATCACGCAACAGTTGCTTAAGCTGCGAAACACTTTCATTACCCGTCAAATTGGCACCTTGCGTATCGACACCCATGGCTGCGAATATTTCACCATATGTGTTTTGCATATCTGCATTCACGATGTCGTATCGAACCGACGCAACGAGTGTGTTCATCTCTTCTCTAATAAGAGACTGCTCACTTGCTGCATCACGGGATGCTGCAACCTGCACCTGACGTAAGATCTTGCGTTGCACATTGAGGTATTCGCCCGCGGTGTGATATTTGCGATGCAAATGGTGAAAGCGCACACGGCCAATATTGATTTGGGCCATAACCGCCATTGTCATAGCGAGCGCTTGCGTTTTAATAATTTCGCCGCGCGTTTTATTGGCCCGTTTCTTCGCTGGTAGACTGAACACTTGGATAAGATTCCAACTGGTCCGTGCACCGGCTTGCAGGAAATTGTTGTTAAACAACAAATCATTGCTGTCGAAATTGGCGCCTGTAAAGACTTCAATACCAGGCAGCAATTCAACCAAGCCCGCTTTACCCTCAAGCTTATTGATGCGACTACGATAGGCCAACTCACGAAGCTCTGGGCGATTTTCCAAGGCGACCGTCACCATATCATCGTAAGATACATTGAGCTTGATGTGGCGGTTCGTGCGTTTTGGCACTACCAGATTGAAATGATCGGTCGGGCGCAAGTTCATCAATCGAGCAAGTTCTGCTTTGGCAACTTTCAACTCTTGATACAGATCTTCTATCTGACGTTGAATATCGAGAAGCTCGCGCTGATAAGTCAAAGCGGTAACCGGCGAGGTTGCTCCTGAGTGCTCAAGTTTACGCGAATTGCTTAAGGCGCGACTGACCCGGCCTTTAAGGCCAGACAGGCGACTATGAAGCCGTTCGGCACTCACCGCTCGCCAATAAGCCGCGCGTACATCACGTACAACTTCTTGAATGACACGACGGCGGCGTTCTTCGGCAATCAAAGCCTCATTTGCCCCCTGCTTTGCCCGAATATACGACAAACCAAAATCAAGAACATTCCAAGAAAGAGCAACATCTGCATTGCCGACTTGACGTTCAGATGACGTTGATGGTTCCAGACTTTGCTGACCGGTGAGGAGTGATTGACTAATCCCTCCGGAGAAATTATTCCTGCCAGTATATCCTGAGTTCACAACCGCCCTTGGCAGGAGGTCAAAACTACTCACCTTCAAATTATCAATTGCAAGCGCTGCATTGAGCACTTCCACGCGATGATCGAGGTTGTATTTTAGCGCACGCGCCATTGCTTCATAAAGATCAATGGACTGTGTAACAGGCTCTTGTTTAGCTGTTACATTTGCGCGATTGTTTTCAGCAAGATTGACAATTTCAACCTCAGATAACGCATTGGGTTGAACCGCACATCCTGCAAAGAGCGTAAATAATGCTGTGGTTGCTAATGTAAATGTCTTCATGATTCATGCCCCTTTTTAACACACGTTATAGGTGTATTGCCAACGCATATAATCGTTATAGTTGTATTATTAAAAATACAACCCCCTGTTGAGGCGAAACTTCTATTTTTCATCCTACTAGCCTTTAAGTGATTGAATTATTTGGGATACTTCTTTATCCCCAACTTGACGCGCCGCTTCCAATTGTTGATTGAGTGGAGCATTTGCATCATTTTGGGTCGTGGTATTTCCAACTGATTCGCCGGACGCGTTCTGTGACGTCTCTAAACGTTTCAGGTCTTCTATCGTTGCACCGCTAACATCTAAGTTCAGAGTAACTGAAATTTCGATGCCATCGTCCAACGTGGTGGTTATTGCTAATGGAAGTTCTTGCAAACCTGCAGGCACTTCTATCATCAACACCCGTGGATTGATTTGGCTGGCGAATACTGGAAGTTCGCTTCCATCATCCAAAGTAAATTTAACCTGCTCAATCGTCGTGCTCGGATTTGTCGGATCTACGTTCAAATAGATCACATCCAATTCGGTTTTTAATGTGTGGAACATGATTGCATCGTTCGCATTCACACCATCTACCGTAATTGTCGCAAGTGAACTGTGACCGGCATATATATCAAGTCCAAAGTCATCGGGAAGTTCACTGCGGCGATCATCGTCATTGCCATCGTCTTTGAAGTCGGCGAGCCAAGCCATATCGTCGCGCTCAATGTCATCAACTTCAACATCGGCAGGATCGACCGGCTCCGGCAAAATGATGTTAAGGGCACTCGGGCTAACCTCAACAAAAACCGTGGCCGTTGAGAAACCACCATTGCCGTCGGAAATGGTATAGGTAATCGAAGTGACCCTTGTTTCAAGACTTGTTAGATCATTGAAGTCATCGCCTGCATCAAATGTGAATGTTCCATCCGCATTGATGATGAAGGTTCCGCCTTCACTGCCTTGGATCGGTTGCCCCAATCCTGCTGGGTCACCATTAACAGCGCTGACTGCTATGTTCGGATCACCATCTGGGTCAAAGTCAGCACCATTGCCATTGTTATCAAGGACATTGCCTTCAACAAGATCGACATTGAGTGTTTCAAAATTATCATCGACTGCAACCGGTGGTGGGTTGGTGATTGTCAGTGGCACTTCCACTTCCGTTACACCGCCCATGCCATCACTCAATACAACCGTGATAACATACTCACCTGGCTGACCACCTGGCACATTGGTGCCTTGGCTTGCATCCGATGGTGGGTCGATCAAGATCATACCTTCCGGTGTGATTGTCACAAATGGTGGGTTGTTTGGACCGCCTGAGGTTGTCACAGGATCGCCATCTGGATCGCCAAGGAATGGCGAAATATCGACCGGATCAAGTGGGCTTGCATCTTCTCCCTCAAGTGGTGGGATTAGGGTGCTAAGTTCAACAACCGGAGGCTCTTCACCCGGCACTGGTGGGTTCATCGGATCAATGATGATCGGCGCATCATTGGCACCTGTTACAGTCAACGTCACCGTTGCTGTATCCGTACCACCCTCACCATCATCAATGGTGTAGGTGATAGTTGTATCGCGGGTTTCACCCACTTGGAGGTCTTGGAAGTCGAGTTCTGGATCGAAGCTCACACTGCCATCAGCATTGATGGTGAAGGAACCACCATCAGAGCCGTCAACTGGTTGACCAACATTAGCTGGATCGCCATTGACTTCACTCACGGTAAACATGTCACCGTCTGGGTCATTATCGACACCATTGCCATTGTCTGTGAAGACGGAGCCCATAAACGGCGTATCTTCATCCGTTGTCACAGCATCATCTTCTGCAACAGGTGGCGGGTTCGTGATCGTCACTGGCACACGAATTTCTGTCGTGCCGCCGTTACCATCATCGACCAGAACCGTCACCACATACTCACCTGGTTGACCACCAGGCACATTGGTGCCTTGGCTCGCATCAGATGGTGGATCAATCGTGATCTCACCTGTTGGTGACACGGTAATGAATGATGGAGTCGATGGGTCTGCCGTAAAGGTCAAGTCATCGCCATCAGGATCATTCACCAAGCTCGTAATGTCGGTCGGTCCTGATAAGACGCTATCCTCACCTTCAATCGAGAAGGTATCATCAACAACAACCGGTGGTGGGTTGGTGATTGTCAGTGGCACTTCCACTTCCGTTACACCGCCCATGCCATCACTCAATACAACCGTGATAACATACTCACCTGGCTGACCACCTGGCACATTGGTGCCTTGGCTTGCATCCGATGGTGGGTCGATCAAGATCATACCTTCCGGTGTGATTGTCACAAATGGTGGGTTGTTTGGACCGCCTGAGGTTGTCACAGGATCGCCATCTGGATCGCCAAGGAATGGCGAAATATCGACCGGATCAAGTGGGCTTGCATCTTCTCCCTCAAGTGGTGGGATTAGGGTGCTAAGTTCAACAACCGGAGGCTCTTCACCCGGCACTGGTGGGTTCATCGGATCAATGATGATCGGCGCATCATTGGCACCTGTTACAGTCAACGTCACCGTTGCTGTATCCGTACCACCCTCACCATCATCAATGGTGTAGGTGATAGTTGTATCGCGGGTTTCACCCACTTGGAGGTCTTGGAAGTCGAGTTCTGGATCGAAGCTCACACTGCCATCAGCATTGATGGTGAAGGAACCACCATCAGAGCCGTCAACTGGTTGACCAACATTAGCTGGATCGCCATTGACTTCACTCACGGTAAACATGTCACCGTCTGGGTCATTATCGACACCATTGCCATTGTCTGTGAAGACGGAGCCCATAAACGGCGTATCTTCATCCGTTGTCACAGCATCATCTTCTGCAACAGGTGGCGGGTTCGTGATCGTCACTGGCACACGAATTTCTGTCGTGCCGCCGTTACCATCATCGACCAGAACCGTCACCACATACTCACCTGGTTGACCACCAGGCACATTGGTGCCTTGGCTCGCATCAGATGGTGGATCAATCGTGATCTCACCTGTTGGTGACACGGTCACGAATGGTGGGTTTGACGGGCTGGATGTAAAGGTCAACGGATCGCCATCTGGGTCTTCGACCAATCCAGACACATCAATTGGACCTGTAAGAACGCTGTCTTCCGTCTCGATGGTTGGAACCTGTGGCTGCGGTGCAAGACCTGTTGGCTCATTGGTCACATCAACGGTGACTGTCGCCGTGTCTGTGCCGCCCATACCATCATCAATGGTGTAGGTGAATGTGACAGGTCCTTCGACCCCTGCATTCGGTGTAAAGGTCAGCGTACCATCTGGATTGACCACAACTGTGCCTTCAGCAGGTTGCATTGGCACCGTTACAGTTAGCGGATCGCCATCTGGGTCACTATCATTTGCCAGTACATTGATTGTAACAGGCACCTCTAGTGGTGTCGTTGCAATGTTATTTTCAGCAACAGGCGCTGGGTTGTTCACAACATATGGGAACGTTGTGGTAATCTGATTACCCTCTGGATCGGTCGCCGTCACCGTTACAGTATACGGGCCATCTTCAGAAGCATCAGCTGGGAGGGTGCCTGTAATCACGCCTTCTGGAGAGATTTCCAAGCCCGGAGGTAGACCAGTGGCTGTGAAAGTCAACGGATCACCGTTCGGGTCTTCAATGAAGTCGGTTAGATCAATTGGTGCAATGGTCTCGCCGTCATTGTTTTCTGGTGACGGAATAGGCGTTACAACTTCAGGCTGGTCAGGATTATCGCCATCGACATCAATCGTGATGGTTGCTGTATCAATACCGCCCTCACCGTCTGAAACCGTGTACTCAAATGTAACCGGACCTGTGACACCTGTATTCGGTGTAAAGGTTAGCGTTCCATCTGGGTTGATCGTAACCATGCCATCAGTTGGTTGCACAACATCGATGATTTCGAGTGCATCACCATCTGGGTCAACATCATTGACGAGTGGGTTGATTGTAACCGGCGTATCGAGCGGCGTCGTGGTCGCATCATCTTCTGCGGTCGGCGCTGGATTTTCAACGTTCCACGTGATGGATACAGAGGTCTGATTACCGTCTGGATCAACCGCAGTGATGGTCACCTCATAAGGGCCTTCAACCGAAGCGGATGGGTCAATCGTACCTGTGATTTCACCTGTTTCAGGATCGATCTCAAGTCCCGGCGGCAGACCAGTCGCTGTGAATGTCAGCGGATCACCTTGTGGATCATCAAAGAAGCTTGATGCATCGACCGGCGTAATTTCCTCACCATCGTTGTTCACGAGTTCCTGCGGTGGGTTCAACACCTCAGGGGCCTCAGGGTTGATACCGCCCACATCAATCGTGATGATTGCCGTATCTGTACCGCCATTGCCATCATCAATTGTGTATTCGATGGTTACTGGACCCGTGACACCTGTGTTCGGTGTAAAGGTAACCGTGCCATCTGGGTTGATAACAACTGTGCCTTCGGCAGGCTGCACCACATTCGTGATGGTAAGTGGATCACCGTCTGGATCATTATCATTGACCAATGGGTTCAAGGTTACTGGCGTATCGATTGGCGTTGTTGCTGTATCGTCTTCGGCAACAGGCGCAGGGTTCGTCACGCTGAACGGGAAGGTCGTCGTGCTGGTCTCACCATTTGGCAAAGTCACTGTGACTGTCACAGGGTAAGGACCGCCTTGTGACGCACTTGGATCAAGTGTGCCAGTGATTTCACCAGTGATTGGATCAATCTCCAACCCTTCAGGCAAATTCTCAGCCGTGAAGGTCGGTGTCACCCCTTCTGGGATCACAAAGGCTTCAGACGTATCAACTGGCGTAATAGGTTCACCATCAACACCCTCTTGGGCCTCAATTGGACCAGCAGAGAGAGGCGCATCATTCTCACCTGTTACGGTGATCGTGACAGTTGCTTCATCGGTTCCACCTTCACTATCAGTAACAGTGTAAGTGATCGTCGTGTCGCGTGTTTCACCGGCACCAAGGTCTTCGAAATCAGTACCTGGATCGAAGGTGAATGTACCATCCTCGTTGATGATGAAATCACCACCAGCACTGCCCTCAACTGGTACCCCTACATTAGCAGGATTACCGTCAACAGAATGGACCGTTAGATCATCACCGTCTGGGTCAGTATCGAGGCCATTGCCGTTATCATCGAGCACATTGCCATTAAGCGGCGCGCTCTCAGTTGTCATCAGCGCATCATCTTCAGCCACTGGCACTGGGTTTGTGATGGTGTATTCGATGGTTATCGGCGTCTCATTGCCGCTTGCATCTGTCGCAATAACCGTCACTTCATAAACGCCCGGTGTGCCGGTGTTTGTAAGCTGGCTTGCATTGGCTGGCGGTGTGCCTGTGACAGTGCCGTCAGGTGCTACCATGAAGAAGGCGGGATTATCAGCGCCACCGGAGAAGGTAAGCATTCCGTCTTCAGGATCAGCGAACAGCTGGTTCACCACGACGGATGTGAGTGCAACCCCATCTTCCCCTATTTGCGCTGGCACTTCTGGCAGTGGCGTCAAGCCGGTTGGCTCTTCACTCACGTCCACTGTTACCGTTGCCGTATCTGTATCACCATTGCTGTCAGTGATTGTGTAGGTGAAAGTATCCGTACCTTCAAAGCCTGCATTTGGCGTGTAGGTAATGGTGCCATCTGCATTGACCACGATTGTGCCATTGGCAGGTGGAGTGCCTTCGCTCACCGTTAGATCATCACCATC
>CAZXXY010000113.1:0-7242 GCA_964644755.1 uncultured Hyphomonas sp. | reverse complement strand
AAGATGATGGCGATGTAATTGTGAAAGATCAGCCTAGCCCGCGCCCGAAGGATGCTGCGACGCTGATCCTGATACGTCCGGCTGGCAAGACCGTCGAAGTATTGATGGGCAAACGTTCCGGTCGCCACAGCTTTATGCCAGACAAATACGTTTTCCCCGGCGGACGTGTTGATCCGGGCGACGGGCGTATTCCAGCCATAACAGAATTACATGAGCGATCAGCCGAGCAACTCGCCGTTGGAACACGGCGCAAAGCGCGGGCCTTCGCCCTAACGGCAGTCCGCGAGACCTTCGAAGAAACCGGACTGATTGTCGGCGCGAGCAAGCCCGATGCCTCTGGAGTAAAGGTTCACAAGGATTGGCAAGCCTTCTTCGCCCAGAGCGCAATACCAAGCCTGAATGGCTTGCGCTTCATAGGCCGCGCTATCACGCCACCTTATCGCCCCAAACGTTTTGATGCGCGGTTTTTCATGGCCGACGCCCGACAAGCCCTCATAGACGACCGTCCTCCGGTTGATGGTGCCGAGCTATCCGACTTGCAGTGGGTCTGTCTGGAGGACACATCAGAGCTTGATTTGCCGAATGTCACACGATTCATGCTGGACGAGATTGCTCAACGGGTAGCCAATCCGCGCCATCAACAAGGCCCGCCAGTGCTGCGATGGACCCGTTCAGGACATTCCCTGGTTCGACTAAAAGCTCAGGCCAATGGGAAGCTTAGCTAGCTTCAGACTGCTTTTTCTCGGAAACTTTCGGAGCTTTCCCGGCATCATCATTGACAGCAACCAGCGCAGGACCAGCTAGAATGTGTCCACCGATGACCGGCACCCGCTCCTGAATCGTCGTTTCCATATCCACATAGAACTGCAATTTCTCTACTGGCTGCGCACGGCTAATCACAAAGCCCTGCAGCTCATCACAACCGTGTTCGCTGAGAAACCTGCTCTGGAATTCGGTCTCTACACCCTCGGCAGTGCATCGTAAGCCAAGCGCTTTTGCCAGTCCGAGCGTCGCGACGGTAATGGCGCGGCTGTCTTCACTGGTTTCCATATCGCTGATAAAGCTCTTATCAATCTTGATTTTGTCGAACGGGAACTTCCGAAGGTAGCTCAATGACGAGAACCCTGTTCCAAAGTCATCCAACGATATCCGTACACCAAGGTCCTTGAGCTGGTGCAAACGGTCAATTGTGAAATTGGTATCCGTCATCAACACAGACTCAGTGATCTCCAGATCGAGCCGGGACGGATTAATCCCGTTGCTTGCAAGCGCATGAACAATTGTCGGGAACAGATTCGCACTGTGAATCTGCAGTGGTGAGATATTTACCGCAATCCGTACATGTTCCGGGAAGTGCTTGGCATTTTCGAGCGCAGCCCGGATAACCCAGTCACCCAACCTCGTGATCAATCCACAATCTTCGGCCGTTTCGATAAACTCGCTCGGATAGATCAGACCTTTCGTGGGATGAACCCAGCGAAGCAAGGCCTCACACCCTATCAATTCACGGCTTTTGGCATCGACCTGAGGCTGGAAATGGATAACCAGTTCGTTGTTCTCGATCGCCCGCTGCAAGTCATGCTCAACAACGCGACGACGCTGCGCCTCGTCCTCAAGGTCATTGCTGAAAACACACCATCGCGCGCGGCCATTGTTTTTGGATTTGTAAAGCGCAAGATCAGCGTGCTTCAACAGAGAACTTGCGTCGGTCAATGTATTGTCAAAAATACGTACACCGATGGATGCACTGCACTTGGCCGCAGCCCCCATAAGGTTATATGGCTTTGCCAACGCCCGTGACAGTTTTTCAACAAATGTTTCAATCTCAAGGCGGCCGCCTTTTCGTGTGATTGACACCGCGAATTCGTCTCCGCCGAGGCGTGCAATCGTGTCACTCGGATCGCAGTGCTCATGTAATCTATCCGCCACCATACGCAGCAAAGCATCGCCTGCTGGATGGCCAAGCGTATCATTCACCCATTTAAAATTATCGAGATCGAGCCATAGCAAAGCGCGTTGAGAACCTGCCTCTGTAGGCGCGCGGACTTCTTTTTCCAGCCGCTCGAGCATCGTCACCCGGTTTGGCAGTCCGGTCAGGTCATCATAATGCGCCAAATGCGCAATCCGGTCTTCACTGACCTTGGTTGCAGTCACATCCGATGCCACGCCACGGAAGCCAGCGAAAAATCCGTTCTCAAACACAGGTTTACCTGTAAGCAACCACCAGACTTCACCTTCTGCCTTAGCCACTGGCATCACCAGATCGCGGAAAGAAGTTCTTCGCCGCAAGCTTGTTTCAAGGATCGCTTTTCCATCGCAGTCCTCAAACAGTTCGAGCAACTCAGAACCATTGCGCATGATTTCATACTGTCTCTTGTTGCCCTGAAGGCCTTCTTGCAAGCCCAGAAGAGTTCCGTCTTCATCGGTTTGCCACAGCCAGTCGGACGTCGTTTCCTCGAAGTCCCGAAGCAAGAGACTGATAACCTGTTCTTGCTCGATCAAGGCTGCCTCGCCAAGAAGCTGCTCGACATAACGTGCATGCGACCACTGAACACAAACCACAAGAATGAATGTGTAAACCAATGTCAGGATCGAGATGAGATCATATATTGGTGTCCCAACGATCTGCAAACCAATAATGTGCCCCATCATGAGAGGAACAAGAAACGCATAGGCTGCTTGCGGAATACGGCCTAGCAGGAAGCCGCCGGCAAACCCCATTGCAGACATAACGATGCCAAGAACCATGTGTCCGAGTGGATCTGAATAAGGGACGACAATGATGGGAACGACCCCCCAAAGCAGCCCCAGGAATGCCGACCGGCGCGCCATATTGTCCATGCTACGCTGGGATCGGGTCTTCTTCTCGATAGTGGCCTTGGCTTGAACGGAGCCCAGCATGGTGACGCCGCAAATCAAGCAGAGTGCTGTGGCCCAAATGCCGAGCAATCCTTCCGCACCACTTGACCAAAAAGCCAGAAGCACAACAGCACCATTTATGAGTTGGGCCATCATGATGGCCGGAACCAAGCCTGTAACCGAACTTAGCTGTTTGGCACGAATACTGCCTGCGACTTCTGGAGGGATTGATGGCGCAACGAAGCTGGAAATAGCTTTGTTCTTCGCTTTTTTTGTCGACACTGCGCTACTCATAATACCCTCAACTGACCCATCCTGTTCGTAGTGCGAGCAGGGTTCTTGAGAGGGCAATAACAAAACCAGGTGAATATCTTGGTACCGAGATCTTTGAAATTTTATCTATTTACTAGTTATTTGTAGTGCTGACAGGCTTCGTTCCGAACAAAAGATCGACCTAGTTCGAAAGTTTCGCTGCTATGCGCTCGGCAAGCTGAGTGGCAATGTCCGATTTGTCTCCACGCGACCAATGCTCAACGCCCTCACCAGTGATAAGCGACACCTGATTTTCAACCCCGCCCATGACATCGCCGGAGACATCATTGGCGACAATCCAATCGCATTTCTTGCGCTTCAGCTTCTCTTTCGCATGGCGTATGACGTCATTTGTTTCTGCTGCGAAGCCGACAACAAGCTTTGGCCTCTTTGATTTTTTCCGAGATAAAGTTGCCAAAATATCCGGGTTTTCTTTGAGTGCCAGCTCTGGCGACACGCTTTTCGCCGTCCCCTTCAGCTTCAGTTTCTGCTTGGCCTGTTGTGCCGGTCGCCAATCCGCCACGGCAGCAACCGAGACAAACACATCCGCTGGCAACGCCTTTTCACAGGCTTTAAGCATTTCGCGCGCTGTTTCGATCTGGACAAGATCGACACCCACAGGAGCGCTTAAGCCGACAGGACCGGAAACCAGTGTGACGCGTGCGCCAAGCTGGGCCAACGCCCCCGCAATCGCATACCCTTGGCGCCCTGAAGAATGGTTGGACAAAAACCGCACAGGATCAATCGGTTCGCGTGTCGGCCCTGCGGTGATCAGCGCATGCTTGCCCGCTAGTGGACGCCCGCTGCCAGATAATTTCTGCTCTATCAAAGCCGCGATACGCTCAACTTCGGGCAGTCGTCCGGGACCGAACTCTCCACACGCCATAGCCCCCTCATCGGGTTCCATGATCTCGACACCATCGGCGCGCAACTGGGCGACATTGCGCTGTACGGCAGCATGGCCCCACATCCGCACATTCATCGTCGGCACCATCAAAACAGGCTTATCCGTGGCCAAAAGTGTGGTTGACGCCAGATCATTGGCCAATCCACCTGCCGCTTTACCAATCAAATCCGCCGTCGCTGGACACACAACAACCAGATCGGCAGACCGTGATAACTGGATATGGCCCATATCCGCCTCGTCATCGAGATCGAACAATTCGGTAAACACTTTCTCTCCCGAGAGGGCCGACACAGATAACGGCGTCACGAATTCTTGCCCGCCCCGTGTAATGATGCAGCGTGTGGCAATACCTGCCCGGCCAAGCATCCGGATCAACTCCAGGCTCTTATAGGCAGCGATGCCGCCGCCAATGATCAACAGGATACGTTTTTGGCTCATACGAAATTCAGTCAGATTGATTTTATGTCTTGTGCCAGAAAATACTGAATAAAACGATGCAACACCCGTTCAAATCCAATTGATTAGGCAGCAATTGCTTAAGAGTTTAAAGAGGCAGTCGTGCGGTCTAGCCCGTGCTGACGATCCGGGTCACATTGCGCGAGGATCCGCGGCCATTAATCACCCGTACGCCATTTTGCACGGTTTCGCGGCTACGACCTGTTGCAGCGCGTCCAGTTGCTGCATTAGGGCCACCGTTCAGCTCATTGTTTCCGCCAAGCGGAACAAAGCGACGGTCAATGACCAGCCTGTCGCCGCGCCGACGTGTTCTGACAATGGTTCGGGTGCGGTTGGACGCGGCCGTTTCAAACCCCGACACAATCACCACTTTCTCCGACTGCGCCCCATCAGCGGAGGCTGGCTCTGCGCCACAAAGGACGAAACCTGACGCTAGCAAAACAAAACCAAGGGCGAAGCGGGGGGCGATAAAGTTAATCATGGGTTAATTCTAGGGCGTTCGCCTCGCGCAGCCAGCCCCTTCATCTCTAAGGCGAGTTTCGTTTACCCGTTACCCCAACCCGCATATGCAATCAGCGCCAGCGAAATCAATAGCCCGAACCAGCCCCACCAGGGTGCAAATGGCTTGCTCTTCTGGGCCGGTTCCGGCTTTGCCGTCTCTGTCAGCGCTGCTTCCATCCGATCCATAATGTCTGGCAGACGCTTGAGGCGATCAGTGACCTCGCGCACATTTCCGGCAATAAGTTTGGCAGCGCCCGCCGGGCCAAACTCTGTCTTGATCCAGTCAGAAACAATGCTTTCGGAGGCGTCCCAGATATTATGCGCGGGATCAATGCTGCGCGCGACACCTTCGACCTGGACCATTGTCTTTTGCAGCAAGACCAATTCCGGCCGCAAATGCATGCCGAACTGATGGGTATAATCGAGCAGTTGCAATAAGAGGCGTCCCATAGACACTTCCTCGGCAGGTTTCCCATGGATCGGTTCACCAATTGCCCGCAGCGCTTGAGCAAAATCGCCAACAGACTTGTCCGCTGGAACATAGCCCGCTTCAAAGTGTACTTCGGCAACGCGCGTATAGTCCCGCCGGATAAACCCCCACAAAATTTCCGCCAGAAACCGCCGCTCGGTCATGCCGATACGCCCGACAATGCCGAAATCCACCAGGGCAATCTTACCGTCTTCGGTCAGGATCATGTTCCCTTCATGCATGTCGGCATGGAACACACCGTGCCGGATCGCATGGTTCAAAAACCCTTGCGTGACCGAATTGGCCAGCGCGACGCGGTCAAGCCCTTCGCGATCAAATACGCCCGGCGTCGTCAAAGGGGTCCCGTCCACCCAAGCGGTTGTCAGCACTTTGCGGCCCGAACGCTCCCAGTCCACCGCAGGCACAAGAAAGTGCCCATCCTTTAGCGACATGGCGCGCAATTCATCCGTCGCACCCGCTTCAAGCGAAAGGTCGAGTTCCTTCTCCATGCTTTCGGCGACTGTGTTGATAAATGCGACAGGCTCCATCCTTCGCGCTTCGACAGATAGTTTTTCGACCCTCATTGCCGCCCGTTTCATGGCGCGCAGTTCCAGTCTAATCTCACCGTCAACACCGGGCTTCAAAATCTTGACGGCCTTGGCGTCCGTCCCTTCGCCGAGCTTATGCACTTGCGCGAGAGACGCCGCCGCTATAGCCGGCCCCAGCGTTCCGAACAAAGTCTCGACCTGATCAGCGTCAAACTCGGAAACAAGCACCTTCTCGGCTTCGGCCTGAGACACCGCCGGAAGCTTGTCTTTCAGCCGCGAGAGATCCTGTGTGGCTTCAACGCCAAATACATCAGGCCGGGTGGCGATAAATTGGCCAAGCTTGATATAGGCCGGTCCAAGCCGCTCAAGCGCCGTTGCCAGCCGTTCGCCAGGTCGGCCATTCGCGCCGCCCGCAAACACGCGCACCACACGCCCTGCCAGTTTCGCCGGCGCCGGCATCCGCGATTTATATTCATCAGGCAGCACAACATCATGCCGGACGAGCGACACGCCCGCTCGTAAAAGCCGCCAATAATCAGCCACAGCGGAAAACATCAGATCGCCCAGCCCGTATGCAGAGCGGCAATCCCGCCAGAGAAATTCGTTACGCGTACATTCGAAAACCCAGCCGCTTCGACCTCGGCCGCGAATTCATCCTGTTTCGGAAAGCGCCGGATCGACTCGATCAGATACTGATAACTGTCGCGGTCGCCCGCCACCATCGCGCCAAGCGGCGGGATCACGGCAAAGCTATAAGCGTCATATCCCTTTTGCAGCATTGGCGCGGTCATGTGCGAGAACTCCAGCACAGCCAAGCGTCCGCCCGGTTTCAACACGCGGCGAAACTCGGCCAGCGCATTGTCCCGATTGGCAACATTGCGAATGCCGAACGAAATCGTCACCGCATCCGCGCACTTGTCGGGAAACGGAAGCGCTTCAGCATCCCCGCACACCCAGTCCATACGCGCCGCATATTGCGCCATATCCTTGCGCTCTTTGCCCGCCATCAGCATCGCGTCATTAATATCGCAGACAATCGCAGACGCCGACGGCGCAACCCCGCGCCGTTTGCCTGCCTTGTCCGCGCGTTCGATAAAGGCTTTGGCAATGTCGCCCGTGCCGCCTGCGACATCGATCAGTTTTTCGCCGGGCTGCGGATTGAGCCGCGCCAGCGTGTCCGACTTCCAGAG
>CAZXXY010000112.1:0-7301 GCA_964644755.1 uncultured Hyphomonas sp. | reverse complement strand
TGGAGGAGGCCGGAATCAAGGGGCGGGTGCAACAAAGGCGCAAGCAGCCTTACTCGATCTGGCGCAAGCTCGAGCGCCGGTCGATTTCGCTGCGGCAGGTTGCCGACATCTTCGCGTTCCGTGTCATCATCGAAGAGGGGGTCGGGGATTGCTACCGTGTGCTCGGCGCAGCGCATCAGAAATGGGACTGTATTGAAGAACGGTTCCGCGATTTTATCTCCGTGCCAAAACGCAATGGGTATCGCTCCTTGCACACAACTGTCCGCACCACGGGCAACCGCATTGTCGAACTGCAAATCCGCACCGAAGACATGCACGCCACCGCCGAAGACGGCGTTGCGGCCCATTGGGCTTATAAGGGCAGCTCCTATGGCTTCGATCCGGAATCAGCCCGCAAAGCCGGAATTGATGCCGCCGCGTCCCTGCAGGCCTTTTCGGCGCTGATCGAGAACAGTGCCGACCCTGACGAGTTCCTCGAACATGCCAAGCTTGAAATGTATCGCGATCACGTCTTTGCCTTCACCCCGAATGGCCGGATCATCATCCTCGCCCAGGGCGCGATGGCACTCGATTTTGCCTATGAAGTCCACACGGCCATTGGCGAGACCTGCATCGGCGTCAAAATCAATGGCGAACCGCGCTCGCTCCGTCGCCCATTGGAAAATGGCGATGTGGTCGAAATCATCCGGTCGAAAACACCTGCGCCCGTTCCCGGATGGGAAGCCCTGACGGTCAGCGCCAGGGCGCGCTCGAATTTGCGCCGTTTGGTGCGGGTGCGCGAAACCGCCGAATTCCGGACATTGGGCCGCCAATTGGTCGAACATGCTTTGCGGCGCAAGAGCATTGACCCGGTGACGGTGGAAATCTCGGAAGTGGCCATGAAGGCCGGTTTTGAAACCGCAGACGATCTGCACGAAGCGATTGGACGAGGGCGCTACCGGACAGCAGATTTCCTCGAAACCGCTTTCCCGGGCTCCAGCCAGAATGAAGATGGCTGGGCTGACAAGCTGAGCGTGAGCGATCAAAGCGCTCCTTTGCTTGTTTCTGGTATCGATCTGACGCGCGGCATCACCCTGCATATGGGCGAGTGCTGTCATCCTTTGCCCGGTGACCGGATTATCGGGCTGAAAACCCCCGAGCGCGGCCTGACCGTCCATACCAGCTATTGCGCGCAGCTTGCCGACCATGAGGACGATCTCGACCAATGGGTCGATCTGCGCTGGACACCATTGGCCGAAGCCGAGGCGATCGGCGTCTCGCGGATCAAAATTTGCGCGGCCAACCAGAAAGGCGTTCTGGTCAATCTGTGTTCCGTCGTCTTTGAGGCAAATGCCAATATCATCCGGATCGAGACAGGCGCGCGTCGAGAAGAATATATCGATCTGGTGATGGATATCGAGGTCGAGGATGTTAAAAGGCTGACGCAGATATTGGCAGCACTGCGTTCATTGGCTGTCGTTGAAACGGCCGAACGCCTTCTGGAAGGGAACGAGATTGATGAAGACTGAGGAAGTGCTGGACATATTCCGCGCGGCAGGGGCTTTGCTCGAAGGACATTTCATTTTGTCATCGGGGCGGCGTAGCCCTGTCTTCCTGCAAAAAGCGCTCGTGTTTTCGCAGCCGGATAAATCCGAAGCGCTCTGCAAAGCGCTTGCCCCGAAGCTCAAAGAGACATTCGGACAGATCGATGTCGTGGTCGGTCCGGCCATGGGCGGCGTCATCCCGAGTTACGAACTGGCCCGCCATCTCGGTTGCCGCGCCATCTATGCCGAACGTCCCGACGGTGAATTTGTGCTCAAACGCGGCTTCGAGATCAAAGCGGGCGAGCGGGCGCTCATTGTCGAGGATATTGTCACCACCGGTCTGTCCTTCCGCGAAACCGTCACCGCGCTGCAAAGCCAGGCGGGCGAGATTGTCGGCGGGGCCTGCTTTATCGACCGTTCGGGCGGCAAGGCTGATGTTGGCTGCGAGCTTGTGGCGCTCGCCAGCGTCGAACTTCCCGACTATGCCGCAGATGATCTGCCTCCGGAGCTTATCGCTATTCCTCCGGTCAAGCCGGGCAGCCGGGCCATGACATAAGCCATGACCAACCCTATCCGTCTTGGCGTAAACATTGATCACGTGGCAACGATCCGCAATGCGCGCGGCGGCCGCCATCCTGATCCTGAACGTGCGGCGGCCCTGGCTGCCGAGGCAGGGGCGGACGGGATAACGCTGCATTTGCGCGAGGACCGGCGGCACATTCGAGACGCAGATCTCGACCGCATTCGCGCTGCAACAAATCTCCCGATCAATATGGAAATGGCGGCCGCCCCCGAAATGCTCGACATCGCCCTGCGCTTCAAACCGGAAACGGCCATGTTCGTCCCCGAAAAGCGCGCCGAGCTGACGACCGAAGGCGGGCTGGATGCTGCCCGTGGACACAATCATCTGGCTGGCTATGTCCGCAAACTTAAAGACAATGGCTCGCGCGTCTCGATGTTTATCGAACCTGATCCGGTCCAATTGCTTGCCGCTCACCGTATGGGCGCCGACATCACCGAGTTTCACACAGGCCGCTATGTCGAGCTCACTTTGGCTGGCGAACACGAGCTTGCCGAGCGAGAGCTGACCCGCATTCGCAATTGCGCCGAAGAAGCCGCACGTCTCGGTGTCGAACCCCAGGCTGGCCACGGACTGACCTATGACACCGTCAAAGCCGTTGCCGCTATCCCTCAAATCACCGAGTTGAACATAGGTCACTTCCTTGTCGGCGAGGCGGTCTTTGTCGGTTTGGGCGAAGCGGTGAAGAAGATGCGTACCCTGATGGATGACGCCAGAGCGGAGCAGGGCGCATGATTATCGGGATTGGCAATGATTTGTGCAATATCGAACGGATTGACAGGGCGCTGACCCGCTGGGGCGACCGGTTCAAATCCCGTGTCTATACAGACGCCGAAATTGCGAAAGCCGACAGCCGCAAATTGCAGGCCGAAACCTATGCAAAACGCTTTGCCGCAAAAGAAGCCTGCGCCAAAGCCCTGGGCACCGGCGTGCCGAATATGGGCGTCCACTGGAAACATATGGGCGTTGTGAACCTGCCATCTGGCGCGCCGACCATGGCGCTGACCGAAGGCGCAGCAGAGCGTTTGGCCAAGCTGACCCCTGACGGCATGACCGCACATGTTCACCTGACCATCACCGATGATTACCCATGGGCGCAAGCCGTAGTGATTATCGAAGCTCTGCCAAAGGTCGACGCGTGAAGCCGGCCCGCCCAAAGCGCACCAGATTGCGCAAAGCGGCTGCGCCCAAAGCGCCGCGTCTGTCAGATCAGGCTTTGGCTGCTGTGCAGGAAAGGCTCGGTCACGCTTTCAAGAACCGTGTGCTGATTGATACAGCGATGACCCATTCTAGCGCGCTTGCCTCGCGCGACAGTGGCCGCCATTCCAATCAGCGATTGGAGTTCCTCGGCGACCGCGTTCTCGGGCTCGTCATTTGCGAACGGCTCTATGAGCGCCGCCCGGGCGAACGCGAAGGGGCGCTGGCCCCGCGTCTGAACCGGCTGGTCAATAAGGCTGCATGTGCTGAGGCCGCCCGCGCCATGGCTCTGGGTGACTATCTGATCCTCGGCCAGAGCGAACGCGAAAGCGGCGGGGCGGACAAGGACGGCATTCTCGGAGATCTGTGCGAGGCGGTTATCGCCGCGCTCTATCTCGATGGCGGGCTGACCGTCGCTCGACGTTTCATAGAGCGTGCATGGAGCGAACAATTTGCCAATCCGAAAACCCGCGTCAAAGACGCCAAAAGCCTGCTGCAGGAATGGGCGCAAGCACATGGCTTCGATTTGCCCGACTATAAAGTACAAGGCCGCACAGGGCCGGACCATTCACCTCTATTCAAAGTGGTTGTCCGGGTCGGGCCAGACGAGATGGAAACGGGCGAAGGCCCATCAAAACAGGATGCCGAACGGGCCGCTGCTAGAGCGCTCTTCAACCGGCTGGAGACAAAACCAATATGAGTGAAACAGACATTAGCCGCGCGGGATTTGCCGCCATCATTGGCGCGCCCAATGCTGGCAAGTCCACGCTGACCAATTGGCTCGTCGGCGGCAAAGTCTCGATTGTGACCCATAAGGTCCAGACCACGCGCTTTCCTTTGCGCGGCGTGTTCCAGCATGAGGATGCGCAAATCGTACTGATTGATACGCCGGGCATTTTCCGCGCGCGTCGGCGGCTCGACAGAGCCATGGTCAAAGCGGCTTGGGCGGGCGCGTCCGACGCCGATGCGGTGGTTCACCTGATTGATGCGGCAAGCTGGGTTGATGAACGCAAAGGCGTCCAGCTATCAGCCGCGCAAAAACTCTCGATCGAAGATGACCGCCGCGTGATCGAGACCCTTAAAGAGTCACAGCGCAAAGTTTTCCTTGCCCTGAATAAAATCGATTTGTTTGCCCATGAAGAAGTCCTGCCTCTGATCGCCGAGTTGAAAGGGGCGGGCGTCTATGAGGAGATTTTCATGATCTCCAGCCTGAACGGCGATGGCATCGATGCGCTCATTTCGGCGCTTGCCAGAAAGATGCCGCACGGCGTTGCGCTCTATCCGACAGATCAGTCAGCCGACGTGCCAATGCGCGTTCTTGCTGCCGAGATCACCCGCGAAAAATTGATGCTGCGCCTGCATCAGGAATTGCCCTATCAGCTCATGGTCGAAACCGAGAGCTGGAAAGAGCTCAAAGACGGCTCGGTGCGGATCGAGCAAGCCGTCATTGTCGGGCGGGCAGGGCACAAGGCGATGGCGCTCGGCAAGGGCGGGGCGACCATCAAAGCTGTCAGCATGGCATCGCGCGAGGAGCTGTCCGATCTGCTCGACCGGAAGGTCCACCTGTTCCTCTTCGTCAAGGTCGATGAAAAATGGCAGGAGAAGCGCGAGCGTTATGTCGACTTCGGTCTGGAGTTTGACGTCTGATGGAGTGGGACCAGCGCGGACTTGTGCTGGGCGGGCGCCGTTATGGCGAGGGCGGCCTGATCCTTGACGTGCTGACCGAAGAAAAGGGACGACGCTCCGGCTTTGTCTATGGCGGGGCCTCCCGTCGCAAACGCGGGCAGTTGCAAACCGGCAATACAGTCGAATTGTCATGGAGCGCGCGCGGGGAGAACCAGCTCGGAAAGTTCGACGTCGCCGAAGCCAGCCATGAGCGCGCCGGCGACCATATGGAAGACGCCAAAGCCCTGGCCGCTATCAGCGCGATCACCGGCTTGCTCCGCGATGGATTGGAAGAAGGCGACATCGCTGGCTCGGCGCTGTTTGAACCAACAACCGTCCTGCTTGATCTGCTCGGCGAGCCGGAAATCTGGCCAGCGCTCTATGTCCGCTGGGAGCTTGGTGTCCTCTCGGCGCTCGGCTTCGGGCTGGATCTGTCCCGCTGCGCTGTCTCTGGCGCAAATGACGGGCTGACCCATGTCTCCCCGCGCACGGGCAGGGCGGTCAAAGGCTCCGAAGCAGAAGACTATATCGACCGGCTCTATCCGCTGCCCATGTTTCTCACCGACCCATCTGCCATGATCACGCCGGACATGCTCGGTCAGGGCTTTGCCCTCACGGGACATTTCATCGAACGCCGGATTTATGCTGCGATCAATAAACCGCCGCCTGAAGAGCGTGATCTGCTATTGGCGCGGCTCGAACGAGGCGGCTTGATCGCCTTCACCGAAGACGAGCCGGGCGACTAGCGCCCCGTCAGCCGCGTCCGCGATAAGGCGCAACACCGGTATCGGGCACCCATAAGCCTTTCGGCACCTCGCCTGTCTGCCAGAACACATCAATCGGAATGCCCCCGCGCGGATACCAGTACCCGGCCATTCGCAGCCAGTTGGGCGAGAGAAGATCGACGAGCCTCTTGGCTATCGCAATCGTGCAATCTTCATGGAACGCACCGTGATTGCGAAAAGAGGACAGGTAAAGCTTGAGACTCTTCGATTCCACCAGCCAGTCACCCGGCGCATAGTCAATCACCAGATGTGCAAAATCGGGTTGGCCTGTCACAGGACAGAGCGAGGTAAATTCCGGCGCCGTAAACCGCGCAAGATAAGCGGTATCCTTGTGCGGGTTCGCCACCCGTTCGAGCACCGCCTCTTCAGGGCTTTGCGGCAGCGCCGTCTGCTGTCCGAGTTGGTCGATCGTGTCGTAGATAGGTTTGTCGGTCATGAGGTAAACGGGGTTGGAATGATGTTGAACAGGAAGCCCATATAGAGCAGATAGCCCGCAAGCATAATCGCTCCCTCCGAGCGGGCAATGCGTTTTCCGGTAAAAGCAAACAGGAAAACGAGGAAGATTGACAGGATCAGCGTCGAGATGTCCGTCCAGCTCAGGCCGACATTGTTTGTGGCGCCGGCAATCGCGTCACCAATATTGAAGCCCGATCCGGCAAGACCCGGCCCGCCATCATACAGCGAGAACGGATGGACAATCGCCGTGACGCCAATAATGCCCAATATGTTGAAAATATTCGAGCCGAGCACCGTGCCAAGCGCCACATCGGATTTGCCCCGCATCGCCGAAATGCCGGCGGTCGCAAGTTCCGGCAAACTCGTGCCAAAAGCGACAATGGTCAGCCCGATCAGCGTTTCCGAGACGCCAAACTGCGCCGCGACATCGATACTCCCCGTCACCAGAATGCGCGCGCCAAACACCACACCCGCAATCCCGCCCAGCGCCAGAAGCACCGCAACCGGCAAGGGGTCTGGCGTTTCTATCAGCTCGCCTTCTTCGGCATGCATGACCGCTGCTTCGCCGCCGCCGCCATGGTCCAGCATCAGCGACCCAATCATATAGCCGACCAGAAGCACAACAAGCCCGATCCCGATCGGCTGCGTAAACAGATCGGCGTAAACCAGCCAGGCAAATAGCAGCGTCACCCCGACCATGACACTGAAATCACGGGCCAAAGCCCTTGGGTGGGTCACAATTGGATGAATAAGCGCTGCAACGCCCAGCACCAGCAGGATATTGGCAACGTTCGATCCGGCGACATTGCCGACCGACATGCCCGCTGCGTCCTGACTGACCGCGCGCAGGCTGGTGACAAGCTCGGGCACCGATGTACCAAAGCCGACCAGTGTCAGCCCGATCACAAGCTCTGACAGGCCGAGCCGGCGCGCCACTCCCACCGAACCACGCACCAGCGCTTCCCCGCCGAGAAACAGCAGCACAAGGCCACCTATAATCATCAGATAAGACATATGAGCAAACCGTCTCCCACTTTCCCGACCCTTCTACAGATAACAAACCCACTTGGCCACGGCCAAGGTGAGGGGGAGGCT
>CAZXXY010000111.1:0-7316 GCA_964644755.1 uncultured Hyphomonas sp. | reverse complement strand
TGACCGCGCGCATGGTTATGTCGGTCACGATGGCGCTGTGCACATTGCCATTTGCCCCGTTCGTTGCGCCGCCACCAGCGGAGTTGTGGCCGAGCCTGTTGGGTGCACTTGGCGTTCACTGGGTCTATCAGGCCGGTCTTGTCCGCGCTTTGCAAAGAGGAGATCTCTCCCGCGTTTTTCCGGTGATGCGCGGAAGTGCGCCGATCCTTGTTGCCTTGCTCGCAGTGCCCCTATTGGATGAGCATCTGAGCCTTGCCGGATGGGCAGGACTGGTGCTGGCCAGCCTCGCGGTGATCAGTTTTGCCCTGCCCGAAGGTCGCCAGACCAGCGCCTCGCAGAGACGGATTGACCGGTCTGCTCTGATCTGGGCAGGGGTCACCGCGCTGGGCGTTGGCGCCTATACGATCGTTGATGCAGGCGTGATCCGGCAGATGCCTTCGCCCTTTACGTTCATCGTATATCTGTTTCTGCTCGACTGGGTCGGCATCACGGTGGTGACCTTGTTCCTCCGCCGGGGACAGGTTTGGAAACATGTCCGGCCGCAGCTCAAACCGGGCATGCTTGGCGGTGTGTCCGGCACGCTGTCTTATGGCGCTGCGCTTTATGCGTTTACACTGACCGATGCGGCCATTGTCACTGCCCTTCGGGAGACGTCCGCGGTCTGGGCGGCATTGATGGGCGCCGTCTGGCTCAAGGAAGGGTTTGGTCGCCGCAGGATCGGAGCGGCCTCTGTCCTCGTGAGCGGGCTCTTTGTGATGCAGATTTTCGGCTAGCGCACACAAAAAGGCCGGAGCCTCCAATCTGCATTTTGCAGATACAAGACTCCGGCACAATTTTGGGAAGGAACTCTACTCAACTTAACCGAAGGCTAGAAACTCTTCGACACGGTAAACACGCCGGTCGAGCCATTGCCCGCGAGGCTGAATGTATCAATATACCGCGCATCGAAATCGATGCCGAACAAGGTGAGCGTTAGACCTGCACCGAAGTCCCAATAGTCTTCGCCGAAGCCCCCGCCACCTGGAATGTCATTGTCGAGGAAAGCGAGATAGCCCAGGCTCGTGCTAAACGCCAGGCTCGCTTCGCTGCCTGCAAACGGAACGCTGTCGCCGATTGGAAAGCTCAGGGACGCGCTCGGGATCAGAATGTCGCCCGTTTCGAAATAATAGTCAGGCGAGTAAGTCAGGTTAAACCCGATCTCCGCCGGGCCGACAGGAAAGCTACCGCCTGCCTTGAGTTCGAGATAGTTCTGATCCTGAAAATCAACCAGCACATCCCCCGGGGCAACACCCAGCGCTGTCGCAATTGCCGCCTCATCCGCACTGAGAGTCGTCGGCACGATCACATCATCACTGCCTTGAGGTGCATCTGGATAGAAATAATAAGTGACACCAAAATCAAGGCTCAAAGCCCCGAGGCTCGGTGTATAGCCGGCATAGAAATCAATCTCGGTGGAAGACCCGTCAGAGATCTGCTCTCCGGTCACCGGATTGAAAAGGTCATCATTGAAATCAACCGTCGACCCCCAGGTGCCCACATAGAACGTATCGCTGGCCCAGTCGAAACCGCCCTGGAACGCTGCATCGGATGCACTCTGCGAAATACCGCGAAACGTATAGTCCGTCGTAATCGCAACATTTGCGGAGAAGTTTCCGCCGAGGAAATGCGGCTCGGCCTCATCTTGCGCCATTGCTGGCACTGCAAGCATTGAGGCCGTCGCAAATCCGGCTCCTAGAAG
Source organism: uncultured Hyphomonas sp. (assembly GCA_964644755.1). GTDB lineage: Bacteria > Pseudomonadota > Alphaproteobacteria > Caulobacterales > Hyphomonadaceae > CALLCD01. Next base: position 5,578 of record CAZXXY010000111.1, on the reverse strand, counting down.
TTTCTTAAACATGGCTCATATTCCTCTCATTACAAATCCACCCTCGCGTGGTTCAATGAGAAATTAGGCCAGCGGGGACCGGTGCCCCCTTGGAAACAACATATGACGCAGTGGAATCTGCTGCGCTGCACAAAACTGCGGCAGTGTTTTGGTCAATCGACCAGTGAACGTGCGCCGATCAAACGCTTCGTTCCGCTTTTGTGTCTGAAACCCCCTATCGGGCGGCCAGCGGGGCATAGCCCAGATGCATGCCTGCATCGACCAGCAGAGTTTCGCCGGTGATATGGCGGCTGGCATCGGTCAAAAAGAAGACAGCGCTGTCGGCAATATCGTCAGGACCAGACGCCACTTGCAATGGCACCGACGCTGCAACCCCCTGCTCGATCTGCGCATATTGCTCTTCGCTCATCTCGTCCTTGAACCAGCGTGTGCCGATAAAGCCCGGACACACTGCGTTGACACGAATGGCCGGTGCCAAAGCGCGTGCGAGCGATAATGTCATCGTATTGAGCGCACCTTTGGTGGCGGCATAAGCGACAGACGAGCCAATGCCCGTCACCCCGGCAATCGAAGAGACGTTCAACACGGTGGCCGGACGGCCTGTCTGTTCATGGCTTTTGAGCAGAAGCGGCTTACAGGCCTGCATCATCAGGAATGGCCCGGCGACATTGACCGCATAAGTGTCCATAAAGTCATCGCGCGACAGGGCATCCAGATCGGCATGGTTGCGCGCATGACGGGTAATGCCCGCATTGTTGACCAATATATCAAGCCGGCCCCATTGCGCAGCCGCTTCGGCAAGGCTCTTGCAGCCCGCATCAGTGGAGACATCGGCCACGACAAGCCGGGCCTGAGCGCCAGCGCTTTGGCAGGCGGCCACGCTCGCCTCCCCATCGCTTACCGATTTGGTGCAGTTGATGATGACGTCTGCCCCGCGTTCGGCGAGCCTGAGCGCAATCGAGGCCCCCAGCCCTGTTGCCGACCCTGTGACCAGTGCCTTGCGCCCTGCCAAATCTTTCACTGTCTCGCCCATGCACTCTCTCCTGAAAACATCATGCCCGCAGCATACACTTACACAGGCAAAAAGGGCCAGCCCCGGAAAGGACTGGCCCTGATGACTATAACAGCATCGCCTGTGCGAGCGCGCTAGCCGACATCTTTCTTGTCACGGACATTCAGATCATATTCGCGTACTTTGCGGTAAAGCGTCGAGCGGCCAATGCCAAGCTGGCGCGAGACTTCGGACATATGTCCTTCATAATGGTCGATTGCCAACTGGATCAGATCACGCTCGATCGCTTCAAGCTCGCGTAGCTCGCCCGTCGCATCGTAGATTTCAATCGGGGCGTTGCCAGTGTTCGCCACTTGAACGGGAGCCAGATCATTCGCCGGTGTTGGCAGGTTTGGCATATCCGACAATTGCGGGGTCAGCCCCGAAATTTGCGGGAAATCTTCCATTTGCAGCTCATCGCCTTCACACAGTACGACCGCACGGAAGACAGAGTTCTCCAGCTGGCGCACATTGCCCGGCCAGTCAAAGGCACACAGCATTTTCAAAGTGTCGTCACTGGCTCCGTTGATGCGGGTGCCTTCGGACGCATTGAAGCGCGTAACAAAGTGATCCACCAGCGCGGGGACATCTTCCTTACGCTCGCGCAGGGACGGCACATCGACTGGAAACACGTTCAGCCGATAGAACAGATCTTCACGGAACGCGCCGGCTTTGACCTGCTCGGCCAGATCCTTATTGGTCGCAGAGATGATCCGGACATCCACCTTGGTCGGACGACGCGAGCCAACGGCATCGACCTCGCCCTCTTGCAGCACGCGCAGCAGCTTGACCTGAATGTCGAGCGGCAATTCACCCACCTCATCAAGGAACAATGTGCCGCCATCGGCTTCAACAAATTTACCGAGCGATTTCGAGACAGCGCCTGTAAACGAGCCCTTCTCGTGACCGAACAGGATGCTCTCGACAAGGTTTTCGGGGATCGCGCCGCAATTGACCGCAACAAACGGCTTACCCGCGCGTTCGGATGCGCCCTGAATACAGCGGGCAATCACTTCTTTACCGACACCGCTCTCACCGAGGATCAGGATCGGAATGTTCGACGCCGCGCCGCGCTGGCCCATTTTGACAACGCTGCGCATGGCGGGTGCGCCAGCAATCATATCATCAAAGCCAAGCCCGCCTTCGGCCCGCTTGACCAGCCGCTTCACTTCACCAACGAGGCTTGTCATCTTCAAAGCGTTGCGAATGGACACGACAACCCGCTCGGGGCTGACGGGCTTGACGAAGAAATCCGTCGCGCCATTGCGCATTGATTTGACCACCGTATCGACACTGCCCGTCGCGGTCAGAACAATCACAGGAAGATCCGGACGGCGCTCGGAGAGGCGCTCAAGGGTCTCCATTCCGGACAGGCCCGGCATGATCAGATCAAGCAGGACAACATCAACGCCCGTGGCCTCGTCGCTTGCCAATGCAAACCCGCTTTCGCCATCAGGGGCCGTGCGGCAAGCAAAGCCAGCCTTCTCTACGGCCGCCTGCAGCAATCGCCGCTGGGTCGGGTCATCGTCAATTACGAGTACAGTCTTGGCCATGTCCATCACTTTCAAACAGGTTGGTTTATCGCCCCGTTCTGGCACAAAGAGATGGAATTATGGTTTGCGCAATCGGTGAAATTTCATCTATCGACCAAGTCGTGCGGCCACATCTCTTATTTCGGGCTGCGAAAAATTCAGCCACTTCTGCGCCCAGCGCGTCACCGGCTTCTCGATGACATAATGCATGATCACGCCCGCCAAAATGCATCCGCCGACAAGAGCGACCAGCATAATCGGCATTGGCAGCCATTGATTGACCCCGAGCTTAACGATCAGCGCGCCGCCAATCGTCATCAGCGGCATGTGCACAAGGTAGAGCGAATAGGACGAGTCGCCGATCACTTTGAGAAAGGCCGGTGCCCGCCAGCCGCGCTTGGCTTCTCCGGCGGCCATGGCGGCCACGATCAGGCTTGCTGCGGTGCCGACCGTAAAGGTGCGGAATGCCTGCGGCAGCGGCCAGACACGGTAGAGATCAGCGAGACCGACACTCACAAAAACCAGTATCGCGCCGAACAATAGCGGCGTCACCCATTTGGCGGGTATCCGCATATATCCGTAAGCTGCGAGCATCCCGCCAAGGAAAATCAGATTGTATTCGGAGGTTATAAAGTGCAGTGGAAACGGGCGCTGCGGCAAAAACAGGCCAATAAAGCAGAGGCCGAACCAGAGCGCCATCACGCCCAGCCCGATACGCCTCGACACAATGGCCAGCATAAATATGAGATAAAAGAACATCTCGAACTGTAGTGTCCACGCCACGGCCAGAAGCGGCTCACCATTGGTGGGCAAAAGGGACGCATCATAAAGGACTTCCCCCAAGCCCATAAGCTCCGGCCCCGCATCCGGCACCACAGTCCACAACAACACCAAAGGGAGAAACAGCGCCCAATAGGCCGGATAAATCCGCCCGATCCGCTTTTTCAGATACGTGCCCGCCCGTTCAGGCTGATCGAAGTGCCGCGTATGGATATAGGCCATTAAAAAGCCGCTCAGTGCGAAAAAGAACTCCACGCCGGAATAGCCGATTTCAAACGGCTTAAACGCCCCCTGCCCGGGATAAAGCCGATCGGGAAAGATAAAAATCTCGATATGGAACAGCACAACCATAATGGCTGCAATGGCCCGTCCGGCCTGCAAAGTCGTCAGTTGGAGCTTGGGAGCAGCCATCTCAGTGTCTTCCATAGGGTCAATTCTACCCTATGGATGCAAGTTACGGGCTAACAATTACAGTAATACCCCGATCGGTTTAATAGCGGCATAGTCGGGCGAATTATGTTGCGACGCAGCGGCACACTGACAAATGCTGCACTGCACTATATAGGGTTGAACAAATACAAAATTAGCCAAGGGACACGAAGATGACTGCCGAAACCGAGACCATACAAGCCGTTTTTCCGGATCTGGCAGATGCCATGAGCGAGGCCGTCGGCGCTTTGGCCACCTATCTCGACGCCGCCCGCGCTGCAGCTGCGGAGACTTTGGCGCCAAGCGGCAAGCCTGACCGCAAGGCCTTTGACCAGCATCAGCACATGGCGCACGGGTTTTCGTGGACCGCGACCTATGTCGAAACCCTACGCCAAGTGGCCGAATGGGCTGGCCGTCTGAGCGCTGACAATGCTTTTGGTCCGGCCGAACAAGTCTTCAGCCAGATCCTTTTCGGCGAATATTGCGCCCAGCTCTCCGGCGGTATTCCGATGACCCAGACCGAGCTGATCCGTCCGGCCGAGCTTGGCCTTGATGCAGATGCCCTCTCCGCGCTCAACCATCCGGCCATATTGCGCTTCGCCCGGCACGGCAAAACCCAGGCCAGCCTCGCCGCTGCAGCCGCCCTGCTGCCCCAGGCGCTCGACCGCGCAACGGTCGAGAATACCGGCCTTGACGAAACCCTGCGCATGGTGCGCGAACAGTTCCACCGCTTTGCCAATGACAAAGTCATGCCCTTTGCCCATGAATGGCACCTTGAAGACGAGCTGATCCCGATGGAGGTGCTCACCGAAATGGCCGAGCTTGGCGTGTTCGGCCTGACCATCCCTGAAGCGTTTGGCGGCTTCGGCATGGGCAAGACGGCGATGTGCGTTGTTTCCGAAGAGCTTTCGCGCGGCTATATCGGTGTTGGCTCGCTTGGTACCCGTTCGGAGATCGCCGCCGAGCTGATCCTGATTGGCGGCACGGACGAGCAGAAATCCCACTGGCTGCCGAAAATCGCCAGCGCCGACATTCTGCCCACAGCCGTGTTTACCGAACCCAATACCGGCTCAGACCTGGGGTCGCTACGCACCCGCGCGGTCAAATCGGATGATGGCGCAACCTATACGATCACCGGCAACAAGACATGGATCACCCATGCGGCCCGCACCGATATGATGACCCTGCTCGCGCGCACCGATCCGGATACGGATAACTTTTCCGGCCTGTCCATGTTCCTTGCCGAGAAGCCGCGCGGCGATGATGCCAACCCCTTCCCCGCAGACGGCATGACCGGCGGCGAGATTGAAGTGCTTGGCTATCGCGGCATGAAAGAATACGAGTTGGCCTTTGACGGCTTCACTGTCTCGGCTGACAATCTGCTCGGCCATACTGAAGGCATGGGTTTTAAAAACCTGATGGCGACGTTTGAGAGCGCCCGCATCCAGACCGCAGCCCGCGCCATTGGCGTTGCGCAGAACGCGCTCGAACTTGGCCTGCGTTACGCCCTCGACCGCAACCAGTTCAAACGTCCGATCTATGAGTTTCCGCGTGTGGCCAACAAGCTGGTCATGATGGCGGCCGAGCTTATCGGCGCGCGCCAGCTGACCTATTTCTCCGCCCGCCAGAAGGATGCCGGCAAACGCTGCGATCTCGAAGCCGGCATGGCCAAACTCCTCGCCGCACGCATCGCATGGTCAGCGGCCGACAATGCGCTGCAAGTCCATGGCGGCAATGGATTTGCACTCGAATACCCGATCAGCCGCGTCCTGTGTGATGCCCGCAT